>DATKRM010000234.1:0-6368 GCA_035532195.1 Solirubrobacteraceae bacterium
ATGATCGGCCTCTCGACGGCAGAAATCAAGGGCTCCGGTTGAGCGGCCGCCCACCCGTAGGCCTTCCGGCCCCTCACATCACGAGTCCGTGGCGGATCGTGTTCTCGCCTTGCCGAAGCTCGTCCAGGAAATCTGGCGCTCGAGCTCGGCGGACTGAAGCTCAGCCAACCGGCGCTGGCTCCGGCGGGCTGGTCCGCTCGATGTGCTCCCAGCTCATCTCCGCCGCACGCTCGGCCAGCTCGGCCTTCCCGCCCCCGCGCAGGCCGAACAGGCGCTTGGCGAACAGCAGGTAGATGACGATGGCCAGGTTGATGATGAACCCGATCACCTTCAGCGCCGTGGCCCCGTTGATCAGCTCATACACCTCGAGCGGCAGCAGGATCGTGGTGGCCACCAACGTCAGGTACTCGGCCCAGCGCTTGGCGAACCACAGGCCGACGGCCTCGACGCCCTCCAGGATCCCGTAGGCCAGGATGATCAGCCCGGCGCGGGTCAGCGCGCCGGCGCGCAGCGCGAACAGCTTGGCCAGCTCGTGCAGCACGCCGTGCTGCGGTGTGTTCTGGACCGGTCCGCCGCCCACGCCTCTCTGCAGGTCGGCCACCACCCGATAGAAGTCCCCCCGCAGGCTGGTCTCGTGCCGGGCCACGAACAGCACGGCGATCCCCAGCAGTCCCAGGACCACGAAGTGGATCACCCGGTCCACCGCGATCACCCGGAGCACGATCTTGTCGCGCAGCGCCTTGCCCCGCTCGGGGATCTGGATCTCGAGCCGGTCCGGGGGATGCTCGCGCGCCGGGTCGGCCGGCGGTGGCACGGGAGTCCAGGTGTCGCAGCGCAGGCACCGGTGCCACCGCAGCCCGGCCAGCTCGCGGGCGAACGAAGCATGCTCGTCGCGCAGCATCCGGGCGTCGGTGCCGACCAGGACATGGCCGCGCACCCCGCAGGTAACCAGCTCCCAGTTGATCTTCCGGCGCATGCTCAGGACAGGATGTTTACCGCCCGGGCCACGACCAGACCGATCGTGACCAGCGAGATCGACGCCTGCGCAGCCATCAGCCACTTGGCCGTGGCGGTCAGCGGCATCGTGTCGGTGGGACTGAACGCGGAGGCGTTGGTGAACGACGTGTAGAGGTAGTCGATCAGCCCCGGTATCCACCCCTTGGGCGCCCAGCGCCGCACGGTCATCTGGGGGAACAGAAAATCTGCCACCGCATGCTCTCGCTCGCGCCGGGCCACCGGGCCGCCACGGTCGAGCTCCCAGTACCACAGCCCGAACAGCAGCACGTTGGTCACCCACAGGACGACTCCGGAATAGACCAGCGTCCGGCCGTTCGACGTATGGCTGTGCAGCAGGTAGTGCACCAGCAGCCCCAGAGACACGGCGTTGACCGCGCTGACCAGCCCGATGAACCCCATCGACAGATACCGCCGCAGCGCGGTGTGACGCACGCGGGGGTGGGGCAAGATCATGACCAGCGCGATCAGGAGCCCGCCCTCGACCGCGGGCAGCAACCAGCGGGGCCCGATCGTCAGCTGCCCGGCTAGCGCCAGATCCAGCAGGATCGCCACGGCCACGACGAGCTGAGGCGCCCAGTAGGGGGAGAGCCGGTCCAGGGCTGCCACCCACTTGGACGTCTCGGCCCGAACCTCGTGGTTCCCGGAGGGTGTGGCCACGGTGCGCAGATAGTGTCAGGTGGCCGTGACGGTGCGGCCAGGCAGGAGGTCCGGGGCGCGGGGCGAAACCTCATGCCATGAGGCGTGCCGCGGTTGCTCTGTCCCTGTTCCTGCTGGTCGGCGTGGCGTCGGCCTGCGGGAGCTCCAAGAGCTCCTCCACCAGCGGCGCCCCGACCACGCCGACCAGCGCCGCGACAACCGCCACCGTCACTCGGACGGTCACGACATCCACCACTGCGCCGAAACCGTCGGGACCGGGCCTGTGCCGGGCCAGCACGCTGGCGCTGTCCTTCCTCGGCCAGCAGGGAGCCACCGGGCATGGCGAGCTGGGGTTCGCCCTGAAGAACACCGGGTCGGTCACCTGCCACACCTCCGGCTTCCCGGGCATCCTGTGGCTCGACAAGTCGGGACATGGTCTGCCCACCACGCCCCAGCACGTCACCACCGACATGGCGGGCAGCGTGCCGGTCGTCTCCCTCAACGTGGCCCCCGGGTCCACCGTGTCATTCCGGGTGTTCGTGACCCACGGCGCGGTCCCCAACCTGCCCTGTACCACCGCATCCGGCCTTCAGGTGATCCCGCCCAACGACACTGCGACCCTCCACGTGTCGATCCCGGGTGGCGCGTTCGAGTGCAAGCAGACCACGGTGTCGCCGTTGCGTCCGGGCACCTCGGCCTTCACCGGCTAGGCCCGTCAGCCCGCAGCTTCGAACCGCACGACGTCGCCGTTGTCGCGTTCTCTGACCAGCCCGTCACGGGCCAGCAGGTCCATGTGACCCAGCACCTCGGACAGAGTCAGGTAGGCCTGGGTCACCGCCACGTTGCCCCACATCTTGAGTGCGATCTCGTAGGCCGTCAGCGGCGCCGGCTCGAGCATGCGCAGAATCTTCTCGGCCCGCCGCCGATGCAGGCGCAGCCGCTCGTCGATCAGCGCCACGTGATCGTGGATCGGGTCTCCGTGACCGGTCAGGGCCAGGTCGATGGGCAGCTGGCGCGTGGCCTGCATCGACTCGATGTATTGGATCAGCGCGTGCGGCCGTTCACCGTCGGTTACCCCGCCCAACGGGCGGGAGATCAGCGGATTGGAAGAGATGTGGGCCAGCAGGTGATCGCCGGCGATCAGCATGCGCCGTTCCTGGTCCCAGAAGATCGTGTCTGAGGGACTGTGGCCGGGTCGGTGCAGGACCGAAAAGCTGCGGTCGCGCAGCCTGAGCACCTCGCCGTCGTGCAGGCGGCGCGTCACCTTGCCGCGTGAGCCGAAGGCCCGGAAGGCGCTACCGATCCCGCCCAGCACGGTCACCATGTCGGCCGGGATCCCGTGGCGCCGCATGATCGCCTGCGAGAAGTCATCGTCGGCCGCTTGGTTCTCCGGGAACCTGGCCAGGTAGGGCTCGAGCAGGTGCAGTGCCGCCACCTCGGCTCCCGACCGTCGGGCCAGGATCTCCAGCAGCCCCAGGTGGTCCATGTGCTGGTGGGTGATCACGATCAGCTCCAGGTCCTCGACGGCGTGCCCGTGGGTCGCCAGCGCCTGCTCGAGCTCGTCCAGCGACTTTCCGGAGTTGGGACCCGTGTCGATCAGGGTCAGCGGCTCGTCCTCGATCAGGTAGCAGTTGACCCGGCCCACGGCGAACGGCGTGGGCACGGCCAGACGGTGGATGCCGGCGGCCGCAGCCGCGGCGAACCCGGCCTGGTCCTGGCCTGAGGACTCGGATGTACTCAAGACCGAATCACGGCCAGCACCTCGTCTCGCCGGCGCTCCATGTCCTCGCGCGAGACCAGGGACTCCAGGCACAGCCGCAGCAGCGGCTCGGTGTTCGACGGGCGCACGTTGAAGTGCCAGTCGTCGTAGTCGACCGATAGCCCGTCCAGCCGATGCTGTTGCGCGTCGCTGTAGCGCCCGGCCAGGTCCTCGAGCCTGGCCGCCTGGTCGGCGACCTCCGAGTTGATCTCGCCCGAGATGAAGTACCGACCCCGGTAGGGCTCGAGCAGCTGAACGAGACTCTGCCCGCGCCGCGACAACAGCTCAAGGATCAGCAGCGCCGGGAGCGTGCCCGAGTCCGCGCAGTAGAAGTCGCGAAAGTAGTAGTGACCGGACACCTCGCCGCCGAACACCGCGTCGTCCTCCTCCCGCATGCGCTGCTTGAAGAACGCGTGTCCGACCCGGTTCATCAGGGCTCGCCCCCCGGCCCGCTCCACGGTGTCGTTGACCGCCCGGCTAGCCCGTACGTCGTAGAGGATCGTGGCCCCGGGGTGCTTTTCCAGCATCGACTCGGCCAGCAGCGCCGTGAGGAAGTCTCCGTCCACGAACGCCCCGGCCTCGTCGATGAAGAAGCAGCGGTCCGCATCGCCGTCCCAGGCCATGCCCAGATCGGCCTGCTGCTCGACCACCGCCCGCATGATGGCTTCGCGGTTCTCAGGCAGCAGCGGGTTGGGCTCGTGATCCGGAAACTCGCCGTCCGGCGTCCAGTAGGTCTCGGCCAGGTCGAGTCCCAGCCGCTCGAGCAGCGGCCCGATCATTGGACCGGCCATGCCGTTGCCGCCGTCCACGACCACGCGCAGTCGCCGCACCGCCCCGGGATCGATGAACCGCATGGCCGCGGTGTGGAACTCCTCGTAGATGTCGAGCTCCTGGGCCTGTCCTCCGCCTGGCGGCTCGCCCAGCCCGCGCTCGATGAGGTCCCGGATGTCGCCGATGCCGGCATCTCCGGACAGCGCGAGGGCGCCGTGCCCCACCAGTTTGGCCCCGGTGTAGGCCTTGGGGTTGTGCGAGGCGGTGCACATCACCCCGCCGTCCAGGTCACGTGAGCCGACCAGGTAGTAGAGCATCTCGGTCGCGATCTGGCCCGCGTCCAGGACCGTAGCCCCCTCCGCGCACATGCCGCGGCGGTAGGCCGCCGCCAGCTCGGGCGCGCTCAAACGCATGTCGTGGCCCAGGCCGAGCGCAAGCCCGGCCGGGGCCTTGCCCGCCTGCTCGGCGATCACCCGGGTGAACGCCCGGGCGATCATCTCGGCCACCGAGGCGTCGATGTCCGAGCCGTACAGCCCGCGGATGTCGTAGGCCTTGAAGATCGCTGGATTGACCGTGGCCGGCATGGCCGGCCGGATGCTACTGGGGGGTCGTAGACTCAAGCCATGTCCGGCCACTCCAAATGGGCCTCGATCAAGCACAAGAAAGCGGTCGTGGATGCCCGCCGCGGCCAGCAGTTCACCAAGCTGACCCGAGCCATCACGGTGGCCGCTCGGGAGGGCGGGGGAGACCCGGACGGAAACCCCGCGCTGGGGCTGGCCATCCAGAAGGCCAAGGACGCCTCGATGCCCAAGGACAACATCGAGCGGGCCGTGGCCAAGGGCACCGGCGAGGGTGTCGACGCCGACCAGATCCAGACCGTGCTGTATGAGGGCTACGGTCCGGGCGGCGTGGCCTTGCTGATCGAGGCGATGACCGACAACCGCAACCGCACCGGGGCCGACGTCCGCCACATGTTGACCAAGCACGGGGGCAACCTGGGCGAGCCCGGCTCAGTCTCGTACCTGTTCGACAAACGAGGGGTGATCGTGGTCGATGCCGCCCGCTACGGCGAGGACGACCTGATGACAGCCATCGACGCCGGGGCGCTGGACATCTCGCTCGACGACGACGTGTTCGAGGTGATCACCGAGCCCGGGGATCTGGTCGCGGTTCGGAGCGCGCTAGAGCGGGCCGGGGTGGAGATCGAGAGTGCCGCGCTTGCCGAGCTCCCCAAGTCACGCGTCCCGGTGGAGGAAGGCGACGCGGCCCGGCTGATGAAGCTGATCGACGCCCTCGAGGAGTCCGATGACGTGTCCTCGGTCCACGCCAACTTCGACGTGGACTCCGCCTTGCTCGAACGCATGGCGTCCTAGCAAGCGTCGGGTTTCGCTACGCTCCCGCGCTCGATGCGCAAGCGAATCGTTCCCATTGCCGGCGCGCTCGCCGCCACCGCGGCACTGGCGGCCTGTGGCGGCAGCTCCAAAGCCCCCGGTGTCCAGCTGGCTCCCGGCGGTCCGACTGTGGCCTCGACCCCCACGACTCCGAAGCCGCCGCCCGCCCTGGCCACCAAGCCGGTGGTCAGCGCGCCTAAGGGCCCGGCGCCCAAGAACCTGGTGATCAAGGACCTGGTCAAGGGCACGGGCCAGCCGGTGGCGCCGGGCCAGCAGGTCACGGTCAACTACGTGGGGGTGCTGTACCAGACCGGCGCCGAGTTTGATTCGTCGTGGAAGCGCAACCAGCCGTTCACCACGGCGCTGTCCGCGGGCAGCGTGATCCCGGGCTGGGTCAAGGGTCTCACGGGCCAGCGCGTGGGCTCGCGGGTCGAGCTGATCATTCCGCCCAACCTGGCCTACGGCAAGGCGGGTCAGCCGCCGACGATTCCGGCCAACTCCACGCTGGTCTTCGTCATCGACGTCCTGTCGGCCCATTAGCTAATTAATCCTGCAGCCGCCGGGCGCGGTACAGCGGCACCGCGTCGCCGATCCCCTTCAGCCGATGCCGGCGGGCGAACCTCCACTCGAAGCGGTCGCCCGCCGCGTCGTGGACCTCCTCGGTGCAGAGAACGCTCCCTGGCCGGGCCACTCCAGTGACCCGGCTGGCTAGGTTGACCGCGTTGCCGTACAGGTCACCGGCCCGGGGGACCACGATCCCGTGGGCCACTCCCGCGCGCAGGCTGGGCAGGTCG
>DATKRM010000235.1:0-2962 GCA_035532195.1 Solirubrobacteraceae bacterium
AGCCCTGTCGCCCGAGCTGGAGCCCGGAGACGTCGTCGTGGCCACCGAGCTCCGCCGCCGCGACGGCTCGACCGTGGTCATGTGCCCCGGCTCGGGGGTGATCGCCGGGATGCTCAGGCGCCGTAGGCTGACCGTGCACACCGGACCGCTGGTCTCGGTCCAGGCCCCGGCGCTCGGCGCCTCCCGCCGCCGACTAGACGAGCTGGGAGCGCTGGCCGTCGACATGGAGTCGGCCTGGCTGGCCGGGGCGGCGGGCGGCCGTGCGCTGGCCGTGGTCCGGGTCATCCTGGATACGCCCGAGCGCGGTCTGAACCGCCCCGTGGCCACGCTGGCCGGGTTCCGCAGGGCCGCCCGCTCGCTGACCGCGGTGGCCGGCCCCCTGGAGGAGTGGGCGGACGCCGTGGCGCCGCGCCAGCTGGTCCTGGCCGCACCCCGGGCCTCCTGCGCCGGAGTGGAGCGGGCGATCGAGGCGGTGGAGCGGGCGCTCGACCGGTTCGGAGCTCCGGTCTATATGCGCAAGGAGATCGTCCACAACCGCCATGTGGTGTCCGGGCTCGAGCGCCGCGGCGCGGTGTGTGTGGACGAGCTGCACGAGGTCCCGACCGGCTCGACCGTCGTGTTCTCGGCCCACGGCGTCTCACCGGCCGTCCGTGAACAGGCCCGGGCCCGCCAGCTCAACGTGATCGACGCCACCTGCCCGCTGGTCAGCAAGGTCCACGCCGAGGCCCGGAGGTTCGCCGCGCGTGACTACACGGTCGTGCTGGTCGGCCACGAGGGCCACGAGGAGGTCGAGGGCACCTCGGGCGAGGTTCCCGACCACATCCGGGTCGTCGCCTCCGAGGAGGACGTGGACCAGCTCCAGGTGGCCGATCCCGGCCGGGTGGCCTACCTGACCCAGACCACGCTGGCCGTGGACGAGACCCAGGGCATCGTGTCGCGGCTCCGCGAGCGGTTCCCCGGGGCGGCCGGACCGGCCACGGACGACATCTGCTACGCCACCCAGAACCGCCAGGACGCCGTCAAGGCGCTGGCCCGGTCGTGCGATCTGGTGCTGGTGGTCGGCTCACGCAACTCGTCTAACTCCAACCGGCTGGTCGAGGTGGCCGAGCGCCACGGCTGCCCGGCCCGGCTGCTGGACGACGAGTCGGAGATTGACCTGGCCTGGCTGCGCGACGCGCGGCGGATCGGCGTCACGGCGGGGGCCTCGGTGCCCGAACGGATCGTCCAGCAGGTGCTCGGAGAGCTGCAGATCCTCGGTCCAGCCGAGGTCAGCGTCGCGTCCGTGGCCGATGAGGCCGTGTCGTTCGCGCTGCCCAGAGAGGTGCGAGAGTAGGCTGTAGCCGATGCCAGTACCTCTTCGTCAGAGCGCCAAGGTGGGCTCCTACATCCTGCGCCAGCGCCTGGCCCGCCGGGACAAGTACGCCCTGGTGCTCGAGCTGGAGCCGCTGTACCAGTGCAACCTGGCCTGCGCGGGCTGCGGCAAGATCCAGCACCCCGATCACGTCCTGCGCCGGCGCATGTCGGTCGAGGACGCGGTGGGCGCGGTCATGGAGTGCGGCGCCCCGGTGGTGTCGATCGCGGGCGGCGAGCCGCTGATCCACCCCGAGATCGAGGAGATCGTGGGCCAGCTGGTGGCCCGCAAGAAGTTCGTCTACTGCTGCACCAACGCGCTGCTGCTGGAGAAGAAGATGGACAAGTTCACCCCCTCGCCGTACTTCGCCTGGGCGGTGCACATGGACGGGCTGCGTGAGCGCCACGACAAGTCGGTGTGCCGCGACGGCGTGTTCGACAAGGCCGTGTCGGCGATCAGCGCGGCCAAGGATCGCGGCTTCCGGGTCACCACCAACACGACGTTCTTCTCCGACGACACGCCGGACACGGTGCGCGAGGTTCTCGACTACCTGAACGACGAGCTCGAGGTCGACCAGATGATGATCTCGCCGGCCTACGCCTACGAGAAGGCGCCCGACCAGGAGCACTTCCCCGGGGTTGAGCAGACGCGCAAGCTGTTCCGGACCGCGTTCGCCGGCGGGCGGCGAAAGAAGTGGCGCCTCAACCACTCTCCGCTGTTCCTGGACTTCCTGGAGGGCCGGATCGACTTCGACTGCACCGCCTGGGGCATTCCCAGCTACTCGATCTTCGGTTGGCAGCGCCCCTGCTACCTGATGTCCGACGGATACGCCAAGAGCTACCAGGAGCTGCTCGAGCACACCGACTGGGATCGCTATGGCCGCGGCAAGGACCCCCGCTGCGACAACTGCATGGCTCACTGCGGGTATGAGCCGACGGCGATAACGCACACAGTGCGCGCGCCCCACAAGGCGCTTCTGTCGGTGCTGCGCGGCTGAACCCCATTGCGCATCCTCCTGACCGGCGCCAGCGGGTTCATCGGCTCCCACGTCGCGGCCGAATTACGGCAAGCCGGAGCTGAGGTCCGAGCGTTCTGTCGCAGTGAGCCGCCGTCCGAGGCCAGGGTGGCCGAATGGCGACCCGGCGACGTGCGTGACGCGGACGCGGTGCGACAGGCCGTGGAGGATTGCGAAGCCGTAGTTCATATGGCTGCCCTCTACAGCTACCGGCGCTCGGACGCCGGGCTGATGGAGGCGACCAACGTGGAGGGGACGCGCAACGTGCTGGACGCGGCCGCCCGACAGGGCGTCGGCCGCGTGCTCTGCACCTCAAGCTCGGCCACCTGCGGTCCCGTGCCCGACCGCCCGGCCACCGAACAAGACAGCCCACCGGCCTGGGAGCTCAAGGTTCCCTACAAGCGGACCAAGGTGGAGGCCGAGCGCCTGGCCGCGAGCGCCGCGCAAGAGGGGCTGGAGACCGTGTGCGTGAATCCCACCACGGTGGTGGGACCCGGCGATCGGCAGCCCACGCCCAGCGGAAAGATGATCCGGGACCTGGTGGACGGACGCATGGTCGGCTACCTCCGGGGAACAGGGCTGAACGTGGTGTCGGT
>DATKRM010000236.1:0-8468 GCA_035532195.1 Solirubrobacteraceae bacterium
GCACTACGACCTCGGCCAGGAGCTGTTCACGCGGATGCTCGATCCGACCCTGACCTACTCGTGCGCCCTGTTCGAGCGGCCCGAGATGACGCTTGAGGAGGCGCAGCTGGCCAAGCTCGAGCTGGTGTGTGAACAGCTCGAGCTGGGACCCGACGACCGGGTGCTGGAGATCGGAACCGGCTGGGGCAGCTTCGCGTTGCACGCCGCGGCCACCCGCGGGTGCCACATCACCACGACCACGATCTCAGCCGATCAGCACGCCTATGCCGCCGAGCGGGTGAGACAGGCCGGTATCCAGGATCGCGTGACCGTGTTGGATGCCGACTATCGCGACCTGCGCGGGCGCTACGACAAGCTCGTGTCGATCGAGATGATTGAAGCCGTGGGCTGGCGGCACACGGGGACGTTCCTGGGGACCTGCTCCCGGCTGCTCGAGCCTCACGGAGCGATGCTCCTCCAGGCGATCGTGATCGACGACCGGGCGTATGAGATCGAGAAGGGTTCCAGCTCATTTATCAAGCAGCGCATCTTCCCCGGCGGCTCACTTCCCTCGATCGCCACGCTGAGCCGCGACCTCGCCCGCCAGACCGACCTGCAGCTCGCCGGGCTGCGGGACCTCACCGTCCACTACGTCACCACGCTGCGGCGCTGGCGCGAGCAGTTCATCGCCCACGCCGAAGAGCTGGAGAAGCTGGGTTACGACCAGGCGTTCCAGCGCTTCTGGACCCTCTACCTGGCCTACTGCGAGGCCGGCTTCGCTGAGCGCCGGATCCGTGACGCCCAGCTGCTGCTGACCAAGCCCCGCTGCCGCCTACGGTCGGTCGGACACGGAGGCAGCGGGCTGGGCCGGGTTGCCGGTCGGCGGCTCCCCGCACAGCTCGCGGGCCAGCCGGTGCAGCAGCGCTGACAGCTCGGAGCTGCGCGCGGCATCCGGGTCGGCGAGCGCGTCAGCCAGCAGTTCGCGGCGGGCGGCCAGGATCCGCTGGGTTTGCTCCTCGCCGGATGGCGTCAGAAGACTGTCACCGTCCTCGCCGGCGATCAGGTGCCGTTCGCGCAGCTCATTCACGACGGCGCTGATCCGGGCCGGTTCGATCTGAGATGGGCGCCTGAGACCGCGCCCATGAACAGAATGATCGCCAGCACCATCAGGCCGGGGGCCACGACCGCGGCGGCCAGGCTGATCTCGCCCTTGGCGTGAAGCAACCCGCCCCCGGCGGCGGCCAGCACGAGCAGGAACGTCCCGAGCACCTCGGAGAACAGCCTCCGGTAGCCGAGTCGAGGGTCCGTGAAGTCGTCCGCCGAGCCGAATGCCAGCCACAGCCGGTAGCCGGCCCGCTGCTCCCGCGGCGTCAGCTTCTGTTCAGCCATTGACTGTGGGTTCGCCAGTCGCTCCTCCAGCCCTCCCGGGCGCCAGATCCGGCCCCGGGGCGCTACCCGTCCAGCGCCAGCACCGCGTCGGCCTCGGCGATGATCGCCGGATCGTGGCTGGCGCAGATGATCGTCTGACCCTGGACTGAAGCGGCGTGGGCCAGGAGCGTGGCGACCGTGGCGGCGTTGGCCTCGTCCAGGCGGGACGTGGGCTCGTCGATGACGAGCAGGCCGCGGGCGCCGGCCAGGGCCCGAGCCAGTGCGACACGCTGCGTCTCGCCGGCCGACAGGCGGCTGACCCGCTGACCGGCTCGCTCCGAGAGCCCGATGAGCTCAAGAGACTCAGCCGCGGTTTGATCGGCGACGCCCTGGGCCCAGCCGCGCATCCGCAGCGTGAGCACGATGTTCTCGTGCGCGCTCAGGAACCCGATCGGGGCCGGGTCCTGGGACATGAATCCGATCTGCCGGCGCCGCAGCCGGGCGAGCTGCTCGCCGTCCTGCGATGAGAGCGGATGTCCGTCGACGGTGATCTCGCCGGCGGTGGGGCGGTCGAGTCCGCCGATCAGTCTGAGCAGCGTCGTCTTGCCGCTACCGGAGCGGCCCGTGACCACGGTCAGGCGCCCAGCGGCGAAGCTATGGGTGAGGCGCCCCAGCACCGGCCGCCCGTCTGCGCTCCGGCCATAGCTGCGGCCCAGGCCCTCGACCGTCACCCGGGCCGGCGTCCACGAACTGGGGCCGCGCGCAGCGCGGGGCTGGGGCGAGCCCGCACTGGGTTGCGCGTCCGCCGCCGGGGAGAGGAGCAGTCCTCCGTCCACCGCCCGCGGGGTGACTCGGTCGCTCAACTGGGTCGCGGCCCGCAGCGCATCCGGCAAGCGCACCCAGCCGCCGCGATCCACCACCAGCGTCGCGGCGTCGCCCTGTCGCTCCTCGACCACCCGCCCGTCCCGGAGCTCGATGACACGGTCGGCGTAGCCCGCGGCCAGCCGATCGTGGCTGGCGATGATGGCGCTGGCGCCCGACGAGCGGGCGAGGGCCACGGTGAGCCGGTAAACCAATTCGGCGTTCGGCTGGTCGAGATCGCCGGTCGGCTCGTCGGCCAGCAGCACGTCCGGAGCGTGGGCCAGGGCCGCGCACAGGGCCACGCGCTGGCGCTCGCCTCCGGAGAGCTCTCCCGCCAACGCGCCGCCGCGCTCGCCCAAACCGACCGCGTCCAGAAGCTCAGCCGCCCGGGCTGCTCGCTGCCGGCGGCCCACGCCGCGCAGCGCCAGCGGCAGCATCACCGTCTGCCTGGCCGCCAGCCCAGGTGGGAGCGCCGCCTGGCTCGACTGGCCCAGGAACGCCAGGTGGCGGTGGCGCATTGCCGCCCGCCGCCGAGCGTCCATGCGACTGATGTCACGCCCCATAAATTCCACCACGCCGGCCGACGGCGGCTGCAGCCCGGCGGTCACGTGGAGCAGCGTGCTCTTGCCGGCGCCGCTGGGACCGAGCACGCACAGCACCTCGCCGCGATCCAGCCCCAGGTCCAGACCCTGCAATGCCGCCGCATCGCCCTGCCCGGTCCGGTGAACGCAGAAGACTCCCCGCAGCATCACCACCGGTGCGCTCACCGAGCCCATCCCTCTCGAAGTGCCTCCTCGCTTCGTCCTGCCTGAGCGGTGGCCCCGGACCGCCGGCTCACGGCGTCGGACAGCAGCCACCGCGCCGAACCCCATGCGGTCAGGACCACCAGCACTCCCGCCCCGAGCGCCCAGGCCGCCAGCTGAGCTACCGGGACGACGTTGACCAGCGGGGGTACCGCCGGTTGACCCGTGGAGGCGGACCCGACGGCGGCGACGGTGATCCGTTCCAGGAGCAGCGCGATCGCAATCCCGGGCAGCACGCCGAGCAGGCCGGCCAGCGTCAGGCGGGTTCGCAGCTCGGCGCGCAGTCCCGCCGCTCCCAGCCCTTGCTCTCGCAGGTCATCTCCCGCCCGCCGGTCGCGAAACGGACCCTGCGCGACCAGCACCAGGCCGATCAGGGACAGCAGGCCGCAGACCGCCGCCGCCGCGGCCAGCGCGCGCGCCACGGCGCGGGCCGCCGGCGCAGCCCGGATTGTCTGCTCGAGGTCGGAACGGAACGCGGAGCGCAGCTGCGCCAGCGGAGCCGCGCGGAGTGCGGCGCGCAGCGCGGCGGCTCGCGGCGCACGGATCCACAGCTCATCCGGTCGTCCCTGTCCGGGAAGCTGCGCATCCAGCGCCGAGGCGAGAACCGACTCGTCGGCGACGACAAAGCCACTCGCCCCGGACAGGGTGGGGAACCGTCGCAGCATTCCCACCACGCGCGCGTGGATCGGCTGGCCATCGACCACCAGCTCCAGGGCACCTCCCGAGCCGGCAGCCGCTGCCGTGGTCCGATCGGCCAGCACCGCCACCGGCGCGCGGTCGTTCGGCTGACTCGGGCGGAGGACCCCGAGCATCCCGTTGGTCTGAAACCGGACGGTCGTCCCGGGCCCCGACGGGCGGGCGGCGGTCGCGGCACCGGCCGGCACCCAGGCCTCCAGGGGAAGTGCTGCCGCCGGCTGTCCGCGGCGCGCTATCCGGAGCGGTCCCAGCTGAAGCCGAGCGGCGAACTGAGTGGTCGGGGTGGGGCTCTCCCCGTTCTGATGGGCGTTGGTCACCGCCAATCCGGTGCCCTCGGCCAGCTCCAGCGCCTCGATCTCCCACCGCCCCGGTGGCACCCGAGCCCTGAGCACCTGTCGCGTCGCCCCGGCTGTCCCAAGCGTGAGCTGGTGGACATTGCCGGCCGGGTCTCGCAGGTCGGCGGTGACGCCGACGGCCAGATCCGGCGAGTAGGTGGTGAGGGCGATTTGATCCGCGCTCGCGGGGAGCGAGAAGCCCGGGGTGCGAGCCGGACCGGGTGGGCGCAGGCGCTGGGCCAGGTTGGCCAGCGGCGCGGAACCGTCGCTGGTGCGCCACCCGTGCACGAGTGGGAGCGCCCGGGCGGGCACGCCGAGCGCCGGAACGGTCGTGGTGGTGCTCGAGCCGCCCTGGTAGCTGGCCTCGGTTCGCCGCACGCCGAACACGTTGCCGTGGCTGATGACCCGCCAGCTAGCCACGGGGGCCAGCTGGGTGGGGGTGGTGAAGCTCGGCCCGGGAGAAACGATCGCGTCGAGCGGGACGCGGTCCGCCGCCTGGTCACTGGCTCCCCGATCCAGAGTCGCGCGGTAGGCCAGCGCAAACCCGCCCAGAGCCACACTCACGGCCACGAAGGCGGTGGCCAACGCTGGGAGCCCCGGTGCCCGCGCCAGCCCGACGAGCGCCAGCCGGCCGCTGAGCGGCCCGCGACGGGCCAGCCGCTCGGCCGGCGGGAGCAACCCCGCGGCGATCCCGAAGATCAACCCGCCCGCGGCCAGACAGCACAGGGGCGCCAGCAAGGCGGCCCACGCGCCGGTCGCCCGGCCGCCGACCGCCAGCCCCGTGCCGAGCGCTGCGGCGGCGGTTACCGCGGTCGCGCCCAGCCAGCGTGCGCTGCGGAGCTGCGTAGACAGCACAATCACGCCGCTGGCCACCACCCACCCGGCAGCCAGGACGATTCCCGCGGCCGGGCTGAGCACGCTGTACCTCAGCACCGGGCCCACCGGTTCTCCCGCGGCGCTGGCCAGGACGGCCGCCACCGCCACCGCGACCGCGAACCCGGCGGCCAGCGCCATTGCGCACACCGCCAGCGCCTGGCCGGCCACGAACACCCCCAGCTGGAGCGCGTTGGCCCCGCTCGCCCGCAAGCGCTCGAGATCAGCCAGCTGCTCCCCGCGCAGTCCAGCCGCGGACAGCACCACGAATAGCGCTATCGCCGCAACCGCGCCGCCGCCGGCCAGCAGCAGCGACCGGCTCGCGGCGGCAGCCTGCGCGTGCGCGGCCGCGAGCCCATCGAGCGGGGCGCTCATCGCAAGCTGCGCCCCGCCGGCCAGGAATCCGGCCTGGGCAGCGGCCAGCCGGCGCTCGAGCCGGACCACGTCCCAACTGTGCAGCGTCCCGGTGTCCAGCTCCGCCATCCGGCTGCCGGTCCGATACACCCCGCTCAGCCCACCGACGCCCTCCAGGCCGGCGGGATCACCCGTCAGGACGACCGGGGTCTGGCTCTGGTTGGCCGGAGCGTAGGTCAGCGGCACGTCGGCACGCAGCGGCTGGGCGCCGACCACCGTGAAGCTGACCCCGGCGGCGCTTAGTCGCGCAGGCACGTCGCCGCCGCCGGCGAGCAGCACCGAGCAGCGCCCGGCCCGGCACGGTCCGAGACCATTCGCCGGGCGGTGCGGGAGCCATCGGTCGAGCGGGGCGATCGCCGCGGGACGAACCACGACTCCGCTCAGGCGGACCGGGGCGAACTGGATGACCTCGGTCTGAGATCGCAGCCCGAGTTGGTCCAGAATGGCCCGCGCCCGCGCCGAGATGGCCGGCCCAACCGGCCCCGGCCAGGTCACGCGCACGGTTCGCTCCAGCGGGGATAGTCCGCGGAGCACCGACCGCGCCGCCTGATCGCCCGATATGGCCGCCTCGGCGGTGACTGCCCCCGCGAACCCGACCGCGAGCACCAAACCCAGGACCGCCCACAGCCAGTGGCCCGGCCGTCGCCGCGCGCGAGCCCACACCAGAATCAGTGGAGCCAGCAGCCGCGTCATTCAGGTCCCCGCCCACGACGCCGGCGGTAGTGCGCTCGGGCCTTCGTCCGCCCGCCGCACACCGCCATCGAGCACCACCGCCCGGAGTTGTTGCGCGAGTGGTCGTAGAACACCCAGCCGCAGTGATCGCCCGGACAGGCCTTGAGCCGCCCCCAGCCGCCGTCGATCATGGCCTGGCCGGCGATGGCCAGCAGCACCCCCAGCCCGGCATCGAGATCGGTTTCGGCCCGCGGTGTCAGGATCACCCCTTGCGCGGACGTGACCAGCGCGACGGGCGCCCGGCCCGCCACCTGGTTGATCCGTGACACCAGCGCCGAGTCAGGCCGGAAGCTGCGATCGCGGTTTGCCCGCGCGAGTTCCCGCAGCCCTTCGCGCAACCCGAGCGCGCGCTCCAGCTCGGCGCCGCCGAGCCGGCTGTCCTGGGTCAGAAGGCTGCGGTCACCCAACCACCTCGCCAGCCCCTCTGGCGTGGAGAGGCGGTCCGCGCCCCACTCATCCACCAGGTCGAAATGGGTATTGAGGAACGACTGAAGGAGGGCCAGCTCACCCGGCGCAGGATCCCGCCCCCCGGGCTGGGGCAGGGCGCGCTCGCGCGCCAGCACCCCGTCAGCCAGGCCCGCAACCATGACAGCCGGCTCCTCACCAGTCATCGCCTGTGACTGGTTAGAGTACCGGGCAAGGCCGAAACCTCAACTCCGGGGTGGTGGCCCCACCGAGCCGCCGACTCCGCAAACTGCGAGGAAATCTCCCCCCGGCGGTCCGATGGCGCCGGTCGGCTTGGTATCACACGCTCACCGTCGCATGCAGGATCTTTACACCCTAAGTAGCGGTGGCCGTCAACCTGGATGAGCGTGGTTGAGATTGTCATCGGTGACGTGCACGCGCGAGCGGATGTGCTGCGTGCACTACTCGGGACGCTGGGCGTTCTGGACTCCCGCGATCGTCGGCGGGAGGGCTTCTGGATCGTCCAGGTCGGCGATCTACTGGATCGCCACGCCGCCCCGGCGGCCAATCTGCGCACGGCCCGCCTGGCGGTGGCGGTGCTCGACGTCGTGCTGGCCGGCAACCACGAGGCCAGCCTGCTGGCCGACCGCCGATCGGCGCATGGTGCGGCGCTGGCCACGCTGGCCGCCCGGGGCTGGCCGCAGGCCGCGGCGGAGCTCGGCGGCTGGGTGGTCACGCACGCGGGTGTCCATCCTGAGCTCACGCACGGACTCCCCGGCGAGGCCGAGGAGGCGGTGGCGGAGATCAACGACCGTTGGCATCGGCGCTCCCCGGCGGGTGTGGGTGACCCGCTGTTCGACTGGGTCGGCCCGGCGCGAGGCGGCGTCGCGCCCTACGGCGGCGTGTTCTGGGCCGGGGGCTCGGAATGGCCCCCGGACGGCCGGACGCCGTGGGCCCAGATCTGCGGCCACATGCCCCAGCCCCGCCCGCGCTTGTTGCCCGGACCCCGCTGGCTGATCGACGTGGGCGGCGACGGTCCCCGACTGGCCGCCTTGATCCGGCGCAAGCCGGGAGGTAACTGGACCCCCGTCGTCGTCCGGGTCGCCGGGAACGGCACCGTGGTCACGCCGTCGCAGGGCAAGCGGCTGCTGGCCGCCTGAGCCTCAGTCGGTCCAGCGCCAGCGCTTGCCCAGGGTGGCCTCGGTCGACACGGCCGGAAACCGTTTCCGGAACTCGGCCGCGCGCGACAGCGCCAGGCCACCCAGCAGGCCGGCCGCCCAGGCCCCCTGCGGACCGGTCCGCTCCCCGATCCGGCGCAGCCGGTACTCGGCGACGCAGGCATCGTTGTGCTCTCCCAGCACGTCCTGGACGTCGGCCAGCCGCCGAGCCGCAAGCTTGGCCCTCTGACCGATGGCTGCCCGCGCACCAGTTTTGGCAGCACCTCCTCGGCGGGCCTGCGCGCCGCGCGTGAGGTGAATGGGGGATTCGCCGCGATCCGTGCGGTGCGCTCGAACAGCTCGGCAAACCGCGCCGTGCGCAGGTCAGCCCGCAGGCGCTCGTAGGCCTGGCCGCGCTCCTCCGAGGCCTGGGCCAGCACCGCGTCGGCCCCCACCCGGTCCGGACCATGAAGCGCTTCCGCGTCGCCGCGGCGGCGGACCAGCAGTACATCCAGATCACGCACCTCTCCCAGCTCGTCCATCAGCCAATGGAGCTCCCGCCGCAGCGGGACGATCGCCTTGGGGTCCAGGAGCGAACGGGCGGTTCTGAGGTCGGAGCGCAGCCGCCTGATCCCGACTCGGGCCTGGTGAACGCCCTCGATGTCCTCATCCAGGACGACGGCGGCGATGTGATCGACCAGGCTGGCCGCGGAACGCACCAGCGCCGCGGTCAGCAGCTCGCCCGCGGTCGGCCGGGCACTCAGCATCGGAGCCGCCAGGTCCCACGGTGCCAGGGCCGACGGCCCCAATGCCCGCACGACCGCGCACCTAGACTCGCCGCCGTC
>DATKRM010000237.1:0-6532 GCA_035532195.1 Solirubrobacteraceae bacterium
GCCGGACGTCGACGTGGACACTGTGACCTACGAGGTGCGCCCGGGTGACGTGCTGCTGCTGTGCAGCGACGGACTCACCGCGATGGTCTCCGAGGAGCGGATTGCCAAGGTCCTGGCCTCGGCGCCGACGCTCGAGCAGGCGGGCAAGCAGTTAATCGACGAGGCCAATGCGGCTGGCGGCCGGGACAACATCACCGTGGTGGCCTGCCGCTTGGAGGCGGTGGACCAGGAGCTCCGGCCCGAGGAGGCCACGATCATCGCTCCGCCTTCGGTCCGAACGCCGGCGCCGGCCGAGCGCGCTCCCGACGGTGCGGCGACGGCCGCGCCGGTTGCCGTGGCCACGCCGCCGCCCCGCACTCCTCTGCGGCCCGAGGTGGCGGCCCGCCGGCCCGGGCGCGTGCGACGGCGGCTCCGGACCAAGCCGGTGGCCATCGCGCTCAGCGTGGTCATCGTGCTGGGGCTGATCCTGAGCGGCGGCTATCTGGCCAGCCAGCAGCTGTTCTTCATCGGCACCAACTCGCAGGGCATCGTCACGATCTACCGGGGCTTCCCCTACGACCTGCCGCTGGGCATCCAGCTCTACGGATCGTTTTACGAATCCGGCGTACCCGCCTCGTTGGTCCCCGCGGATCGACGCAAGTCCTTCTTCGACCACCACCTCCGCTCCCAGCCGGATGCGATGAGCCTGGTCCGATCCCTGGAGCTGGGGAAGGTGTCGAAGTGAGGGCGAGAAATCGCGAGCTGTTCCTTCTGATCCCGGCCTCGCTGCTGGTCACCGCGGGGTTCGCCGGGGTGTTCATCCAGCGATCGAACGTCATCTCCAACGTCTCGCTGACCTATGGCGCGATCTTCCTGGGGCTGTGTCTGGCTGGCCACATCTTCCTGCGCATCACCATGCCCAACGCGGATCCGTTCCTGTTTCCCCTGCTGGCCGTGCTGGCCTGCTTCGGGGTGGTGATGATCTACCGGATCGATCCCACGCTGGCCCGGCAGCAGGCTCAGTGGTTCGTACTGGGGCTGGTGCTGATGGCGCTCACCATCATCTTGTTCCGGGACTACCGCAAGCTGGAGCGCTACCGCTACACGATCGTGGCCGTCTCGCTCGGGCTGCTGGTCCTGCCTCGGCTGCCGGGCATCGGATACGCGGCCAATGGGGCGTATCTCGGCGTGCGCATTCCGGGGTTGTTCGTGTTCCAGCCCCCCGAGTTCGCGAAGATCGGGCTCGTCATCTTCCTGGCCAGCTACCTGCGGGACACCCGGCAGGTGCTGGTGATGGGCGGTCGGCGAATCCTCGGCGTGACGCTGCCGCCGATCAAGCATTTCGGCCCGATCGTGGTGATCTGGGGTCTGGCCATGGGCATCATGGTGCTGCTCTCAGACATCGGGACCTCACTGCTGTTCTACGGCGGCCTCCTGGCCATTCTGTATGTGGCCACCGGCCGGCTGTCGTTCGTGGTCATCGGGCTGCTGGCGTTCGTGCTGGGCGCCTGGTACCTGGGCACGCACATCCCGCACGTGCACGCCCGCGTCGAGGACTGGCTGCACCCGTTCGACCCCCGTCTCTACAACGCCACACTTGGCAGCTATCAGGTGGCCAACGGCGTGTTCGCCCAGGCCGCGGGGGGGTTGTTCGGGCAGGGCTTCGGGCAGTCGATCCTCACGCTGCCCGGCGGCGGGGCGCTCATCCCCTTCCCGCAGACGGACATGATCTACGCGGTGATCACCGATGAGTTGGGTCTGTTCGGGGCCGTGGCGGTGCTGGTGGTCTACCTGCTGTTCATCGCCCGCGGTTTCAAGATCGCCACCATCGCCCGGGATTCCTTCTCCACTCTGCTGGCCACCGGCCTCGCCGCCATGTTTGCCATTCAGGTGTTTGTGATCGTGGGTGGAGTGACCCGGGTGATTCCACTCACCGGGGTCACGCTCCCGTTCATCTCGTACGGCGGTTCCTCGATCGTGGCCAACTGCGTCCTGCTGGCGCTGCTGCTGCTCATCTCCGACCGCGCCCGGAGACCGACCGGGCCATGAACGCACAGATCGTCAGGGTGTTCGTCGTGATCGTGGTCCTGTTCACGCTGCTGATTGTGTGGACCACCCGCTGGACGGTGCTCGAGGCCTCGAGCCTGAACTCCAATTCGCTGAACCGCCTGACGCTGATCGCGGACCTGCGGATCAAGCGGGGCCGGATCGTGGCCGCCGATGGCACCACGGTCCTGGCCCAGTCGGTTCCCGCAGCCGGCGGCACCTGGAGCCGTTACTACCCGACCAAGCAGCTGTTCGCGCAGCCGGTCGGGTATCTGCGGGCGTCCCAGGGCCAGGCCGCCGGGCTGGAGCGCTCAGACGGCGCCGACCTGAGGGGGCTCCAGACCGGGCTGAGCTCGGTGTTCGGGCAGCTCAGCTCCAACGGGGTGGGAGACGACGTCTACACCACACTGGACCCCAAGGCCCAGCAGGTGGCGGTGCAGCAGCTGAACGGACAGGCCGGCTCGATCGTGGCCCTGGACCCGCGAACCGGTGCGATCAAGGCCATGTACTCCAACCCCACCTACGACGACAACAACCCCCCGTTTGGCTCCACGGACCCAAACCTGACCACGTTCAACCGGGCGACCCAGGCCGGCTACCCGCCGGGGTCGACGTTCAAGGTCGTGACGGCGGCGGCGGCGCTGGATAGCGGTCAGTTCAGTCCCAACTCAACGGTAAACGGGAACTCACCGGTGACCATCTCCGGCGTGCCACTGTCCAACGACAACAACCAGAGCTTCGGGCCCGTCGACCTGACCACGGCATTGACCTATTCGGTGAACACGGTCTGGGCCCAGGTGGCGGTTCAGCTCGGCATTCCCACCATGACCAACTACATGCAGCGGTTCGGCTTCTACGCCAAGCCACCCGTGGACCTGCCTCCCGTCGAGCTCAGCGCCAGTGCCCCGTTTCCGCCCGGCAGCATCAAGCCGTATCCGCCGGGTAGCGGGCGCGAGGACATCGGACGCATCGGGATCGGCCAGGGCGGGCTCCGCGTGACCCCGCTGCAGATGGCCATGGTGGTGGCGGCGGTGGCCAACGGCGGCAAGCTCATGGTCCCCCACCTCACGGCCCGGGTGGTCAATTCTGACGGCGTAACCGTGAAGACGATCAACCCTAATGTCTACAACCAGGTGATGAAGCCATCGACCGCCCAGGCACTGACTCAGATGATGACCAAGGTTGTCGAGGAGGGGACGGGAACCGCCGCCCAGATCGGTGGCGTCAGCGTGGCTGGCAAGACCGGAACGGCCGAGATCGGGACCCAGGGGTCAGGACTGACCGAGCCGTGGTTCATCGGCTTCGCCCCGGTCGACCATCCCACGGTGGCCGTGGCCGTCACGGTCGACAAGACTCAGGGTGGATTTGGCGGTACCGTGGCCGCCCCCATGGCCAGCCAGGTGATCCAGACCCTGCTCTCGGAGGGCCACTAGGGACATGGCGGAGCTGACCGCGGGCACGTTGATCGACGGCCGCTACCGGTTGCAGTCGCGCCTGGGCAGCGGCGGCATGGCCGACGTGTTCCTGGGCGAGGATGAGCAGCTCGGTCGCAAGGTGGCGATCAAACTGCTGCATCGCCGGTTCGCCGAAGATCCCGGGTTCGTCGAGCGCTTCCGGCGCGAGGCCCAGGCGGCCGCCGGCCTTCAGCACCCCAACATCGTCAGCGTCTACGACCGGGGTTCTTTCGATGGCACCTACTACATCGCCATGGAGTACGTCCCCGGGCGATCGCTCAAGCAGCTCATCCGCCAGGAGGCGCCGATCGACCCGGTACGGGCCATCGACATCACGATTCAGATTCTCAAGGCCGCGCGGTTTGCTCACCGCCATGGCGTCATCCACCGTGACCTGAAGCCCCACAACGCGATCATCGACGACTCAGGCCACGTCAAGGTGACCGACTTCGGTATCGCCCGCGCCGGCGCTTCGGACATGACCGAGACCGGCTCGATCATGGGCACGGCCCAGTACCTCTCGCCCGAGCAGGCTCAGGGCCACGCGGTCAGCGCCTCCTCCGACCTCTACTCGGTCGGCGTGGTGCTCTACGAGCTCCTCACCGGCCGCGTGCCGTTCGACGCCGACTCGGCGGTGACGATCGCGCTCAAGCACGTCTCCGAGGCGCCCAACGCGCCGACCCTGATCAACCCGCGGATTCCGCCCAACCTGGAGCACGTGGTCATGTGGACGCTCAACAAAAACGCCGCGGACCGGCCCAAGACCGCCGACGAGCTGATCACCGCCCTGGAGAACGCCAAGGCAAACATCCTGGCCGGCAACGAGGGCCAGCGGACGGCGGCCTTTGGCGCTGTGCCTGCGGAGGCAGACCCGGCGCTCGCGGCGGTCCTGCCGGTCGAGGGGGACGGAGCCGGGGCGCCGCCGCCCGAGGACGCGCGCCGGCCGTGGTGGAAGAACCGGCGGCTGTGGCTGGTGGTGATCGCGCTGCTGGCGGCCGCGGGTGTGGGCACTGCGATCTACTTCCTGGTCAAGCCGGCCCAGAAGACCGTCCCGCCAGTGGTGGGCGAGCAGTTCGATACCGCTCGAACAGTCCTGCAGAACGCAGGGTTCAGTGTCAGCCGGGTGAACGAGGCCAGCACCCGGCCGGCCGGCTTCGTATTCGCCCAAAGCCCCAACGGCGGCACCAACGCCGATAAGGGCTCGACCGTCCAGCTGACCGTGTCCTCAGGTCCTCCGAAGCCCGGGCCTGTGAGCGTGCCCAATGTGGTTGGGGAGTCGTTACCCCAGGCCCAGCAGGACCTCAGCAAGCTGGGACTCAAGAACCGAGTCGTGTCTCAGGCCAGCAGCCAACCGGCCAACCAGGTGCTCAGCCAGACTCCGAACGTCGGTCAGTCCGTTCAGACCGGCTCGACTGTGACGTTGACCGTGTCCAACGGGAAAGTCGCGGTTCCGAGCGTCGTCGGACAGACCGAGAGCAGCGCCAAGAGCGCGCTGGCCAACGCCGGGTTCACCAGCGTTACCACTTCGACTCAGTCGTCGAGCCAGACTCCCGGCACCGTGCTCAGCCAGACGCCGGCCGGGGGCACCACGGCCGACCCGACATCGACCACGGTGAATTTGGTGATTGCTCAGGCGTCGACCATCCCCAACGTGGTGGGCCAGAACAGGAACGCGGCCACCAGCGCGTTGCAGAAGGCAGGCTTCGCGGTCAGCACGCAGACGCAAACCGTGACCAACAAGAAGCAGGACGGCGTCGTTCTCAGCCAGAGTCCCAGCGCGGGGACGTCGGCCAATCCCGGCAGCTCGGTCACAATCACCGTCGGCCAGTTCAACTCGCCGACCACCACCACCGGCACGACCACAACACCAACCACTGGACATTGACCCCGCGTCGCGTGGCGGTCCTGGGCGGCGGCCGCTCCTCCGAGCACGACATCTCGCTGGCCTCGGCGGCCTCGATTCGGGATGGTCTGGCTCGGGCCGGTCATACCCCGATCGAGATCGAGATCGGCCGCGACGGGATGTGGCACCAGGCCGGGGAGCGGCTGAGCCTGACCCCCGGCGCCGGGCTGGCCGGCGCCGACGTGGTGTTTCCGGCGCTGCACGGCCCGTTCGGCGAGGACGGGACGGTGCAGGGCCTGCTCGAGTGCCTGGACGTGCCCTACGTGGGCGCCGGGGTGCTGACCTCCGCGCTGTGCTTGGACAAGGTGATCTTCAAGCGCTTCATGGCCGAGGCGGGACTGCCCCAGGTGGACTACCGGGCTCTACGGGTGGAGGAGTTCGAGTCTGACCCGGGGCAGGCGACCGCCCGGGTGGCGGAGCTGGGGCTGCCGATGTTCGTCAAGCCGGCCCGGCTGGGCTCCTCGGTGGGGATCCAGCGAGTGGCCGGGCTGGACGAGCTACCGCCGGCGCTTGAGGCGGCGTTTGGCCACGATCCGCTCCTCATCGCCGAGGCGGCTGCCGTGGGGATGGAGGCCGAGTGCTCGGTGATCGGCAACTCCGAGCCGATCGCCTCGGAACCCGGTGAGATCAGGGTCAGCGGGAACTGGTACGACTACCAGGCCAAGTACACGGCGGGCGGGATGGAGCTCGTGGTGCCCGCACAGGTGCCACCCGCCGTGCGCGACCGAATCCGGGAGCTCGCGACTCAGGTCTACCGCCAGACCGGTTGCTCGGGCCTGGCCCGGGTCGACTTCTTCGTGGTGGGCGAACAGGTCCTGGTCAACGAGCTCAACACGATGCCCGGCTTCACCAGCACGAGCGTGTTCCCGGCCCTGTTCGAGGCCAGCGGCATCCCCTATCCCGAGCTCCTGGACCGCCTGGTCAGTCTGGCGCTCGAGCGCTACGAGGCGGAGCGGCGCCACACGTACTAAAGGGGCGCGTCGCCGGGCGAAAGCCGCGTGGGCGATTTGACACAGACAGACGGTCTTTTCTCCCACGGGGCGGCCTGGGGTGGCATGCCTTACCGGTACAGCGTCACCTCATCCAGCGACAGCTGCTCGTGGCCGCCGATGTCGGTGATCCACACCAGGTAATACCGGTATGAGGTGCC
>DATKRM010000238.1:0-2718 GCA_035532195.1 Solirubrobacteraceae bacterium
CCGCTGATAGAGGTCCGACCAGCCGCCCACCATATAGGCTGGGATGCCGTCGGCGACGACCCGGGCGAGCATGTTGCGAGGGGCCCGGACCTGCCAGTAACTGCCGTCATAGGCCTCATCGCCCCCGAGACCGATATTGACCAGCTGGCTGGCGTTGTAGCTGACCAAACCCGGGGCATGCTGCTGCTCGACGTTCAGCAGATCGCTGGGTCCTGTCGACTCGGCCACCGGATTGGCCTCCTCCAGAGGTCCGAAGATCGTCGACACCGCCACCGTGTCGAACTCGGCATCGAGCAGCCCGCCGTCGAAGGCGATGTCGCGATAGGTGTCGTTGCCGGCCACGATCGGGAACAGCGCCTTGAGCGGGGAGTGCTTGCCCAGGTGGGCCGCGGTCATGAATTGGTCGATCCCCATGTACGAGGGGCCGTATAGGCCGACCCGTCCGTTCGAGCCCGGCAGGCGCGCGGCCCAGCGGACCAGCGCCGCGCCGTCGGCGCCCTGCTGCGGGTCGAGCAGGTTGAACGTCCCGCCCGAATCGCCGGTACCGCGGACTTCGGCCACCACATCGATATAGCCCCGCTGGATCAGGTATGGGACCTCAGCGGTTTCGCTGGATGCCTCAGCGCCGCCCTGCATCCCGCTGGCCGCGCCCACGGTGTCCTTGCCGTAGGGCGCTTCCACCATTACGACCGGGAACCCGCCCGGCGCCGGCCGCCCGGTATTCGGGTCGGCTGGCCGGTACACGTTGGTCCGCAGCACGGTGCCGTCCGGCATGGTCACAGGAATGTTGTGCTCCTCGCTGATGCCGTAGGCGGGGCGTTCGGGCGTCCAAGCTGCGGCGCGCGCGGAACCCGCCGCAGGCCAACACATGAGCCCGGCCAGGCCCATCCCGACGACCCGGACCGCTGCGCTGGGCCAACGCACCCTCATGCCTCAACAACGCGGACGCGCCGTCAGGCCTTTCACTCACCGAACCAGCCTGGTCAGGGTGAACGTCAGGAGCTGGCGCCGGCGCCGGCGGGACAGAGCTTGGGCGTACGCTCCCATGACGGTCGCACGAAAGCTGTCCACCGCCGGCGGGACCTCAGCGTCGGGCATGCGGCCGTGGAAGGCGTTGGTGAGCATCCGAGTGAGTACGTCGTCGAGCTGCGCGACGAACTCGGCCACGATCGGCGAGTCACGGGCCTGGTCGCGCATGGTTGCGTACAGGGCGTAGAGCGGTTCGAACTGATCGGTCCACCACAGGACGCGGTCCGAGACCTCCACCTCGCCGCGTGGCTTTCGGGCCGCGATCCGCTCGAGCATCCGCCGCATCGCCGCCACAAACAGGTGGGCCCGCGAGGGGAAGTACCAGTAGATCGCGTTCTGGGCCAGCCCGAGCTCCCGGGCGATACCGATCATCAACAGCGCATCCAGCCCTCCTTCGCGCAGCCGCACTTCTACGCCGCGTCGAAGAGGCCCTCGCCCTGGCCACCGAGACCCTGCGCCTCGAGCTCACCGGCTCCGGGGTCCACGTGATGGAGGCGGTGGTCGGCCCTACGAACACCGCGGTGCAGGGCGAGTCGCGGCTCATCCCGGGAGCCGCAGAAGCGCTGGCAGCGGCGCGCCTGGGTGAACCGCAGCAGCTGGCCGAGCGGATCACCCGGGCGATCGAGCGCGGGCGGCCGAGACTGGTCTACCCCGGCACCTTTCGCCTGCTCTACAGCTTTCCCGCCGCTGCGCGGTTCTACATGCCTTTCCTGGCGGCGCGGCTCAGGCGCCAGGGCAAGCTCAACCTGGATGACCCGCGGGTGATGTCAGGGGGCTCGATGGGTGATCCCGCGGCGCGTGAGGCCCGTGAGCTCTGGCTGCGCGAGCTGGGCGGGCGGGCTCACAACGGGCGGCGCACCCCGACCTCGTCCAAGTGGTTCAGCAGGTCCCGCGGATCGTCGTAGACCCGATAGGCGCCCGAGTAGATCAGCTCCTCACGTCCGTAGCCACCGGACAGCAAGCCGATCCCCAGGGCGCGCGCCCGCCGTGCGGCCAGGAGATCCCACACGCTGTCACCCACGACAATGCTGTTCTCGATGTCGGCCTCGATCTGCGCCGCCGCAGTCAAGAACAGATCCGGGTCGGGCTTGGCGTAGCGAACCTGATCTCGGGTGATCAATGGCGTGTCGCGCGGCAACCCCAGCCGGTCGATCGAAAGCCGGGCGTAGCGCTCGGGTCCGCTGGTGGCGATCGCCCACCGGGTGTGATGGGCGGTGAGCGTAGCCAGCAGCTCGACCGCGCCGGGCAGGGGACGCACGCTGTCGAAGCGGGCCACAAACGCGTCGGCGTGCAGGCCGGGTAAGGCCGCGATCACCTCGGGATCCAGCTGGGTATCCAGCTCGCGCGCCAGCGCGTTGACGAACAGTCCCCCGCTCATCCCGATCCGGCGATGGATCTTCCACACCGGCAGGTTGATGCCTACGCGCTCCAGGGCGTCGCGCCACGCGATCACGTGCTGGTAGACGCTGTCGATGAGAGTCCCGTCGAGATCGAACAGAAACGCCGGCTGCTCGGGAATCTCGGCCTCCACGCCGAGAATGTTCGCAGGCCGTTACGCCTGGGCCAGCGCCGTCTGGGACTTGGCCATCTCGACGTGGGCCCGGCTATCCCGCGAGCGGATCAGGATCAGCGCGGCGACAAAGCCCAGCACCGCGATCACCGAGCCGCCGATGAACGCACTCTGGAATC
>DATKRM010000239.1:0-3400 GCA_035532195.1 Solirubrobacteraceae bacterium
CGCCAAGGACGCCGCGCGATGGCTGGAGTAGAACCGGCCCGCGGATCGCAGCGTCACGGTCCGAAGCTACGAGAGCGCAAGCAGGGCGCGGCGATTCCCCTCAGCGACCTGGACAAGCGGCTGCTCAACCTGATGCAGGGCTCGTTTCCCATCGCGCGCCGGCCCTACCAGCACGTGGCCGCCGAGGCGGGAATCGGCGAGGCCGCGGTCATGGCCCGCGTGCAGGAGCTGATCGACGAGCGCATCATCCGTCAGGTCACGCCCATCTACGACACACGCGCTCTGGGGTACTCGTCGATGCTGGTGGCGGCCAAGGTCGACCCGGAGAATCCCTGGCGGGCGGCCAACGTGATCAACGAGCACCCCGGCGTGTCGCACAACTACCTGCGCAACCACGAGTTCAACATCTGGTTCACCATCGCCACCGAGCCCGACTCGCCGCTCGGGGTGGACGGCACACTCGAGGTTCTGGCCCGGCTGGCCGGAGCGGATTCGATTCGCCAGCTGCCCACCCTAAAGCTGTTCAAGATCCGTATGGATCTGGAGATGGAGGGGGACACTCAGACACTGGCGCAGGCGGTTGAGGCCGCCCCGCCGACCGAAACCGAGCGACAGCCCTACGACGAGCTGGACATCGCGGTGATCCGGTCCACCCAGGGCAACATGCCGGTGACCGAGGAGCCATATGCGCCGGCCGCGGCGCAGCTGGGCATGAGCCAAGAGCAGCTGATCGGGCGCCTGGAGCGGATGCAGGAGCGCCGGTTGCTGCGCCGCGTGGCGGCGATCCTGTATCACCGCCGAGCCGGTTTCAGCGCCAACGGAATGGGCGTGTGGAAGGTCCCAGAGCCCCGGGTGATGGAGCTCGGGCCGCGGATGGCGGCGTTCCGGGGGATCTCGCACTGTTACCAACGGCCCACCTACGCCGACTGGCCTTATTCGATCTTCACCATGGCTCACGGCCGGTCCAAGGAGGAGTGCGACGCCATCCTCGACTCGATCTCCGAGCAAACCGGAATCCAGGAGCGCGCCACCCTGTACTCCTCCACCGAGTTCAAGAAGATCCGCCTGCTCTACTTCACCCAGGACTTCCGGGACTGGGAACGCGAGCACGCCGGGGTTTGACCGCCCCCACCGTCAGCACGCAGCGTTCCAGCGAGCTCTACCACCGGGCGCTCGAGCTGATGCCCGGCGGGGTCAACTCTCCGGTTCGAGCCATGCGCTCGATCGGCCGCGACCCCATCTTTATCGCCAGCGGCCGCGGCTCGCGGATATTCGACGTCGACGGCAACGAATATGTGGACTGGGTGTGCTCGTGGGGCCCGCTGATCGCCGGTCACGCGCATCCGGCCGTGGTGGACGCGGTGGCTTCCACTGCCACCGACGGGACGACGTTTGGCGCCCCCACTAAGCGTGAGGTGGTCCTGGCGGCCGAGATCGCGGAGCGGGTCCCGTCGGTCGAGATGGTGCGCATGACGTCATCGGGCACCGAAGCCACCATGAGCGCGCTACGACTGGCTCGCGCGGTCACCGAGCGCGACCCCGTGCTCAAGTTCGCCGGGGCGTACCACGGGCACGTGGATGGCCTGCTGGCCGAGGCCGGATCAGGACTGGCCACCCAGGGCCTACCAGCCAGCCCAGGCGTGCCACGCAGCGCGGCCGAGCTCACGGTGGTCGTCCCCTGGAACGATCCGGACGCGCTGATCGAGGCCAGCCAGCGGCACAAGCTGGCGGCCATCCTGGCCGAGCCGGTGCCCGCCAACATGGGTGTGGTCCCGCCGCAGGCCGGGTTTCTGGAGCTGCTGCGGGCGCAGGCCGATCGCACCGGGGCGCTCTTGATCTTCGACGAGGTGATAACCGGCTTTCGGGTCGCTTCCGGCGGTGCCCAGGACGCCTCCGGGGTAATGCCTGACCTGACGGTCCTGGGCAAGGTGGTGGGAGGCGGGCTACCGGCCGCGGCCTACGGCGGCCCGGAGGTCCTGATGGAAAGGATCGCTCCGGCCGGCGACGTCTACCAGGCGGGCACGCTGTCCGGCAATCCGCTGGCCGTGGCCGCCGCGCTGGCCACGCTCGAGCTGCTCGACGGCCGGGCCTACCAGCGTCTGGAGGCGGTGACCATGCGGCTGGCCGATGGCCTGGCCGAAGCCGCCTCCGAGGCCGGGGTGCCGCTGTGCGTGCAGTCCGAGCCGGGTCTGCTGACGCCGTTCTTCTGCGCCGGTCCGGTGCGGAGTTATGCCGACGCCGCGGCCTGCGACCTGGAGAGCCACGCTGCCTGGTGCCGGGCCCTGCTGGACCGAGGTGTATACCCGCCGCCGTCGCAGTTCGAAGCCTGGTTTCCCTCGCTGGTCCACGGCGAGCGGGAAGTTGAGCTGACCGTTCAGGCCGCCCGGGCGGCATTTGCCGAGGTTGCGCCATGAGCCAGCGCCTGAGCGCCGCGCTCAAGGCCGAGGGCGGCATCCTGGCCGAGCTGGCGAGAAGCTCCCCGGACTCCGGGGTGCCCTCGGGCCCGGCCCATAAGGCGGCCTCAGGGCCGCGCACAGCCCATCGCCGCGGCGAGTACGAGCTGCTCTTGGAGATGATCCTCGAGGGCTCGCGTCTGCACTACGGCGCCCCCCAAGTGGTGCGGACCGACGATCCTGACCTGGCCCTTCTGGTGGGCGATCAGCTGTATGCGCTCGGCCTGGCCCGCCTGGCTGCGCTGGGAGACCTCGAGGCGGTGCGCATCCTGGCCGAGACGATCGCCTCGCTGGCCCAGACCCATGCCGAGGGACACCCGGATCGCTGGGAGCAGATCTGGGCTGAGGCGGCGCTCCGGATCGGCTGGGATCCCGAGGCCGTGCCGGGCGCTGGACCTGGGCACCCCAGCGCCTCGTGACGCTTGCCTCGTAGTTGACGATAGCCTGTCCGGCCCTGTTCAATCAGGAGCCCCCTGAAGTCTCGAGACGTGCCCAACCGACATAAACCAAAGCTCTCCAAGTACACGGCAGACCGGAACATTCCCGGCGCGTTCGAGGGAGAGACAGTCACCCGCCGCCGGTTCATGACCGGTGTGGCCCACGGCGCCGGCGGGGTAGCCGCGGCCGCGTTCACCCTCCCGGCGCTGGGCTTTGCCCTGGCCCCGGTGTTCAAGACCACCCAGATGGACTGGCAGGCCATCGGGCCGCCGTCCGACTTCCCCACCGACAACTACGTGACCAAAATCATCACGATCGCGCCGGGGATCGGCGAGGCTGGGAAGTCGCTGGCCTATGTGCGGACCCGCAATCCCTCGATCGACACCGAGACCGAGGACAAGTACAACCACTGGATCGCGCTGTCCAGCCGGTGCGCGCACCTCGGCTGCCCGGTCCGGTGGGTCGCGCCGGCGCAGCGTTTCGTGTGCCCGTGCCACGGCGGCGTGTAC
>DATKRM010000240.1:0-11829 GCA_035532195.1 Solirubrobacteraceae bacterium
CGGCGGGCTAAACCCGGCTGGTGTGCCCGTCCCGCCCGTCCCGCCCGCCCCGCCCGCCCCGGAAGGCGCCACCCACCAGATCGTGGGGCGCGCCGAGGCCGAGGCGGCACGGCTCCTGGCCCACGCCCACGAGCGGGTGGACGAGTTGAAGGCTCAGATCGAGCAGCTGCTGGGGGTCCGGGAACGGCTACTGCGCTCGGCCCGTGACCTGGTTCACCAGTACGAGGAGGAGGTCACTCAGCTGGAGCTCCGCTATCCGGCGACCACGGCCGACCAGATGGCCGCGGCCAGCGAGGGCGGGGCCAGGTCAGCCAGCGGCGCGACCGCGCAGCCGATGCCGCTCGCGGCGCCGGTCCCGCTGCCGGCCTATGCCCAGCCGGCTCCACCCCTGCCCCCGGCGTACGCCGAGCTGGCCCCTCCGCCCGCCCCGGCCCCACCGGCGCCGGAACCCGCGGCCCGGCCCGCGCTGTTCGAGGGAGTGGTCATCGTGATCGTCCCCTGGATCAGCCGTCTCCAGACGATTCAAGTGCTGGAGGACTCCCTGACCCGGGTGCGTGGTGCCCAGCTGGCCTATGTTCGCGGGTATAACCAGGGGGAGGTCAGGCTGGAGCTGGTCCTCGGAGAAGCGGTCGATCTGATCGGAGAGCTGAACCGAGCGCTGCCGTATGCATTTGCCGTCGAATCGGCGCGCCAGGACGAGATCGTGATCCGTCTGGAGCGCGGGGAGACCGGAGGTGGCAGTGTCGGGTGATTCCACACTAGGGGCGCTGCTGGTGGCCGCGCTCGTGCTCATCGGCTTCGCCGCGTTCTTCGTCTCGTTCGTGCTGGCGCCGTTCCTGCTGCTGATCGTGTTCTACGTCTGGATACGCATTCAGGAGCGGTCCAAAGGTGACTGATTCAGATGCGTGATCCTGAAATCAACGCGCTGTCGCTGGCCATGCAGAGCGGTCTGCCGTACGTCGGCCTGCGCGATCTGGCGCCCGACCCCAACCTGATGCTCTACGTGCCGGCGTCAGTGGCCCGGGTGGCGGAGGTGGTCCCGCTGGCCTTGGAGGAAAACCGGCTGCGGCTGGCCTGCGCCAGTCTGGATGGCGACCTGACGCCGATCCAGGCCCGGTTCCCCCGCCTGGAGCTTGACCTGGTCATCTCCCCGGCGGACGAGATCCGTGACCTGCTGGCCCGCATGAGCGGACGCGAGCTATGAGCATCAGCAGCCCCTCGGGCATCGAGTTCTACCGCCGGCTGGCCGAGCACGCCGGGGTGCCGTTCGTGACGCTCGAGCCCACGCCGGGCATCGAAGACACCTACCACCCGGTGGATCCGCTGGCCACCGAGCTGCTGTCGGCCGACGTGTGCCGGCAGTTCGGGATCCTGCCCATCGCCCCGCACGAAGGCATGGTCACGATCGCCTCCTCGGAGCCGGTGCAGTACATGGCCTATGACGTGGCGGCGGCGCTCACCGGGCGAGCCGTCAACTTCGTGATCGCACCGAGCGACCAGCTCGGGCGGGCGATCGACGCGGCCTTCGGCGGCACAGGCGCCCCCGGCCCGGAAGCTGCCGGGGCGCCGGCACCACCGGCCGTCGCGCCCCGGGCGGGCGACGCCGGACCGGCGCCGTACGACCACGAGACCACGCCTCTGGCGGCCGAGCCCGCCCCGGAGCTGGAGCGCGAGGAAGCGGCGAGTACCGACCCAGAGCTGGGTGAGCTGGTGGGCGGGCCTCTGCGGCTGGGCGAGCTGCTGGTCTCCCGCGGTCTCGCTTCGGCGGACCAGGTCGAGGCGGCGCTGGCCGAGCAGCAGCGGTCCGGCGACCGGATCGGGCGGGTCCTGGTCCACCACGGGATTGTCGACGACTGGACGATGACCGAGGTGATCGCGCAGCAGCTGGAGATCCCGGTGGTCGACCTGCGGGAGTTCGAGCCTGAGCCCGAGACGCTGTCGATCGTCCCCGAGCCGATCTCCCGCGACCTCGGAGTGTTCCCGGTGGCCGCCGAGAACGGAAAGCTGTACGTGGCTTCCGACGACACCCTGTCGCCTGAGGCCGTGGAGCGACTGCGCGCCGACACCACCCTCGAGATCCGGGTGCTGCTGGCGCCGCGCAACGACATCGAGGAGCTCATGCGCCGCATGTTCGCCGACTCCTACTCGGCCACCGCCACCGGCGAGCTGCTGACCCGCTTCCCGGAAGACTGCGCCAACCGCGTGGTCACCGCCAGTCAGCGCTCGATGCTGATCCTGGGCTCGGTCGCCATCGTGGCCCTGCTCGTGGTGTTCCCCATCCCCACCCTGGTGGGACTGGTGGCCGCGGCCAGCGTGTTCTACACCGCGGTCTCGCTATACAAGCTCAAGGTCGTCTACAGCGCCCTGGGGCACGAGTACGAGATCGACATCACCCCGGAAGAGGTGGCGGCGCTGGATGAGCGGACCCTGCCCGTGTACACGATCCTGGTCCCCCTGTACAAGGAGGCCGCGGTCGTGCCCCGGCTGGTCAGCGGGATGGAGGGCCTGGACTACCCCAAGACCAAGCTGGACATCCGTCTGCTGTGCGAGGAGGGCGACGAGGAGACGATCGCCGCGATCCAGTCCCTGGGTCTGCCGCCCTACTTCAAGCTGGTGGTGATCCCCGACTCCCAGCCCAAGACCAAGCCCAAGGCCTGCAACTACGGCCTGCTCCAGGCCGAGGGCGAGTACGTGGTGATCTTCGACGCCGAGGATCGTCCCGATCCAGATCAGCTCAAGCGAGTGGTCCTGGCCTACTCCAAGGCCGCACCGTCGGTGACCTGCATCCAGTGCAAGCTCAACTACTTCAACCAGAACCAGAACCTGCTCACCCGCTGGTTCACCGCCGAGTACTCGATGTGGTTCGATCTGCTGCTGCCGGGTCTCGACGCGGGCGATGTGCCGATCCCGCTGGGTGGCACCTCCAACCACTTCATCACCGACCGGCTGATCGAGCTCGGGGCCTGGGATCCGTTCAATGTGACCGAGGACGCCGACCTGGGCATCCGTCTGCACAAGTCGGGCTACCAGACCGCGATCGTCGATTCGACCACCCTGGAGGAGGCCAACTCGCGCCTGTCCAACTGGGTCAACCAGCGCTCGCGGTGGATCAAGGGCTACATCCAGACCTGGCTGGTCCACATGCGCCACCCGGGCCGCCTCATTCGAGCATCCGGGATCCGCAGCTTCCTGTCGTTCCAGCTGATCGTGGGCGGCACGTTCATCTTCCTGCTCAACCCGATCTTCTGGCTGCTGACCACGGTGTTCGTGTTCACCCAGGCCCACGTGATCAGGGAGATGTTCCCCAGCGTCGTGTTCTACATCGCGGCCGTGCAGTTGGTTATCGGCAACTTCGTGTTCGTCTACCTGAACGTGGCCGGCTCGCTGGAGCGCCGGCATTTCAGCCTGGTCAAGTACGCGCTGGCTTCGCCGCTGTACTGGGGGCTGATGTCGATCGCGGCCTGGAGGGGGTTCATCCAGCTGTTCACGAACCCCTTCTACTGGGAGAAGACCGAGCACGGACTGGACGTCTGAGCGATGTCTGCCACCACCTACCGCAGCCCTGAGCCGGGTCGCCTCGACTACGAGTACGACCGTCTGCTGCACCCATCGGAAAGCGAGCAGCGCCGCCGCGACGAGTGGAAGTTCCCCTCACTGAGCCGGTTCGAGGCCGTCCTGGTGTTCGCCGTGTTCACCATCGCCTACTTCCTGATCGGCCTGCATCTCGTGGGCACCAGCCACGTGGTGGTGTTCGACGCGGTTGACCGGCTCACGCGGGCTTACATGACGTGGTGGGACAGCCCGCCCAAGCTGGCTGCGATTGGCTTCGTCTACCCGCCACTGCAGAGCCTCGTGTTCCTGCCGTTCGCGCTGCTCAAGCCGCTGGCCACCTCGCTGGTGGCGCTGCCCCTGGTCGGAGCCCTGTTCGGAGCGCTGACCATGGTCTCGCTGGACGGCATCCTGGTTCGGTGCGAGCTGGCGCTTCCGCTGCGTCTGATCACGATGGTGCTGTTCGGGATCGGTCCCTTGTGGCTGTGGGCCACCACCACCGGCGAGTCCGAAGCGGTCTACGGGTTCCTGTTCGCCGCGATGCTCGCCTCGTTCGTGGCCTGGTATCTGACCGAGGAGACCCGTTTCTTGATCGGCTGCGGGCTGGCCGCCGCGGTGGCCGCGCTGACGCGTTACAACCTGGGCATCCTGGCTGCGTTCTTGGCCCTGCTGATCGCCGGGGTCCTGGTCAGACGGCGCAGCGCCGCCGCTCAGGTGGAGGGAACGGTCGCGGCCTATGGCGCCCCGATCATCTATGCGCTGGCCATCTGGACGATGTTCAACTGGCTAATCCAGGGCAAGCCGTTCGGGTGGCTGTCCACTTCGGCCAACCTGGCCGTCAACTCCGCCGGGCTGTCGCACACGGGCGGGGCGAGCATCTCGGCCATCCTCAGCCATGCGGTGGAGCTCACCGCCACCACCTCGCCGCTGGCCATCGCCGCCTTCGTGGTATTGCTGTTCCTGTTCGTAGCCGGGGGCAACACGATGGCCGTCGCTCTGGCCTCGGTGATCGGGCTGACCGTGATCCAGCTCGGACTCGAGGCGGCGATCCCGGCGAACATCGCCTCGATGACGCTACGCACCGTCCTCCCGGTGACGCTGGCCGGCGTGATCGGCGCCGCCTGGATCTATCGCGCCGCGGGCAGCCTGCGATTGCTCGTGTTCGGCGGCATGACCGCGCTGCTGGTCGCGGCTCTGCCGCTGACCTGGAGCGAGATGAAGTCCTACCCGTTCCAGGAGCAGGAGCAGGCGTTCACCCGCGGCCTGTTCAGCGGCGCCGACCAGTCCGGCGCCTCGTCTCGCGGCGGCTTCACCGTGGGCCTGGAGGCCGAGCGCCAGATGGCCGACTACATCAATCGCACGGTTGGCGACCGCTTCCACGCCGTCCTCACCGACAACTCCCAGACCTACGCGGTGATCCTGCTCAGCGGCAAGGCGCCGACGTTCTTCAACCGCGTGGACCGGGGCGACGGGGCGTGGCGCTCGGTGCTCAGCGCGCCGTACGGCCGAGTCCAGTACCTGCTCATAGCCTGCCAGGACTCGGGTGATTTGATCCGCCAGAAGTACCCGGGGGCGTGCACAGGCCGGATGTCGTCCCGCCTGACCCCCGTGTTCACCACCGTCGGCCAACGCTACACGCTGGTCCGGGTGGCCGGCCCCACTCCGGGCGGCGGCACGAGCACCGGCGGCACGAGCACCGGGACGGTCCAGAACGCTTCACCCACCCAAAGCCAGTCCACTAACACCACGCCATGAGTGATCCCAACCAGGAATCAGTAGCCCCCGCGGTAGCCCACCGGATCGAGGCCATCGTCTCCTCGGCTGAGCGCGCGGCCAACGAGTTCCGCCGCCAGGTGGAGACGGCCTCCAGGGAGCAGGCCGACAAGGTGATCGAGGCGGCCGAGGCGGAGGCCCGCCGCATCCGTCACGAGGCGGCGAGCCAGGCCGCCGAGTACCTCCAGGACTCGCGGCGGCTGGTCGACGAGTTCGCGGCCGAGCGGATCACGCACATCTCGGCGCTGACCGACAAGCTGATCGAGCAGACCGAGCAGGTCCAGCGGCGGTTCGCCCACGCCGAGGTGGTCCGTCGCCAGATCTACGACCTGATCGCCTCGCTGGGCCAGGCGGCAGAGGAGATCGCGCGGGAGGCGCAGACGCCCGATCCCCATCTACCCGCCGCCCCCGAGGAGGATCCGGGCCGCCCCCCACGGCCGCCGCTGGCCTCCGAGCCGGGCGGCGATCCGCACTCGGCGGCGAGGCAAGAGGGTACTCCCTGAGCCATCACACCCGCACGGGCACGGCCGCGCGAAGAGCGCTCGCCGCGGTGACGGTCACAACCGCGCTCGCGGCCTGCGGCAGCAGCACCAGCACCACGACCACGCACGCCCAGACCGCCTCTGGGGTAAACCGAGGCACCCAGGTCAGCACCCGGTCGAACACCGCGCCCACCGCCGACTCCACGGGCACGCTCGACCCGTCGCGGTTCACGCCCACCAACGTCTCGGTGGTGGCCGGAGAGACCCTGCCGCAGATCTTCGCCATGGGCAGCCCGTGGAACCAGCCCGTCGATACGCTGCCGGTCGACCCCAACTCGGCTCAGCTGCTCACCCTGGCCAGCCAACGCATCGGGGCGGTGGAGGTCCCAGGCCAGTCGGGCGTGGTCACCCAGCGGCGGTTCGTGCCCGACGGGGTGTTCATCAACACAACGCGCTGGACCGACCCGGTGGTCACCGATCAGGCCGGGGCCGCGACCAAGGTGTTCTGCCGCCAGCGGTTCTGCGGGCCGGACGCGGTGGGCCTGAGCTCGCTCACGCTGCCCACCGGGGTCAACCCCGATCCCCGCTTCGACGGCTGGTTCACTGCGATTAACACCCAGCTTGACGTGGCCTACGACCTGTGGCGGGCTCGCCGCCAGGTCGACGGCTCGATCTCATTCCAGTACGTGAAGAAGTGGAACCTGGCCGGCTCGGGCTACCAGTCGCCTTACAACGTGAGCGCGCGGGGGTCGGGGCTGCCGCTGTTCGCCGGCATGATCACCCTGGCCGACCTGCGAAGCGGACAGATCAACCACGCCCTGGCCATCTCGGTGCCCGGGCCCTCGCAGCGCAACTTCGTCACCCCGGCTTCGAGCACGGACGGCAACGGGAGCGTCAACTCGCTGCCGGAGGGGGCGCGGATCCGGCTGAAGGCCAACACGCTGCTGGGCAAGACGCCCAGCGGGGCCAGCCGGCGCCTGGCCGACGCGATCGTGGTGGCGCTGGTCCGCTACGGCGCGATCGTGGTCGACCGTTCGGCCGTGCCCACGCTGTACGCCCAGAAGGATGTGGCGGCCCGCTTCCTCCAGGGCAACGAGATCCAGTCGCTGCACCTGAGCGACTTCCAGGTGGTGGGGCTGCCGCCGCGCATCGCCTATCCGAACCCCAAGGTGACACAGGTCGGACCCCAGTTCACCCCCACCACGTTCGGCTTCGGCGGAGGGGGTGGGGGATGAGGCGCGCACTGACCAAGCTGCTGACTGGCTTGGCGCTGGCCGGCCTGGGTGCGGGCTGCGGCGTGTCGATCAACAACGCGGCGCGCCAGAACCAGCAGAAGCTGCCGACTCCGGCCCAAGGGGCGGCGCAGATCAACCCCCATCCGGCCCGGCTTCCCGGGCGCCCGGCGGGCCAGGTCGACGTGGACGGCCGCACCCAGGGCTCGCTCACTCAGGCCGTGGTGGCGGGCGGCATCCGCGGCGTGACCGTCAATCTCCGCAATAACGGCTCCCAGACCGCGTTCGACGAGCTGTGCGCTGGCCAGATCGACGCCGTGGACTCGTCGAGTCCCATCCCGCCCACCAGCTGGCAGACCTGCGCGCGCAACGGGGTCAAACCGATCCAATTCCAGGTGGCGGCCGATGCGGTCGTGGTGGCCACCAAGAACGAGTCCGACATGAGCGTCGACTGCCTGACCCTGGGCCAGATCCAGGAGCTGTTCCGCGCCGGGTCGCCGATCACCAGCTGGAACCAGTTCAACAACGCGTTCAACATCCCCGCCTCGACTGCGGGGCCCACACCCAACACCGAGGCGTTCGGGTTCTTCAGCCGCTACGTCCTGCTGGCCGATCCGCCCACGTTGACGGCGTTTCGCAGCGACTATCGTCAGTACGCAACCGACGACGGAGTGCGGTTCGCGGTAGTGGGGCAAGCGGCAACCCAGCGAAGCGCTGCATTGCAGCCCAAGGCGCAGCACGATCTGGCTGCCCTGCGGTCGGCGATCACGCAGAAGCGGCGGTTCATCGGCGCTGCGCAGCTTCAGTTGCAGACCGATCAGCGCTCGGGCGCGTCCGCCAACACCATTGCCTCCGCCCAGAACCAGCTCAACACTTTGAAGTCCCAGCTGCCCCAGCTCCAGGCCAGCCTGCCCGCCGCCATCCGGTTCACTCAGCAGACCGGCGCCGCCGCGGCGCAGCTCCGGCAGGCCTCCGGCACGGCCGGAATCTTCCGCTTTTCCTATTACAAGCTGTGGGAGGAGCAGCTGCGGCCGATCGAGGTCGACGCCAACCCCGGCACGACCACTCCCACCTCCCACAACTGCATCTTCCCCTCCCAGCAGACGGTGACCGATGCCACGTTCCCCCTGGCCCGTCAGCTGCTGATCACGGTCACCGCCGCCGGACTCAAGCGCCCTGAGGTCCGGGCGTTCTTGAACGCCTACCTGGCTCAGGCGCAGAGCCTGGCCACGGGCGCCCGCCTGGTGTCGCTGCCGGACTCCACGATCGCGCAGGAGAAGGGCTGGGTGTCCAACCCCTCCAGCGCACCGGTGATCGTGTACACGACGGCCCAGATCCAAGCCGCGCAGCGGCCCGGCGCGTTGCCGGCCATCCCGCCCAGCACGGCGCTGCCCGCCGGGCCGACCTCGACCGGCACCACCCCGACCACCACCACGGGCACCGGTACGACCACGACCGGCACGGGCACCACCTCCACGCCCAGCTCACAAACCAGCGCACCGACCGTGGGACCGCAGTGAGGAGCCGTGCTCAAGCCAACTTCCGCACCGGAGATGACCTATCGTCAACTGGATTGCGGAAGTTCGCAGGGAGCAACTAACCCGCCCGGCGAGCCGAGGGGCGCTAACAAGGAGGACGTGAGACTTACGGTCAAGCACGGACGCTGGGCGGTGGTTGTGTTGATGAGCGCCGCGTTGGCGGCGGTGGTGATGCCGATCTCCCTCAGCCAAGGGGCAAGTCGGGCCAGGCTCAGCACGTCAAGCTGACCCGCGCCGAGCAGCGCAAGCGGGCGGCCCTGCCCGGACAGCGCGGCGCCCGCGGGCTAAGGGGATTGCGTGGCTTCGCCGGGCCGGTGGGGCCGGGTGGGGCGCAGGGGCCGGCCGGACCTGACGTCGGCCGGGCCCAGGTGCAGACCGTCACCGGCATGATCATGGCCACGTTCAGCATTCATCCGTTCACTGGCAGCAACGGCCACGCCGGCCACGCTCACGCTGTCCTCGGAATACAAGGTCAACGACACCGATCCCAACCAGGACTCCTGTTTCATCGCCGGCCAGGTCACGCAGGGCGGCTGAGCGCCTCGCCCAACCGCTCGGCCAGCCGGCCGTGGCGGTTACCGGTGTCGGGCGTCCGCGCGGCCCGCGCCACGACCTCAGGCGTGCCCACGATCACCGTAGCCAGCCGGGCCCGGGTCACCGCCGTGTAGAGCATCTCCCGGCGCAGGAAGAACGCCCCGGCCGCTGGATGGGCCACGATCACCGCCACCGGCAGCTCGATCCCCTGCCCCCGGTGGACCGAGCAGGCGTACGCCAGCCGCAGGCGGTCGGCTTCCTGGGCCGGCACGCGGAACACCGCCTCCTCCGAGGACAGGATCAGCGCCGGGTCGTCCTGCCCGTCACCGCCTGACACCTCGTCTCGGAGCCGCAGCAGCGTCCCGTTCATCAGCCCCAGCTCGTGCAGGTTGCGCCCGGTGAGCATCACCTTGTCCCCCAGCCGCAGGCGCTCGCCGCGCACCGGCTGACCGTCGGGGTTCAGGACCTGGCGCAGCGCCTGGTTGATCGCGTCGATGCCCAGCTCTCCGCGATACACCGGCGCGAACACCTGAATGTCGGTCAGCGGATCGACCGCATAGTGCTGGGGGAGGCGGTGGCAGACCAGCGACACGATCTCTTCCAGCGCGGCCTGAGGATCCCCCCGGGTGACCATGAACAGGTCGCGCCGCATGCCGTCGGCGGCCGAGAAGCTCGGGGTCTCACCCCGACGGATCGCGTGGGCGCCCTGGACGATCATGCTCCCGGCGGCCTGGCGAAAGATGTGGGTCAGCCGCACCGTGGGCACGGTTTCGCTGGCGATCAGGTCGGCGAACGGTTTGCCCGCTCCCACCGGCGCCAGCTGATCAGCGTCGCCCACCAGCACCACGCGGGCTCGCTGGGGCACGGCGCGCAGCAGCGCGACCATCAGCTCCAGGTTGGCCATCGAGCTCTCGTCGATGATCAGTAGGTCGCAGGACAGCGGATCCTGCTCGTCGTGCAGCGGCCCCTCTCCCGGGATCCAGCCGAGCGCGGCGTGCACGGTCTGCGCCCGCAGGCCGCTGGCCTGGCTCATGCGCACCGCGGCCCGGCCGGTCGGCGCCACCAGCAGCACCCGCGACCCCTGGGCCGCGGCCGCGGCGCTGATCGCCTTGATCGAGGCGGTTTTGCCCGTCCCCGGTCCCCCCGTGATCAGTGACAGACGGTAGCGGAGCGCGTGGGCCACGCCCTGACGTTGCTCCTCGGTCAACGATTCGTCCGGTGGCGGCTCCCGTTTGGTCTGCTCGGGCGGCGACTGGGTCAAGCCGGCCACCAGCTCGGCCACCAGCTCGGTCAGCTCGGCCTCGAGCTCGGCGGTCTGGTGGCGGTACACCCAGGGCCCCTCGAGCACAACGTCCCCGCCCTCTAGTAGTCGGTCGATCAGCGCCTCTGGGGGCGGGCCACCGAGCAGGCGCTGGAGCTCGCTCATCAGCCCGTCCCGGGGGAGGCAGGTGCTGCCGCCGCGCTCGGCCTCGGCCAGCAGGTGCAGCGCGCCGGCCCGGGCCCGCTCGGCCTCGTCCGCCCCTGAGCTCAGGCTGCGGGCGATCCGGTCGGCGATCAGGAAGCCCACGCCGAACACGCTGGTCAACTCGTAGGGTCGCTCGGCAACCACGCGGTGGGCAGTCGGTCCGTAGGCCTCCTGCAGGCGGGGCACCAGGTAGGCCAGTCCGTGCGGGGCGAGCAGCAGGTGCAGCTGACGGACCACGCGCAGGCGCTCCCACGAGGACACCGCCTCCTCGAGGCGCTGGTGGGCCAGGCCGGTGGCGCCGAAGGCCTCGCCAGGTGCCCGGTCGATTGCGTCCAACACGTCCGCCACCCCGTGGCGGTCGATCAGCCTGGACGCTCGCTTGGCCCCCACGTGCTTGACCCGCTTCAGGTAGGAGCTCACCGCCTCCGCGTCGTGAGGGGCCAGCGGCGCGGCCAGGGTGACCTTGACCTGCGGCCCGTAGCGGGGATCGTCGACCCACTTGCCCACTACCCGCGCCCGCTCGCGGGGCTCGAGGTGGCCCAGCGGCCCGACCAGGACGATCTCCTCGCCGTCGTCGTCCCACACGTCGAGCACGGCCCACCCGCCGTCCGGGCTTACGTAGCGGGCTCGCTGCACCGTCACCTCGGCGTCGAATGCGTTCAGGGTTTCCACTGCTCCCACCTTAATCCCGCGCGCGGGCACCGGGGGCCGCTCGGAGCAGACTTGTGACAAACCGGGGACGCCGCGCCACTAAGCCTCGATCCACGCCTCCATGTGATCAACCTTGCGCCCTGACCATCCGGACGACGATCTCCGATGCGCACGGTGTTCGGCGCACGGTCGCCCTGCGGAGCTCGGCATGGCGGTTCGCCGGGTGCGTCTTCGGATCCCCGTGGCGGCGCCGAAGGCCTCGCGCCCCGGTGAACCGGTCGCCGTCCGCCTCAGCGCGCAACCGACCGGCTTCGCCGGGCCAGGGCGCCGCGTGGCGCGCCGAGCACCTAACCGCGTTCTAGTCCCGATTCGCGATGGCTGGGTGGGTCGTTGCCAGGCGGCGCTGATCGCGGCGGGATGGCCGGCTGGGTTTGCTCGATGTCGCGCCCGGCCGAGGCCTGGTGTCAGCCTGTGGCGGCTGGGAGCGCTTTGGAGGATAAGCTCGCGCCGGTGAGCGATCCCAGCCGGGAAAGCGAACCCCGCCGGGAAAGCGAACCCAGCCTGGCCAGGCTCCTGGCCAAGGAATTTTGGCGAGTCACCCGCTG
>DATKRM010000241.1:0-3052 GCA_035532195.1 Solirubrobacteraceae bacterium
GCGCGTGGCGGAACCCTGCATCAGCATCTCCCGGCTGTGATGGGCGAGGCGATCCCCCATCGTCAGGCAGAGCCGGGTCACGTCCCCACACACTGGGTCACCTTGACCGGGCCGAGCCGGCTCCGGGGCATCTTGGGCTGCCGGCGCACACGGGTCAACTCGTTTCACCACCAGGCGGTGGCCGAGCCGGGGGTTGGCCTGAGGGTGACCGGTCGCGCCAGTGACGGGACGATCGAGAGCCTCGAGGCCGAGGACCGCGATTTTGCGATTGGCGTGCAGTGGCACGCCGAGTGCCTGGTGGACCGAGAGCGTCACCTGGGGTTGTTCCGGGCGTTCGTTCAGGCAGCTCGAAGCTTTGAGCAGACGGGCGCGACGCTGCTTCGCGCGGCGTAGGCGCGCCGTCCGCCTACAGCTCTAGGGTCAAGCCGGTGAGCTGGGCGACCCGCGACCGGATCCGCTGGATCGCCGTGGCCTACTTCACACTCGGCCAGGTGTACGTGTGGTGGCAGTACCTGACCATCACGCCCGGGGCCTCCCGGAGCCTGCCGGAAGTCGTGGTCCCGGCGGTGGCAGAGATCGTCGTCGCCCTGCTGCTCGCCTGCTACGTGATCCTCAAATCCCGCTCGCTCGGCTGGGTCATCCTGGCCACCATGAACGCGATCGTGCTGCTGGTGCTCGACTTCTCCATCTGGTACGCGTCGATCGGAACTACGGCCAACTGGTCTCCCCGGCTCACCCGGTTCGATGGTCTGGCCATTGCCATGGGCACGCTGACCACGGCGGGAGCTCCGGGGATCAGTCCGCGGTCTGAGCTGGCCCGCCACATCATCACCGTGCAGCTCGTGGTCGACATCCTGGCCGCGATCGTCCTGTTCGGTCTACTGGTGGGCCGGCTGGCTCGGGGGCGGGCGTCCGAGGCGCCCTCGAGCGCGTAGCGCCGCCAGGTACTCGCACCCGCGGGCTGAGCCATGTCGCCGGGGGGGACCATGAGACACTGATCTGGTGCATTCCGCCATCGTTGGGTTTGGTCTGGGGTTCTTCGTCGCGTTGCAGCTCGGGCCGATGTCCCTGTTCCTGATCAGGACCACGCTGCGCAGCGGACTGGCGGAGGGAGTGGCGATCGGGGCCGGAATCGCGGTAGTGGATGGCTTGTATGCCGCAGCCGGTGCGGCCGGCGTGAGCCCACTGCTCGGCATCCAGCCCCTGCGGCTGGTGCTGGGTGTGCTCGGCGCCACGGTGCTGATCGTGCTCGGCCTGCGAACGCTGTACAGCGCATTTCGCGTGCGCCTGGGTGGGGAGACGCCATCCGAGGTGGAGACGCCGGGACGCGCGTTTCTCACCTCCCTGGCCGGGACGGCATCCAATCCGCTCACCATTGCGTCTTGGGCGGCCATCTTCGCCGCCGCGAGCACGGCCGGCGCGGCCCGAACCACCGGTCAGGCCGTGCTGCTGGTGGTCGGCGTGGCCGTGGGCAGCTTCAGCTGGGTGAGCATCCTGGCCGGCGGCGTAGCCCTGGCGCGACGGGCCCTGGGCCAGCGCGCGATCCGGGTGGCGGACGTCCTGGCCGGCCTGGGACTGGTCAGCTTCGGCGGAGCGCTCCTGTACGCCAGCGCGCACGACCGGTAGGCCCGATGGCCACGTGGGACGATGTTCGACGGCTGGCCCTCAGCTTGCCGGAGACCGACGAGCGGGACTCACGGGGGGCGCGCTGGTCCGCTTGGACGCGATGTCGCAGGAGGAGCTGGAGGAACTCGTCGTGGAGGCTTGGCTTAGCCGTGCGCCCAAGCGGCTGGCCAGCCAGTACATCGAGGAGCACCTGAGCGGCCGGAGTGACAATCCGGTCGCTACTTAGGTCCGCCAGACCGATTTGAGAAGAAATTGATGTTTAGCCCTGGGCGTTCCTGGCCAGGGTAGGGCAGGTATGGGTCACATGAAGCTCACACGACGCGCCACAACGCGACTGATCCTCGGCCTGTGTGCCGCGGTCGGCGTCGTCGTGATCGCAATGAACGCGACCTCAGGCCGCGGCGTGCGCAGCGAACAGTCGCTCAATCTCGGTCCTGCATCGCACCCGGCGGCGTGGCTGCTGGCTCGCCCGGTGATCGCTCCAGCTCCCGCGGCGGGGCGGGCTGCGGCCCAGCTCATGGGCAGCTCGGGAGCCAGCCCGGTCCCGGTTCCGGCGGCTACCTCGGGCACTGGGGCGACCTCTCCCCAGTCAACAGCCGGCGCGTCGTTGGCGTCAAGCGCGGTGTCCGGGACGTCATCGTCCAGCGCGCCGTCAGGTTCGCCCGTACCTCCCAGCTCGCAGCTGATTCCCGCGAACCCGGCCGTACCGGCGGCCCCGTCCCCGGCGCCGTCTGCGGCGCCGATGGCCGGCAGCGCGAAGGTACACCTGATGGTCGGAGTGGGCGACGAGAACCCAGGCATGTTCTCTAATCAGTGGTTTCGCCAGCTGCCGATCAAGATCGCGCGTTACGGCGTGGACTGGAACGCCGCGGTGACCCGCGACCACTCGGCGCTGGACGACGCCCGGAGCTGGGTCAACGCGGCCGTCGCCGCCCATGTCCAGCCCATGGTCTCGTTCGGTGCGCCTCCGGGCAATGCCGGCAACGTCATCCCGACCGTCAAGGTCTACACCGCGGCGGTCAACGCGTTCATCCGCAAGTTCCCGCAGGTCAAGGTCTACACCCCGTGGAACGAGCCGGACTTCATCTACCGCAAGCTGGGCCACGAGCCCGGCCTGGCCGCGGCCTACTTCAACGCGCTGGTGGGGGCATGTCACGGCTGTACGATCGTGGCCGGCGACGTCTACCTGCCGGCCAATCAGGGGCTAGCGTCCTGGCTCCACGCGTACAGGAAGGGGCTTCGGTTCAAGCCGTCGGCCTGGGCCATCCATCCCTACAACGACGTGCGCACTCATAACCCGAGTCAGACCAAGACGCTCGAGCAGTTCGCCGGCGGCGCCCAGATCTGGTTCGATGAGATCAGCGGGGTGGAGCGGCGGGGACACTGGCCCTACCCCAACCAGTCGGCCAACGGGGCCAACCGGGAC
>DATKRM010000242.1:0-2177 GCA_035532195.1 Solirubrobacteraceae bacterium
CATCGCCTGCGAGCCAGAGGCGCCGAGGTGGTTGTAGATGACGTCGAGGATCACCGCCAGCCCCGCCGCATGGGCGGCGTCGACCAGCGCCACGAAGCCCTCCGGGCCGCCGTAGGAGGACTGCGCGGCCGAGATGTAGACGCCGTCGTAGCCCCAGCCGCGCTGCCCCGGGAACTCGGCCACCGGCATCAGCTCGATCGCGGTGACGCCGAGCTCGGCCAGCTCTCGCAGGTAGGGGATCGCCGCCTCGAACGTGCCCTCGGGCGTGAACGTGCCCACGTGGAGCTCGTAGATCACCAGCTCATCGCGGGCCGGCGGATCCTCCAGCGGTTCCACGCGCTCGGGCGCCAGCACCCGTGACGGCCCTCGGATCCCTTTCGGCTGCCAGCGAGAAGCGGCATCGGGCCACGGCTTGCCGTCGAGCACAAACCGGTAGTCGTCCCCGGCCTGGACCGGAGCGACTACCTCATAAAACCCCTCCCCGGCGTGCTCCAGGGACAACTCGGAGTCGCGCAGCTGCAACCGCACCTCGGCTGGCCGCGGTGCCCACACGCGGAACTCCACGACCTCGTCGCCGCACGGCCGCGCTCCGAGCTGCTTCACGCGGTCTCAGGGACGAGCCAGATGGCCGCCAGCGGCGGGACTGTCACCTCGGCCGAGAAGGGTTGGCCCTGCCAGGGGATCGGCTCGGGCTGGACGCCCCCCAGGTTCCCCAGGTCACTGCCCCCGTAAAACGTGGAGTCGGTGTTGATGGCCTCCCGCCAGCGGTTCGACCGGGGCAGCCCCAGCCGATAGCCCTCGCGGGGAATTGGCGACAGGTTGGCCACGAACACCAGCACGCGCTCCCCTTCGCGCGACTGGCGTGCGAACGCGATCAGGTTGGAGTCCGCGTCGTTGGGCTCGATCCACCAGAAGCCCGAGGGGTCGGAATCCATCTGCCACAGGGCCGGCTCGTCCCGATACAGGCGATTGAGGTCCCGGACCAGTGCTTGGACGCCTGAGTTCTCCGCCTGCTCCAGCAGGTGCCAGTCCAACGAGCGCTCGTGGCTCCACTCGGCTTCCTGGGCCAGCTCGGAGCCCATGAACAGGAGCTTCTTACCCGGGTGGGCCCACATGAGGGCGTACAGCGCCCGCAGGTTGGCCAGCTTCTGCCAGCGGTCGCCCGGCATCTTGGAGTACAGCGAGCCCTTGCCGTGCACGACCTCGTCATGGGACAGCGGCAGGATGAAGTTCTCGCTGAACGCGTACATCAGCGAGAAGGTCAGCTCGTGATGGCGGTAGCGGCGGTAGATCGGATCCTGCTGGAAGTAGCCCAGCGTGTCGTGCATCCAGCCCATGTTCCACTTGAAGCCAAAGCCCAGGCCGCCGAGATAGGTGGGTCGGGACACGCCGGGCCATGCGGTCGACTCCTCGGCGGCCGACACGATCCCCGGCTCGCGCCCGTACATCACCTCGTTCAGCTCTTTCAGGAACGCCACCGCGTCCAGGTCCTCCCGGCCGCCGAACTGGTTGGGCACCCATTCGCCCTCGCGGCGGGAGTAGTCCAGGTACAGCATCGAGGCCACGGCGTCGACCCGGATGCCGTCGACGTGGTACTCCCGCAGCCAGAACAGGGCGTTGGAGATGAGGAAGTTGCGCACCTCATGGCGCCCGAAGTTGAACACCAGCGTGCCCCAGTCGGGATGGGCGCCGCGACGGGGATCAGCGTGCTCGTACAGCGCGGTCCCGTCGAACCGGGCCAGCGCAAACTCGTCGCGGGGGAAGTGGGCGGGGACCCAGTCCAGGATCACGCCGATGCCGTTCGAGTGCATCCGCTCGACGAACCGCCGCAGCTCGTCCGGCGAGCCGTAGCGCGGCGTGGGGGCGAAGTAGCTGGTCACCTGGTAGCCCCAGGAGCCGGAGAACGGATGGGCCATGACCGGCAGCAGCTCGATGTGGGTAAAGCCCATGTCCTTGACGTAGGCGCACAGCTCGTCGGCCAGCTCGGTGTAGGTCAGAGCGCGGTTGCCCTCCAGCGGGTTCAGCCGCCAGGAGCCAAGGTGCACCTCGTAGATCGACACCGGCTGCTCCAGTGGTTGCTGGTCGGCCCGCCGGGCCAGCCACTGTGCATCCTCGGGGCGCCACTGATGCTCTGAGCGGAATACCACCGAGGCGGTGTTGGGCGGCAGTTCAGCCGC
>DATKRM010000243.1:0-4022 GCA_035532195.1 Solirubrobacteraceae bacterium
AGCGGGGCCAGGTAGCGACTCTTCTGCTCCTCGGTTCCGTGGGCGATGATGCACGGCCCCAGCATCCCGATCCCGATCGCGTCGAGGATTCCGGGCACGCCGGCCTGGGAGAGCTCCTGGTTGACCGTCACCTGCTCGATCGGACCCAGCCCCTGGCCGCCGTACTCCTTGGGCCAGGTGACGCCGGCCAGGCCGGCCTCGGCCAGCTTGCCCTGCCAGGCCCGCCGCGCGTCTATATAGGGCTTGTCTTCAGAGGACCCCGACTTCGGAGGAGCTTCCCCCTTGTGCTCGTCCAGCCAGCTTCGCGCCTTCAGCCGATATTCGGCCTGCTCCGGAGAGTCGTTGAGGTCCACATTCGCTCCTAGTTCGGGTTGTCCGCTACCCGCCGCGCCGACGGTGAATCGAGATTCGCGATCTTATCGCCCAGCTACCTCGCAGGTGGGACGGCAAGTGCGACAACACGAGATCGTCGATGCCTGCGAAGTCCGCTGGGTTGCACGTGTAGACCGGCAGCTGGTTAGCGATCGCCGTCGCGGCGATCATTGCGTCGTAGGCCCGCGCCGCAGTCTTGCCACCGCGCCGTCGCAGCGCCGCCGACACACGCCCAAACGCACGAGCCGCCGCGGCATCGAATGGCAGGGGGTCGAAGTCAGCCTCGGCTTGTTGGAGCTGTGCCTGGCGCTCCATCCGCTCCTGGTTGTCCTGGGCGACGAGGGGCCCAACAGACAGCTCGGCCAGAGTCACAGCCGTGATCATCGGCTCCGCCGGAAGCGCGCTCGCATCCAAACGGGGGAGCAGCACGAGCGTCGACGTATCGAGAAGGCCTCGCGCGCGAGTCAGCGACGTGGTCACAGTCCCGGGTCTACGAGTTCGTCAAGATCGCGGCGCAGAGCAGCTAGATCAACTACGGGGATGTTCCGCCACCGCTTGACCAAAGCATCGGCCGACAACCCGGGGCCGGCGAGCGCACGCTACGGCAGGGTCGTGCGCCCCGACTGCAGCCCAAGAAGGACCGTGTCGCCAGCGTTCAGCACGTTGGCCGGGACCTGGTCCAGCCGAGTCAGCAGGTCGGCGCTCCACAGCACCTCGCGGTGAAAGCGCCGGCCATCGAGCTTGTCCAGATGACCGCCGTCGGCGAAGGACAGCAAGTAGTTGGGGCCCGCGATGTAGGCGATGCTGGGGATGCCGGCGGAATGCAGCGACGCGCCGACGCCAAAGAACGTGTCGCCAGCCGGGCGCAGCATCTCCGTCCGGTACAGATTGAGCGCCTGTAGCGATTCGATCCCGGTGGCGGCGATCGGCGTCTGGGAGTGGAAGATCGCGCCGGGTTCGACGCGGCCCGAGGGGTGGTAGCCGTGGGCCAGGTCGTCGATCCACTCGCTGGAGCCGAAGTGCTCGACGGTCAGGGACGCCGCCGCCCGCTTGACCAGGTCCGGGTGGCGGTCGATGAAGCCCTGGGTCTGCGGCAGGCCTGGGCCAAAGTGCCCGGTGACCGCGCTGAACACCAGCGTCCGGCTCAGCCGGCGGGAGGCGGGCAGGCCGGCGAAGTACTTGGCCAACGCCACCAGGGCAATCCCCGCGTTCTCCTCGTAGGCGTTCATCCCGTCGGTGTGCGTGTTGACGATCATCAGCTCGTCGCTGGCCCCCGAGCCGGGCAGGATCGCCACCAGGCTGTCCGACGGCGTGTTGGGGGTGACCTGAGCCTGGAGGGTCAGTCGGGCCTGGGGCGTGCCCGCAGCCACAGCCCGCAGCCGCCGGCCGGTGTCACGGTCGACGATCACCGCGGGCAGCGAGGTCGGCGAGTTGATGAACGGCGTGAACTGACCGGCCGCGTTCGCGGCCGAGGCATCGAGCGCGACGACCACGCCGGCCGCTCCGGCCTGCTCAAACGGAGCCAGGGCCTCGAGCATGGTCAGGATCGTCGTCCACGCCCGCTTGTAGTCCTCGCTATCGAGCAGGCGGTGGCGAACGTCCTGCTGGCGGTAGGTGAGCAGACCGTCCAGGTCTCCCATCTGCAGCGGCGCGATCGGAGCGTCGATCAGGGCGATCCGTCCCTTGACCCCACCGGGCACCGCCGCGATCGCCGCGGTCAGGTCCGCAGCCGCCTCACCGGCCGTGCGCTGGATCGCGTCGGCGTCACTGATCGGGGCCACCAGCCCGCCGGACACGCTGGGGGACGGGATCGCCCCCACGTAGGCCAGCTGTCCGGTGACGCCGCCTGACCCCGTGGGCCCGGAGAACGTCCAGTAGCTGGCCAGCGGCACGGGTCCGGCGCCGGGTCCCTCCAGGAGCTCGAGCGAATAGTCCTGGGCCAGCCACTGGGTGAAGTTGAAGGTGTCACGGGAGACGCTGAGGCCGGCGCTCTGAAAGCCCGTCTCGATCCAATCGATGAACTGATTGTGCGCGGGGGTGGCGGTGAACCGCGGTCCCAGGGCCACCATGTCGCTGACCTGCCGAGCCAGAGTGCGGGCACCGGGCAGCCGCGACGGGTCGACGACCGGCGCCGGGCCGAGCAGTGCGCCGCCCGCCGCACGTGACACACCGCCCAGGGCCAGCGTCGAGGCCCCGGCGCCCATCGCGCCAAGGAACGAGCGCCGTGAAATCCCCTGCTGAGCCATCCCGGCTGAGGGTTATACACGCGCGGGCGGGCCACGCCGGATGAAAATCGGCTGATCGCAGACGGCGGTTGGCCGCCCGAACTCAGCAGCCGCGATACACCCGCGTGAAGCTGAAGTGCTCCAGGTGGCCCCGGACTTTGATCCGCTCGGTCAGCGTGACCCGTAGAAGGCCGCGCGGCCGCGCTGGAAGCTGGACCACGATCGTCTTCTCGTGGCGGGCCACCCGCGCCCCGCGGGCACCCGGGACGCGAGCCGTGAACCCGACCAGCCGCTGGCGCGGGGCCAGAACCGCCGAAACCCGGATCGTCCGACCGGCCACGCAAGCCTTGACCCGTGTGACCTGGCCACTACACCACGGGTCGGCGGGCACGCCCGCGCACGGGTTGGGCATGGTCTTCTGGGCCGACGGCATCTTCAGCGTGATGTTCGTGGACCGCGGATAGTTGGCCCCGGCCGGGCAGCTGGCCAGGAGCTGGCTGTCGCAGGACACCTGGGCAGTAAAGCTCGCGTCGTTGGCCGGCGGATACGTGCTGCCGCACTGGTTGAAGCTGTCGATGTTGGCCGGGTCGCTGGTCAGCGTGCCCGCGGCGTCCACGTTGTCGTGGAAGCAGTTGCTGTCCGGGTTGTAGTCGGGGCCCGCCGGGCCGCCGGCCTGCGAGAACTCCGCGATGTCGCCATTTGAGGGGTTGGCGAAGTAGCCGTTGTGGGCGAACGTGTTGCTGGCCAGCTCGCCCCCGAAGTCGTCGTAGTAACAGAGCGGGCTCCCCGGGGTCGACAGGTCGGCGCCGCCATTGCAATGGGCCACCGGCGGCGGGTTGGACGTGTCCGGAAACGGGACATAGGCGATGCCCCAGGCTCCGTTGTTGGTGATCCGGTTGTGCGCGATGATGTCGTGGCGGCCGCCGTAGATCGTGATCCCGGTGCCCACCGGCGCAGCCCCCGCGACCCCGGAGCTGGGCACGTTGGGGTTGTTGTTGTCGTGGATGTAGTTGTTGATCAGCTCCCAGCACACGTGCGTGCGCTGGATGCCCTTGGGCGCTTGAGGGTTCAATGCGTTCCCCGGGCAGGTGCCGTCCTGCGGCCCGGGCGCGTCGTCGTTGTTCAAGTCGCCGGTGGCAAACCCGGTCTCGTTGTTGTCGAACTCGGAGTTCTCCACCACCACGTGCCCGCCCGAGTTGGTACCGGAGTAGCCCTGCGGGGCGTTCTCGCCGTGGACGTCGTTGAGCGTCACCTGGCAGTCCGGGCAGGCGCCGATGTAGTAGGCCGAGTCGTTCATGTTCGACGCGTAGTCGTGGGCGAACAGCCCGTAGCCCGGGGCCTTGGTGTTGGACGAGTAGATCCCGTAGCCAGCCGACGGCGAATTGGTGTCCTTGTAGAACGACGAGGTGGCGGTCAGGTAGTTGC
>DATKRM010000244.1:0-6407 GCA_035532195.1 Solirubrobacteraceae bacterium
TGCAGTCGTCGAGCTACCGCCTGTCGGCTTTGCGCGATGGGGCCAACCAGCGGGCCGAGGACGGGGAGTCGAAGTTCGTCCACTACGCGGCCGCGCTAACCGCGCTGGCCGTGGCCGTGTTCCTGTTCGGGTATTCGCTGACCCCGAACGGGCAGCCGCGTCGCCGGCTCTACTCCCGCACGGCCACGGGCTTCGTCCTGGTGGCCGGGATCTATGCCCTGGTGCAAGCGCTCACGCCGCTCAGCCAGCCTCCGGATCCCGCGGCCACCGCGTTCGCCAACGCCGAGGTGGCCAAGAACACCGGCGACTACGAAACCGCAATTGCCGACTACGGCGCGGCGATCAAGCTCCGGCCTCGCTTCGTGGCGGCCTACGCTCACCGCGCGCAGGCCGAGTACCAGGCGGGGATTCCCCATATCGGGTCGGGCCAGAACGCCCAGCAGACGACGGCCGGTCCGGCCACGATCCCTCCGGTCGAGGCGCTGGACCGCGCGGTCGAGGACGAGCTGCAGGCGAGCGAGGAGGGATCGGGCGCAGCTGACCTGCTGGCCAATCTGAGCGCCGACCTGCTCTACCGCGGCCTGTTGAGGCACAGCCTCAGCGACCTGCGCGCCGGCTACGGGTACGGCCAGGAGGCGCTGGACAAGCTCCGCGGCCAGCAGCACGTGGCCAACCTGCTGGTCAACACCGAGTTCAACCAGGCCGAGATCAGCCTCGTGTTGGGCCAGCCCCAGGCCAGCCAGGAGTACGCGCGGGCGGAGCAACAACTCCACGAATCCGACGTGAACGCCGAGTTCGCGGCGGCCTCGGCGCTCACCGACCTCAACCTGATTGCGCAGCAGTACCCAGCGCTGAGGCTGAGGACCGATGCGTTGCAGGCGCAGGTCGTCCACAGTGGCGAGACCTATTACGACGACAAGGGCAAGCCGTACTGGGACTCGCCCAACAACAACTACGTCAGTCCGGTGCCCAGCAAGGTCGTGCACTTCGGCCAGGTGAAGGCCGAGCCGGACCCCGGTCATGCCTACTACCAGATCATCGACCCGGGGAACTTCAACCCGGACAAGGATCTGCTGTCGGTGCAGTGGGAGTACCGCGATCCGGTCAACGGTGAATGGGCCGTGCTGCCGGAGGTCTCAGGGCCCGTGCTCACCGGCCAGCTGATCAAGTACAGCGACGGCAGCTTCTCCTCCAACAACCCGTCCTACCTGTCGGGCACCAGCCCGGCCACGTGCCTGCCCCCGGGGCAGTACAGAGTCAGGCTGTACGCCAACGGCCGGCTGTCCGGGACGGGAACCGCCACCGCCAGCTGGCCCGCGCTCAAGGCAGTGCGCTTCCGCGAAGTCGAGGGCGCGGCCTGCGTGCCCCAGAACTGGAAGGCGCTACCCAGCTCCCAGGTCGGCACCGACGCCTACATCGCGCCCGACCTGAGTGGCGGTGCGCTGATCTTCGGCATCCCCAAGCAGGCGGCGATCTCCTACGTCGGCAGCACCGATGCGTTGTACACGCTCCTGGAAAGCGCGGTCCACGGGTTGAGCGGACAGCTGACCGGCCTGCAGTCGCAGACCAAGCACTCCACGCCGTTCTTCATGAGCGCGAGCAACGGTCAGCAGGAGTTCTGGAGCTATGACCACGGCTTCGTGTACTCGGGGATCGGGAGTGCGCTCAACGGCCAGGTATACGTGGGGGTGACCTGGTCGCGTGACAACGGGCGCACGGCCGATCTGTTCCACTCGCTGAGTCCGCTGTAGGTCTGCGCGGGCCTCAGGCGCGTCGCGCACGCACCACCACCCGGCCGCCCCGGCCCGGGATCATGGTCACGTTGCGGTTCTTGGGCCGCTCAGGCTGCGGGTCGGAGGCCTCGATGTCGAGCCGCCGGGCCATGGCCTTGAGCACCACCCTCTGCTCAGCCATCGCCAGCGCAGCGCCGAGGCAGCGCCTCGTCCCGCCGCCGAAGGGCAGCCATTCGTACGTTCCGGGCTTCTGACCGAACCACCGCTCGGGCCGGAACGCGAACGGCTCCGGGTACAGATCCTCCCGGTGGTGCAGGAGAAGGATGCTGATCGCAACGGCCGTATCGGCGGGGATGGCGTAGTTGCCGAGACGCCAAGGGACGGTCACCCGGCGGCCTGTCGTCGGGATCACCGGGCGCACCCGCATGGCCTCGGTGATCGTCGCTTCGACAACCTCGTCGGCGTCCGGTGCGTCCGAGCGCACCGCCTCACGCAGCCGTTCGTGGGCCTCCGGCGTGCGCACCAGGCGCTCCCACGCCCAGGCCAGCTGGTTGGCCGTGGTCTCATGGCCGGCCAGGACGAGCGTCATCAGCTCGTCGCGCAGCTCGCGATCCGACAGCGCCTCGCCCTCCTCGGTGCGTGAGCGCATGATGAGCGACATGATGTCGCCGCGCTGCTCCAGGTCGGTGGCCCGGCGACGCTTGGCGATGACCGCATACAGGCAGCGGTCGGGAATCAGCAAGCCGAGCTTGGTCAGCCCCACTGGATCCTCGTGGCCGATCTGCATCAGCTCGGCCAGCTTGGCTCCCGGCATGGTGGACGAGCGCAGCACCTCGCGGATGGCCAGGCGCAGTGCGTGCTCGCGAGTGCCGGGGCGGGGGACGCCCTCGATCCCGAAGATCCCGCCCATGATCACGTCCAGGGTGATGGCCTGCATGCGGGGGGCGAGGGCGAAGGGCCGCCCGATCGGCCAGCGCTCGATCTCCCGCTCGGCGGCGTCAGCGATCATCTGCTGGTAGCGGGCGATCGCCTCGCCGTGGAAGGGCGGCAGCAGCAGCTTTCGCTGGCGCAGGTGCCGGGGCCCGTTGGAGGTCAGCACCGAGCCCGGCCCGAGCACGGGGCGTAGCGGCGACTCCGCCGCCAGGGTGGGAACAAGATCGGGTGAAGCCTTGAGCAGCGACCTCACGTGGTCGGGGTGCCACGTCATGGTGGCCCCGCCACGGACGTAGCCGTTCGCGTGCCACACGTCGCCGAACTTGCGGCTGTGGTGGAACACAAAGTGCCACTGCCGCTGGCCAAACCACAGCACCTGCACGATCCGCGGCCAACCAATACGCGGCGGGCGAGGCAGCCGGGCCAGCTCGTCGGCCTCGATCTGGCCCGCCGGCGACGGCGGGGCGGCCCCCAGAAGCTCGGTGCTGGGGCTCGGGACTACAGGGCGTTCGTCGATCACTGCGCTCATCGCGGCCTCCCGGAGACGACGGGATGTAACAGGACTGTAGCTACACAGATGTTACATACTACGCAGGAACATGTCTACCCACTCTCAGCGCGCTCCACGCCTGGCCCTGGCCGAGCGGCGGGAACAGCTGCTGGAGGCGGCGCTGGCCGTGGTGGGGGAGCGCGGATTCGATGCCGTGACGATCGACTCCGTGGCCCGCCGAGCCGGAGTCACCCGGCCGGTGGTCTACGACTCGTTTGGCGACCTGGAGCAGCTGATGCTGGCCCTGATCGAGCGCGAGGAGCACCGGGCGCTGGGGCCGTTGCTCGACGTCCTGGATCGCGAGCGGGGACTCGACACCGACCCGGCCGAGTTCCTGGCCACGGCGGTGGCCACGTTCCTGGAGGCCGTCCGGGCCAACCCGCGCACCTGGCGGCTGCTGCTGATGCCCGCCCGAGGGACCTCGGAGGACCTGCGGCGGCGGATCCAGAGCAGCCGGCGGATGCTGGCTGAGCGGATCCTCCCCCTATTGGAGTGGGGGATCGCCCAGCGGGGAGGTTGGAGCGGCTTCGACCTGGAGCTGGGGGCACGGCTGATCGTGGCGGCCGGCGAGGATGCCGCCCGGTTGACACTGGCCCATCCGCGCCGGTTTGCCCCGGAGCGCTTCGCCGTGTTCGCCGCCGAGGGCGGCGCGCGGCTACCGGAGCAGTTGCGCGTCGGGGGCACGCCGCCGCCGCGCCCGATCGAGCTCCACCGCCCTCCCCCCGTCCGCGACGAGGAGCTGCCTGAATCGGGACGGCTGCCCCGGGCCAAGCGCGGCGAGCAGCTGCTCGACGTGACCCTGGTGGCGCTCGGGGAGGAGGGGTTCGGGGCGCTCAGCATGGAGGCGATTGCCCGCCGGGCCGGCGTCAATCGGGCGGTGGTGTATCGCAGCTTCCCCAACCTGGGGGTCCTCCTGGCCACGCTCCTGCGCCGTGAGGATCGGCGCACGCGGCGTGTCCTGGCCGGCCTACTTCCAGCCCAGCCCCGCGGACAGCAACCGGTCCGGGTGCTGGGCGAGGCGCTGTCTCGCTTCCTGGAGGCCGTGGTCAGCCAGCCGGAGACCTGGCGCCTGGCGCTATTGCGCCCCGAGACCGCACCGGTGGCGCTGCAGAAGCTGGTCGAGCATCGCCGCCGGCAGCTGGCCCGGCGGCTCGAGCCGCTGGTCGAGTGGGGCCTGTCGGCCGCCCCGGGTTCACGCCAGGTGCTTGACGTGGAGATCCTGTCCCGGATGTTGCTCAGCGTGGCCGAGGAGGAGGGACGCCTGGCCCTGGAGGATCCCGAGTTTCCGCCCCAGCGACTACTCGCCAGCTCCTGGGCGCTCCTGGACGCCCTGTGGTCGGGGTGAGGCGCCGCCGCTAGCTGGCCGTTGACCAGACCACGCGGTCCAGGACCAGCCGGCCCGTCCAGCCGTCGGGGTTGTCGAGCTGGAGTCCCACGACCCGGACGTCCGGCACGGCGTCCGGGACCTTGAGGGTGATCGTGTTGCAGCCGCTGTGCAGGACGTTAGCTGCGAATTCTCGACAGCCGGTCGAGCACCTGACGGTGAGATTCCTCGTCGCGCGCGGCTACCTCAGCCAGGAGCTCAGCCTGGTGAGCCTCGTCGAGATGGGCCAGGAGGTCGGTGGCCTCATCCTCCAGCCCCGCCGCCTCGGCCACGTCGATCAGGCCGATCAGCCGCTCGGTGCCAAGCAGCTCGGCCAGCTCGGGCAATCGGTGCTTGGCGTCCATCACAAACGCGGCCCGCAGCAGGTCCTGGTCGCCGAGCACCTCGAGTGCCGACTGCAGCGCCTCACGCGACAGCTGCCCCACGGCTTGCCCCATGGTCACATAGTCGTTCCGAGCCACCAGCACCTGCGCGATCTCCGTGATCTGCTCGGGCGAGATGCCGGCGATCACCTCGCTGGTGCGTCGCGGGTCGAGTTCGCACGCGGTCTCGGCGAGAAACTGAGGCGACAGCCGTTCGGCGATGGCCAGAGCCCGCGCGGGTTCGATTAGTCCGGCCATCCGCCCGGTCAGGATGGGGCCGAATGCCCGCTCGGCAATCAGCGCCGTAATCGCCACCGGCAGGAGCTTGCTGGCTGCGGCCAGCTTCTCCAGCGTCTTGACGTGGGCGCTGAACAGCATGTCCGTGACCTGCTCGCGCAGCTCGCGGACCTCCAGTGAGGGCACGTTCTCCAGGTAGGACAGGCGCTCCGGCTGACAGTGCAGCAGCCTGGCCAGCTTGAGGATCTCGGCCTGGATATTCGGATCGTCGCTCACCGGGCGCGTCAGCTCACGATCTTCCGGATCGGTCCGCGCAGCAGCCAGGGAATATGGGCGTACGCCTTCTCGCCGGCCGCCTGAAGCTCAGTCGCTTGGGCATGCCGAGCGGCAGCTAGTGCCTCCACAAGATCCCGGAGCTCGGCCTCCGAGAGGCGGCTGAGGCCCGACGGAGCCGTGGCCCGCAGCTGCTCCTCCAGCGCATCCATGGCTTCGCGTCGGCTCATCCTTGCCGGCACATCCTGCCATGCGGAGTGGCTGGCAGTTGACGGGCCGGCCCGGCGGCCCGGCGGCCCGGCGGCCGGTAGGGTGCGGATCGTGCCTGAGGCGTTCATCCTCGACGCGATCCGAAGCCCATTTGGGCGCTACGGCGGCGGCCTGTCCACGGTGCGTCCGGACGACCTGGCGGCCCACGTGGTCGGCACGCTGCTGGCCCGGCATCCCGATCTGGACCCGGCGCGGGTGGACGAGGTGCTGTTCGGCGATGCCAACCAGGCCGGCGAGGACAACCGCAACGTGGCCCGGATGGCCTGGCTCCTCAATGGTCTGCCCACCAGCGTTCCCGGCTCGACCACCAACCGGCTGTGCGGATCGAGCCTGGACGCTGCCATGCAGGCCAGCCGGATGATCGAGTGCGGCGACGCCTCGGTGGTGTTGGTGGGCGGCGTGGAGCCGATGAGCCGAGCTCCGTGGGTGATGCTCAAGACCGAGCGGCCGTTCCCGCGTGATCACCAGACGCTCCACTCGACCACGCTGGGCTGGCGGATGGTCAACCCGAACATGCCTGAGCAGTGGACGATCCCGCTGGGCGCCAGCGCCGAGAAGCTGGCCGGCCTGTACGACATCTCCCGCCAGGCCCAGGACGAGTTTGCCCTGCGCAGCCATCAGCGGGCCCAGGCGGCCTGGGAGACCGGGTTCTACGAGCGCTGGGT
>DATKRM010000245.1:0-2899 GCA_035532195.1 Solirubrobacteraceae bacterium
AAGACGATCACGTCCATGAGGTCGTGTGTGGCGGACTTCTTGGACTTCTTGGACTTCTTGGCCGCGGTGGGCCGGACCCCGCGAAGCCTGGCGGATCGGCTACCGCCGCAAAAGTACGTCCGCCACGAGTCCGAGCCGCACCTGTGGACCGCGGATGAGGTTCGCCGGACGCTGGCCGGGATCGATCGTCAGTCCGCCACCGGCAAGCGGGATTACGCGATGATCCTGGCGACCGCCCGCCTGGGCCTGCGGATCTCGGATCTGCGTCACCTCGAGCTCGGCGATCTCGACTGGCGGGCGAAGACCATCACGATCATCCAGCACAAGACCGGTCGGCCGTTGAGCCTGCCGCTGCTGGACGACGTCGGGTGGGCAGTCATCGATTACGTCAAACATGGCCGTCCCGAAACCATCTGCGCGAAGGTGTTCGTCAAGCATCGCCACCCGTTCGACACGTTCGGGTGTGCTGCGTCGGTCGCCTCTCGGTTGTCGAGGCACGCCGCGCGCGCCGGGATTGACTTCCCGCCGGGCGAGGTCTGCGGGATGCACTCCCTGCGCGGCTCGCTGGCCGTGGCCATGATCGGTAACGGCACGCCGATACCGGTGGTCTCGGCGGTGTTGGGGCACGCCTCGAGCAACACGACCCAGGCCTACTACCTGCGCTTCGACACCGAACGGCTGCGGTGTTGCGCCTTGGACGTCGAAGACGTCATCGAACGGGCCGCGACGGGTGGTGGCCATGTCTGAGACGACGTTGACGGACCTGGTTGCCGACCTGGTCGCCCTGCGCCACGCCGGCGGCTACCGATTCAAAGTCCCAGAACGGGTCCTACTTCAGTTCGCCGAGCACTGCGCGCGCGAGGGCTACCCGGACGGGTCGATCACCAAAGAGGCAACCGACGGATTCCTCTACGGCCGCCATCTACGGTCCTCCACGGTCCGGCGCAACGAGGTGGCGCTGCGCCAGTTGGCCCACCACGCCCACGCCTACGGCTGGGACGCCTACACGCCGGCCGCGACCACGCGGGTCCGGCTCCGCCACCAGCCGCCCTACGTGCTCAGCGAGGACGAGGTGGTCCGCCTGTTCGCCGCGATCGACGCCCAGGCCATGTCCTCCTACTCGAACAAGGCGCTGGTCGACCCGGTGCTGTTTAGGGTGCTCTACGGGACCGGGCTGCGGGTGTCCGAGGCACTCAACCTCACGCTGGGGGACGTGGACACGAGCGCCGCGACGCTGGGGATCCGCGATTCGAAGAACGGCGAGAGCCGGACCGTCCCGATCACCGGCCGGCTCGCCGCGACCTTGTGCGCCTACACCGCGGCCGCGCACCCCGGCCCGCAAGGGAGCGACTACGTGTTCTACACCAGGACGGCGGACAGGCCGATCAATCAGGCGACCGTCTACACGCGCTTTCGCGGCTATCTGGTCGACGCCGGCATCCCCCACTTCGCCGGCGGTCCCCATCCGCACTCTCTGCGCCACGGCTTCGCCGTCGCAAATCTGCGACGCTGGGCCGCAGACGGCGCGGACCTGGCCGCGGTGTTGCCCTACCTGGCGTGCTACATGGGCCACGCCGACCTTCGCGGCACCCAGTACTACTTGAGGCTGACCGCAGACGCCCACCCCGACGTGATCGCCCAAGCCCAACTCCGCTTCGGCTACGCCATCCCCGTTCCAGCGAAGGACGAGTCGTGAGCCCGCGGCCCACCCCGCCCGATCTGGCCGGGCGCTGGCTGGCGAAGTTCTTCACCGACTACCTCGCCGGAGAGCGCGCCGCCTCACCCCGGACCATCGCCGCCTACCGCGACGCGATGAAACTGCTGCTCATCTGGTTGAGAGACGCCGAGCGCATCGCGCCCGAGACACTGCGCCTGGCCGACCTCGACCGGGCCCGGATCCTGCGGTTTCTGGACTGGCTACAGGCCGAGCGCCGTTGCTCGGCGGCCACCCGCAACCAGCGCCTCGCGGTGATCAAGTCGTTTTGCCGCTACACCGCCGTCGAGCAGCCCGACCGGCTCGACCAGGTCACCCAGATCCTCGCCATCCGCCAGAAGAACACCCCGGCCCCACAGCTGGGCCACTTGAGCGCAGACGAAGTCAAGACGCTGCTCGCTGCACCCGGCGCGGCCAGTGCTCGCGCGCGCAGGGACACCGCCCTGCTCGCCCTGGCCTACGACACCGCCGCCCGCGTCCAAGAACTCTGCGACCTCAAAGTCGCCGACATCCGCCGCTCCACGCCGATGACGGCGGTAATCCGCGGGAAAGGATCCAAAATTCGATACGTGCCCGTGATGGACCAGACAGCCCGGCTTATTGTCGACTACCTCGAACACCGCGACCCGCACTCCGGCCTCGGCGCCGACGCGGACCCGCTGTTCCAGGGACCGAACCACTCCCGGTTGACCCGGTCCGGCGTCGCCAAACTCCTGGCCCGCCACGTGCAGGCTATCCGTGCGCGCGACCCCGGCTGGGCGGCCGGTCTCCCGGTCACGCCCCACACCCTGCGGCGCAGCCGGGCGATGCATCTGATCCAGGCCGGTGTCAACCTGATCTACATCCGCGACCTGCTCGGTCACGCCGACGTGTCCACCACTGAGATCTACGCCCGCGCCGACGCAGAAACCAAACGCAGAGCGATCGAGAATGCCTACGAGCCACTCACCCCAGACGTCCTGGCCGACTGGACCGTGGACACCTCCTTGATCAGCTGGCTCGAATCGTTGGCACGGTGACTCCGACCACCGGGATTATGTGCCCGAAAACACCACCGGCACGGCCCCCACCAGCCCAAACACTCCGACAGGGAACATAACCCTGCCGTCCACCTAATGCCTGTTATGCGGAATTCCGCATAACAGGCACACGTTTTGCGTCAACGTACTCACGAGATGGCACGAT
>DATKRM010000246.1:0-7450 GCA_035532195.1 Solirubrobacteraceae bacterium
CAGCACTACCGGACGATCGCCACCTTGAAGGGGCAGGGCGGCTGGGTGCTAACCGTGCACGAGCTGGTGATCGACGGAGACACCGCGTGGGTCACGGCCAACCGCAACATCCCCATGAACCTGTCGAAATACGGTGGCGCCTACAACGGGGCGATAATCGACTCCGCGGTCCAGGAGTACGACCTGAAAACCGGAAGGCTGATCCGGACCTGGGACGCGCTCAAGCACATCCCGCTGAGCGATGTGCAGGTGACCATCCCGCCGAACAGCTTCCCCTGGGACGCCTACCACGTCAACTCCATCGAGCCGCTGGCCGACGGGAGCTTTGTGGTCTCGATGCGCAACACCTCGGCCGTGTACAAGGTGGGCAGCCGGAGCGGGCGGATTCTGTGGACGCTCGGCGGGCGCCACTCCGACTTCAAGTTCGGCCCCGGCGCGGAGTTCGAATGGCAGCACGATGCGCATGTGTACCCGGGGAGTCCCCTGATCACGGTGTTCGACGACCACTGCTGCCAGATCACCGGCGGCCAGGACACCCACGTACCCGCCTCAGGCCCGTCGCGCGGCCTGGTCCTGCGGCTCGACCAGGGCGCCCGGACGGCGACCCTGGTGGACCAGTACCCCCGCGGCCCGAACTTCGACGCGCTCTACATGGGCAACATCGAGCCGCTGCCCGGGGGCAACGAGTTCGTGGGCTGGGGGTCGACGCCGTACTTCTCCGAGTTCTCCGCCTCAGGCAAGCTGCTGCTAGATGCCGTGCTGCCCGGATCCGACCTCACCTACCGGGCCCAACGCGAGCCCTGGCGAGGCCTGCCCCTGGATCCGCCCGCGGTCGCGGTCCGGCGTCAGGGCAGCCAGACAATCGCCTATGCGAGCTGGAACGGTGCCACCGAGGTGGTGGCCTGGCGGGTGGTGGTGGCCCGGCCGGGCGGCGGTCGCCCGACGGTTCTGGCCCGCCAGCCCAAGTCCGGGTTCGAGACCGCGATCAGGCTGCCCCAGAGCGGCCAGACGCTGGAGGTACAGGCCCTGGACACGCGGGGCCGGGTGATCGGATCCTCGCGGCCGATCAGTGGCTGAAGCTGCTTGAGGCGCCGAGCTGGTGGCCCTGGGCGTCCAGGGCAAGCACTTGGAACACGCTGCCGGCCGAGCTGGGAACGCTGAAGCTGGTCTCGAAGCCGCTGCGCGGCTTGGTGGACACCGGCTTCAGTTGCGTCGCGCTGGCCCCGCCAAGCAGCTCCCAGCTGGCCACCTGAGTGGCGCCGTTCCAGCTCGCGTACACGGTTGCCTTGCCGCCGGTCCGGCGCATCGCCCCGGAAGGCCGGGTGGCGGGAATCCCCACCCAGCTGGAGGAGAACCGCGCCCGGTAGCTCTGGTCCTTGCCCGGGAATGGCACGTCGAGCAGCTGATGGCCCGAGGCATCGAACTCCGAGAAGTACGGCAGAGAGCCCCAGCCCACCACGGCGTTGCCGTTCGGAAGCAGCTGCATGCTGCCCAGGAAGGCGGTGAACAGGTCGGGGCGGTGCCGGTAGGCGGCCACCAGTGACACCTTGTGAGCGCTCAGGTCGAGCTTCAACACCATTCCGGCCGACGGCCCGCTGTCCGGTCCCAGCCGGTGGTTGGGCAGCACTTCACAGCAGTTGTCGTTGAACAGCCACACGCGCCCGCTCGGCTCCAGGTGCACGTCGTGCTGCCACGCGAAGCGGGCATTGGCCGCTGACTTGAAGCTCGAGTGCCGGCCGCCCAGGGTCCACACGATGTGCCGCGTCTTGGGATCGATCAGGTAGGCCGCCCAGGTGTTGCGCATCGAGACCAGGATCTGACCTGTGCTCTGCGGCTGCACGGTGTTTACGTGATACGCGTCCCAGGCGTCCGAAGACGTGGGCGGCGGCGCCTGACGGGAGTCGGACAGCGAGATGTTCGCCTTGTGGCCCGGGTTCAGTGCATCCCAGGTGAACAGGAGCTTGCCCGTCTTCAGGTCGTACTGCTGGACCCCGGCGTCGAGCACGGTTCCGCGGGCCGCGCCGTGGTAGGGCCGGAGATTCTGGCCGGAGACGTTGCGGTAGACGGTGACCCAGATCGTCTTGCCGTCGATGGCGGTGTCGTGCAGGCTGACCACCCACGGCGCCTTGGCCTTCAGCCGCGCGACGGTGCGGTAGTGCTGATCGACCACCAGCACCTCACCCTTGGTGGTGGCGCCGGTGCGGCTCACCAGCCCCTGCCAATACACGAGCACCGGCTGGCCGTTGTAGGTCTCCTGTTGCAGGTCGCCCGACACCAGGTTGGTGGCCACCGGGGCAAACCACACGGGCTGAAGCTTGTTGTCGATAATCAGCGGCCCCCCCTGGCCGGTCATCGGACCGCTCACCCCCTCATTGGGGAAGCTGTCGAGCAGGAACAACCCCGGGGCCAGCTTCTTGCGCTGGACCGATCCCCGCGCCTTGAGCTTGGGTGGGTGCAGGCTGGGCGCGGACACGAAGCTCCAAGCCCCCCTGGTGGTGTAGGCGCCCGGAGCCTCGGCCTGGGCGATGGCCGCGCCAGCCAGGCCGGCGCCGGCGACCAGCGCCGCCAGGTTCATCCTCAAGCTGCCTCGAAACCTCATGCGACCTCCTAACACCACGGACAGGGGGTTTGTTGCGCGCTAGGCCAGAGCTGCGGCGACCGCATCCACGACCTCCCGAACCTGGTCGGACGTCAGCACCGGACTCATGGGCAGAGCCAGGTTGCTGGCGGCCAGCTCGTCGGTCACGGGGAGCTGGCGCCCGGTCGGCCAGGGTGCCATCGACGGCTGGCGGTGAATCGGCGTCCGATAGTAGCCCCGGGCGCCGATCCCGCGGTCCGAGAGCTCGGACTGGAGCCGATCGGCCTGGGGATGAGCGACCACGTACAGGTGCCAGGCCGCAACCGTCTCGGCCGGGGTTTGGGGCAAGGTCACGTACTCGGCTAACCCTGCCTCTTCGTAGGCCCGGGCCACCCTTCGCCGGCCGTCGGACCAACTGTCCAGGTGCGGCAGCAGGACCCGGAGCACCGCGGCCTGGAGCTCGTCCAAGCGCGAGTTGTAGCCCACGTACTGAAACGAGCGCTTGTCCCGCGAGCCGTGGAAGCGCAGGGCGCGCGCCAGCTCGGCCACCTCATCCTGGTCGGTGACGATCGCGCCCCCATCACCCAGGCACCCCAGATTCTTGGATGGGTAGAAGGAGATTGTGGCCGCGTCACCCAGTGCGCCGGCTGGCTGGCCTTCACGGCTGGCACCCAGCGCCTGGGCCGCATCCTCCAGCACGGGCACTCCGAGTTGGCGAAGCTCGGGTACCGGGGCCGGGCAGCCGAACAGGTCAACCGCCACGATCAGCTTGGTATTTGGCGTCATGACCGGTTTGACCGTGTCCACGGTGACGTTGCGGGTTCCCGGGTCCACGTCGCAGAACACGGGTCGCCCACCGGCGCTGACCACGGCCTCAGCGGTGGCGTAGAAGGTGAACGAGGGCACCACCACCTCGTCTCCGGCCTCGACGCCCAAGGCCCGCAAGGCGATGGTGATGGCGTCAGTTCCGTTCGCCACCCCCACCACGTGCCGGGCGCCCAGGTAGCTCGCGAGCTCAGCCTCGAACGCCTCGACCTCGGGACCCAGGATGAACACCCCACGGTCGACCACCTCGCCCAACCGGGCCTTCATCTCCTGGTTGAGCGGTGCCAGCGGAGTGGCGGTGTCGAACAGGGGCACTGGCACCTTGGTGAGGAAACACTAATCGGGCCGGAGAGGCGGCCATGGTCTCGCTACGCTCCTCGAACGGTGCCCCTGTACCTAGCCTCGGTGACCGGGCCGCTGGTCAACGCTGCGACTCACGTGATCGACTCCGTGGGTCTGGTCGGCGTCGCGCTGATGATGGCCACCACAGGAGTCATCGGCCTACCCGGATCCGAGCCCACGATGCTGTTCGCGGGGTTCAACGTCTACAACCACCACCACACGCTGCTGGGGATCATCGTGTTCGGGGTGATCGGAGACCTGATCGGCGCCTCCATCGCCTACGCCATCGGATATTGGGGTCGCCGGGAGCTGGTGGAGCGCCACGGAAGCAAGGTCCACCTGAACCAGGCCCGGCTCGACCGCGCCCACAGCTGGGCCGAGCGCTACGGCGCGCCGGCCGTCTTGGTGTCCCGGCTGATTCCCGGCATCCGGTTCGCGTTCCCGTACGCAGCCGGCATCGCCGAGATGGGGTATGTGCGGTTCATCCTCCCGGCGGCCGTGGGTACGATCGCCTGGGTCACCGGGCTCGGGTTCCTGGGCCGCCAGGTCGGTCACGATTGGCAGACCTGGCGCAAGCACCTGGAGGTCGTGGACTACGTGGTCCTGGGCCTGATCGTGGTGGGGATCGTCTGGCTGGTGGTGCGCCGGTTCCGGTCCGGGCGGCGCGCGCCGGTGGATGTCCTGTCCGACTAGCGCCCGCCGCCGCGCACCCTCGCTGGCGCAGTCGCTGACCCTGGGTCTGCTCCACGGCCCGGCGGAGCTGCTGCCGATCTCCTCCTCCGCGCACACCACGCTGCTGCCCTGGTTGCTCGGGTGGGATTACGTGGATCAGGACCCGGAGCTGCGCAAGGGCCTTGAGGTGGCGCTCCACGCCGGCGCGGCGGCAGCGCTGGTGATCGACGCCCGGCACGAGCGCTCGAGCCGCGTCGATCGCCGATACGCGGCGTTTGTCGCGATCTCTTCCATACCCCCCGCCCTGGCCGGCTTGATGTTCAAGGCTCGGATCGAGCGCCGGCTGGGCACCGCGCCGACGATCGCTGCCGGGTTGATCGCCGGCGCGCTGACCATGCTGAGGGCCGACCGGGCGCCGGAAGCCCGGCGGGCGGGCGACGCCGGCCTGGGCGATGCCCTGTGGCTGGGCCTGGCCCAGGCCAGTGCGTTGGTTCCGGGCGTCTCGCGCAGCGGGGCCACCCTGGCCGCGGCCCGGCTCCGGCGGTTCACTCGCGCTGACGCCGCCCGGCTATCGCACGACGTAGGGCTACCGGTGATTGTGGGCGCGGCCGGGCTGCAGGCCGCGGGACTGGCCCGGCAGCGTATGGACCCGGGCTGGAGAGGGGCGCTGGCGGTCGGTGGCGGGTCGTCACTGGGCTCCACGCTGATCGCAACCCGAGTGATCCGTCCCGACGCCGGACGGCGGCTGAGCGGGTGGGCGGCCTACCGCCTGGCGCTGGCGGGCCTGATCCTGGTCCGGCTGCGGGCGTAGTGGCGCGAGTCCGAAATTCAAGCCAGCGTCCAGAGCTCAGCGGTGCCGAAACGCTCCGGCTTGACCTGCCACTCGGCCGCCAGCCGCCACAGCTCGGCTGAGGCTGCCGGACCGGGCAGTCCGCACACCGCGGCGACCTCCACGGCGGCCAGGCTGCCGAGCCGCCGCAGGGCCTCGGTGACCGAGGGAGCCGGGGCGCCAGCCGGGTGCGCGCCGGCGGCCAACCCGGCGTCACGCAGCTCCGAGTACTCGGAGTAGCCGTAGACCCCGTGCACCTGTCCATCCGGACCGCGGAACTCCAGCGACGGCAGCGTGACCCGGGACGAGCCCTCGGAGTAATGGCTTGGGTCGACCGCCTGCGCGCGGCCGAGGTCAAACCCGAACTTCTCCAGGATGGCGTTCGAGCCGATGTCGAGCTTGAACCGGTCCAGGGACAGCCCAGGGACTGCCCGGGCCTCCGCGGTCAGCTCCTCGGCGCCTTCCAGCTTGCGCTGGCGGCACAGCACCGCCTCGCGCAGCCGGCGGAGATAGACGGCCGGGTTGCCCTGCTCGGCCGCGGCCTTGACCGCGATACAGGCCGGATGCGAGCTGCGCGGCGGGTCGCGCAGCCAGAGCTGCACATCGACCGGCATGCCGCTGGCCGCCGACGCCTCCAGGGCCTGGAGCGCCACCTGCTTTTCGTCCTCCAACTCGCTCTGCATCCCGGACATCACGTAGGTGATCCGTAGGTTGTCGCCGAATTCTTGGCATAGCCTGCGGACCCTGGGCTCCAAGGCCCACGACCAAGGAGAAAACGGATCGGTGTAGTAGAGGACCTCAACGACGTCCATGTATCGCAAAATAGAGGGACGCAGATGAGCACGCTGCTCGGCATCTCCCTCAATGGCCGCTATCGACTCCAGGCACGGATCGGCTCGGGGGGCATGTCGACGGTGTACCGCGCACAGGACGAGACGCTCCAGCGGGTGGTGGCGGTGAAGCTGATGAACCGCGAGGTGGCGAGCGACTCCGATCAGTTGGAGCGCTTCCGCCGCGAGGCCCGCGCAGTGGCCCAGCTATCCCATCCGCACATCGTCGGCGTAATCGACGCCGGCGAGGACGAGGGCCGGCCGTACATCGTGTTCGAGTGTGTGGCGGGGGAGACGCTCAAGGAGCGAATCCGCCGGGCCGGCCGCCTGCCCGCGGCCGAGGCGGTCGCTTACGCGATCGAGATCGCGCGGGCGCTGGGTGCCGCCCACGCTCGGCACATCGTGCACCGGGACGTCAAGCCGCAGAACGTCCTGATCGACGAGGAGGGGTCGGCCAAGGTCACCGACTTCGGGATCGCGCGGAGCCTGGACGAGGAGGGGCTGACCGACGACGGGCGGGTGCTCGGCACGACGGACTACGTTGCCCCCGAGCAGGCGCTGGGCCGACCGGTGACCGGGCAGTCCGATCTGTACTCGCTCGGCGTGGTGCTGTACGAGATGCTGACCGGCGAGGTTCCGTTCAAGGGCGATAACCAGGTGGCGGTGGCCATGAAGCACGTGCGGGAGCAGCTCCCGGACCTGCAGAGCAAGCGCCCGGAGATCTCGGCCGCCCTGGCGGCGGTGGTCGATCGGGCCACGGCCAAGCGCCCGGAGGACCGCTACGCCAACGACGCCGAGCTGATCGCCGACCTGGAGGACGTGCTGGCGATCGAGAGCGCCCGGGCCGGCGCGGTGACCGGCGAAGTCACCGCGGTCCTGCGCACACTGCCCGCGCAAGCCCAACGGCGAGTGCCGTTCCGGATCCGCCACCGAGTGATCGCCGTGGTCCTGCTCCTGGTCGCCCTGGGAGTGGTGGGCGGTGGCGCGGCCTGGCTGGTCACCCGCGCCCACCACGGGCCGGGCCCGCTCCCGGCCAGCCTGATCCAGCCCTCGGCCGCGCTGCAGCCGGTGTCGCTGTGCCAGTCCTGCGCCCACGGCTTCAACCCGCTGGGCAATCCGCTGGACGAGGCCCCCAACGCCAGCCTGGCCATCGACAACGCCCCGAACACCTACTGGGACACCCAGCTCTATTTCGACCACAAGCTGGAGAAGGCCGGCACGGGGCTGTACGTCGACGCCTCCCCGGGCCTGGTGGCCAAGCAGCTACGGATCATCGATGCCACCCGGGGCTTCACGGTCACCATCTACGCCCGCTCCGACCCACCGCCGGAGACGGCTGCGCCGCCTTCTGGCTGGACCCAGGTCTCAGCTTCG
>DATKRM010000247.1:0-3640 GCA_035532195.1 Solirubrobacteraceae bacterium
GATCCCCCGAAGCCGCGCAGGTCGACCATCACGTAGGCGTAGCCCTGCTTGATGAGCTGCGTGCCATCGACGAAATCCTGGAACCGGTTCGAGGGCCCCGAGGACTGCGTACCGGTCGGGTCATAGCTCAGCCCGCTGGCCGCGCCGGCCGGTCCCTCCTGGCCCGAATGGTTGAAGTACGGCCCGATCGAGAGGATCACGGGTACCTTGGCGCCGGGGGCCAGGTTGGCCGGGCGCAGCACATCGGCGTGGAGCATCGTGCCGTCGGACTCGGTGATGTACGCCTCGCTCCACGCGGCACCGTCGGCCTGCCACCAGGTCTGGGCCGCCGAAGCGCTGAGCGTCCGGGCCAGCATGGCGGCAACCGCCAGGCACGCGACGAGGAGCACGCGTCGCCACGTCACCGATGAAGGCTTCAATTCGATCTCCCGCTGTCGATGGCCTGCCCGGCACAGCCCTGACTGTGCCGCTGGATTTTGGAAAATCTACCGGGCTGGGGCTACCAGATCCAGCCGCAGCCCGACGCCAGTTCTCGCGCTCGGCCCCGTTGTTTTTCCGTGCGCCGCTATGTGCTCGGAGTCTGTGTGCTGGCTTCGCTGGCCCTCGCCCCGCCGGCCGGGGCCGCGGGCATGTCCAAGCTTTCCAACGTCACGGTCCCCGCCAGCGACGGGGTCAACCTGGTCGGCGACGTGTACCTACCGGCCGACGGGAAGGGGCGGTATCCGGCGGTGGTGGACATGGAGCCCTACGGTCGCTCGACGTCCACCGCCTACGTGGACCGCGGATACGCCCGCATCAACACCGACGTCCGGGGCTCGGGCATGAGCGGTGGCGCGCTCTGCCTGCTCTGCCTGCGCGAGCAGGAGGACGTTCGCGACGTGGTCGAGTGGATTGCCAAACAGCCCTGGAGCAACGGACACGTGGCCCTGTACGGCTACTCCTACTCGGCCATCACGTCACTGCTGGGCGCAGCGCTCCGGCCCGCTCACCTGGACGCGGTCGTCGTCGGCCATCCCCCGACTGACCCCTACCGAGACGTGGTCTGGCAGAACGGCCCCTACGACCAGGGGTTTGTCTATCAGTGGTTTGCCGGACAGACCGCGGCGCAGTCGATCGGCATCGGTTACCAGCCCCAGATCCTCGACCGCGCCCAGCAGCAGTTTGCGGCCGAGACGCGACTGCTGCCCTACGACGGCCCGGTCTACTACGAGCGCTCGGTGCTGGCCAAGGTGTCCCAGATCAAGGTGCCCATCTACGTGTTCACCGGCTGGGAGGACATGTACAGCCGTGGCGACCTGCGGCTGATCGATGCGCTGCGCACCCCGAGCCTGCTGGTGATCGACGCCAGCACCCACCACGGGACCGGCCAGGCTGGGGAGCTCGGCGCGCCATATGGCGGCTCGGTTCAGGACCAGCTGGCCAACCCCGCTGCCCTGAGCGCTGACCCACCGCCCGGCGAGGACACCGCCTGGCTCGACCGCTGGCTCAAAGGGACTCACAACGGGATCGAGGCCAAGCCGCGCGTTCGCTACCTGGACCTCGGCGATCGGACGTGGCACCCCGCTCCCACCTGGCACGCCGCAGACACGCATCTCACCCAGCTTTACCTCTCGGCGGCGCCCAGTGGGTCGGCCACCCTCTCCCCCAACGACGGGACCCTGGCCCCCACGGTTCCCACCAGCGGCGCGTCCTACCAAGACTCCTATGTCTACGACCCGGCCGCTGGCGCCTCGGTCCCCATGGGCAAGGAGGGTCCGGACGGCTTCCTCCCCTACGCGCCCCTGGACCAGCGGCTGGACGAGCCCCAGGGCCTCACCTATACCGCCCCTGCACTGACCACGCCCCTGCACCTGGCCGGCCCTTCGGAGCTCCGCTTTTGGGCCGTCACCGAGGGAAGCGACATGGCCTGGGTTGGCAGGCTGGAGGATGTGGCACCCGATGGCAGCTCGTCGCTCATCACGCAGGGCTGGCTGCGGGGCAGCTTCCGCGCGGTTGACCCCAAGCGCTCCCCGGCCGGCAACCCCTATCTCCCGGACGACCGCGACACCCCGGTGACCATCGGCCAGACGACCGAGTACCGGATGGACATCTGGGACACCGCGTACACGCTGGCCCCGGGGCACCGGCTGCGTCTGTGGCTGAGCTCCTCCGACGCACCCACGCACGAGCCGCTCGACGTGGCTGGGCGCAACCTGATCTTCCACGACAGCGTCTACCCCTCGAGCCTGATGCTCGGCACCGCCACGCCCGGCCCAGCCTGCGCCAAGGGCCCAGTCGCGTGCCAGCTTCCGGCCTCCCGGAGGCACCGGCGGCCCAAGCACCCGCGGCAGCGCCACGGCCGTCCGCATCGCCGCCACCGCGGTTAGCGTCCCGCAGCCGGGTCAGGCGTCTACCGGGGCCGGTCCTCGGCTACCGAAGGTTGCACCGGCGCTGGCCATGACCACCAGCCCGATCGCCAGCACATCCAGGGCGCTGAGCCCCTGACCGATCACGACCAGACCGGCCAGTGCCGCCATCGCGGGCTCGAGGCTCATCAACACGCCGAACAGCTGCGGCCGGATGCGCCGCAGGGCTTCGAGCTCGACCGAGTACGGGATGACCGAGCTCAGCAGCGCCACGGCCAGGCCCAGCGCAAGAAACCGCGGCTGCAGCAGGTTCGCGCCGGCATCGACGATGCCGACCGGGATCAGCGGCAGCGTGCCGATGGCCATCGCGATCGCCAGGCCGCTGCCGCCCGGGAAGGCGCGGCCGACTCGGGCGTTGAGCAGGATGTAGCTGGCCCAGAAGCCTCCGGCCGCCAGGGCGAACCCGGCGCCGGCCAGGCTGAGCGTGCCAAAGCCGCCGAGCACGGCGACACCACCCGCAGCCAGCAGCGCCCACACCAGATCGAGCGGCCCTCGCGATCCCGCCAGCGCCACCCCGAGCGGCCCCACGAACTCGAGCGTCACCGCAACCCCAAGATGGATGCGAGTGAGCGCTTCGTAGAAGCTCAGGTTCATCAACGCGAGCGCGAGGCCGAACAGGGCCGCCAGGTAGAGCTGGCGCCCCGTGTGGGCTCGCAGGTGCGGCCGCCAGGCAGCGCACAGCACAATTGCTGCGAACAGCAAGCGGACCAGTGTCGTGCCGCCGGCCCCGAGGTGCCCGAACAGCTTGGTGGCGAAGGCCGCGCCGACCTGCACCGAGGCGATCCCCACCAGCACGAGCCCCGGCGCGGGCACGCGGTCGAACGCCGATCTGTCGCGCGCTGCGGCGGCGCGGCTGTGGGCTGGCATACCGGTCCCACGCTAGATCATGCGTAGGTGAGGACCACATGCCGCCGCAGCCTGGCGCGCGCACCCCGTGGAGGCGCAGGCGCGCACGCCGGCTAATCAGTCAGCCGTTACTGCACGCCGCGATCTTCGCCGGGTCACCGCCGGCTTTGGAGACGCAGTTGGCGATCGCCTGAGGGTTGACGCTTCCACCGCTGGGCGCCGCCCCGCCGGCCGGCGACCCGCCGCTTCCCGGCGCCCCACTGGCCGGGGTCGCGCCGCCCGAGCCGCCGATTGACTTCAGGTTGGCGCCGTTGATGTTGGCCTGATAGTGACCATTGGCGGATACCGGGTAGACCCCGAAGAAGGGTTTGTTGTTGATCGGGTCCACC
>DATKRM010000248.1:0-3454 GCA_035532195.1 Solirubrobacteraceae bacterium
GGGCGGGCGGGCTCCCAGTACCGTTCGCGGCGCTTGAAGCGCATGCGGATCGACAGCCTGCTGTCCCAGCGGGGCATCTTTTCCTCCCGATCCCGGGCCGCGGCCTCGGTCATTGCGGGCGACGTCCTCGTGCTGCCCGACCGCCGGCGGGTCCAGAAGCCCGGCGAGCTGGTGCCCGAGAATGCCGAGCTGGAGGTGGTAGAGCACCCCCAATTCGTCTCCCGGGGCGGGGTTAAGCTGGCCAACGCGCTGGAGCGGCTGGACCTTGAGGTGGCTGGGCGCCTGGCCCTTGATGTGGGCGCCTCCACCGGCGGATTCAGCGATTGCCTGCTCCAGCGGGGCGTCGCCGCCGTGGCCGCGGTAGACGTGGCCTACGGCGAGCTGGACTGGCGGCTGCGCACGGATGAGCGGGTCACCGTCATCGAGCGCCAGAATGCGCGCTCCCTGTCACCCCAGGAGCTTCCCTACCGACCCGACCTGATCGTGATCGACGTCTCGTTCATCTCCCTGACCAAGGTGCTGCCCGCCGTCCTCGGCTGCGCGGCCGAGCGGTTCGACTGCCTGGCCCTGGTCAAGCCCCAGTTCGAGGCCGGGCGCGGCCAGGTGGGTAAGGGCGGAGTGGTCCGCGACCCAGCGGTCCGCCGCCAGGTCCTGGTGCGGGTCGGCGAAGCCGCACAGGAGCTCGGAGCGGGCGTCCTGGGTTACGCCAGCTCGGGCCTCCCCGGGCCCAAGGGCAACCGGGAGACGTTCATCTGGCTGGCCGAGCCGGAGCGCGGCGGGACCGAGGACCTGGAGCCGGCGGCGCGGGAGGCGGACGCGTGACCCCGATCCGCCGCGCCACCGTGATGACCCACCGCCGACCGGCGGAGACCGCGCGCGCAATCAGCGCGCTGCAGGAGATCGCCCGGCAAAACCAGGCCGTGCTGCGGTTTGACCCCGAGGAGACGCGCAAGCACGGCCTGCAGCCCGGGCCGGGCGTGGAGCTCGATGCTCCGCTGGAGCGCGATGTGGACATCTGCTTCGCCATCGGCGGCGACGGCACGATCCTCACCGCGCTGCGCACCTACGCCGGCAGCGAGGTCCCGGTGTTCGCGGTGAACTTCGGCGAAATCGGGTTCTTGGCCACGGTGGAGGGCGAGGAGGCCGAGGCGGGCTTCCAGCTGGCGTTTGCGGGGGACTTCGAGGTTCTGGCCCTGCCAGCCATCGAGGTGTCCGGGGAGACCAAGAGCTGGCTGGCCATGAACGACGTCTCGATGCACCGCCAGCCGGGCAAGCGGGTGGCCGACCTCCAGTACGCGGTGGGACCGGGTGAGATCGGCCGGGTGCGCTGCGACGGGCTGGTGGTGGCCACGCCGGCCGGATCCACGGGCTACAACCTGGCCAACGGCGGCCCGGTGATGGCCTGGGGCGTGGAGGGCTACGTGGTGTCATTCATCGCCCCTCACTCCCTGACCGCCCGGGCGCTCGTGGTTGCGCCGCGCGACGTCCTGACAGTCCACAACTGCTCACGGGACGAGCCGGTCGACGTGGTGGTGGACGGCCGTCCGGTGTGCGTGCTGGAGCAGGATGCCGAGCTCAGGGCTCGGTTTCTCGGCCGGCAGGGCCACCTGGCCCAGCTGCCCGGCTCGACCTTCTACGGCCGGCTGCGGGAGAAGTTCGGCCGGCTGGCCTCGATGCCGTAGGGCAGCCAGCCCATCCGTCGGGCGTCACTGCTAAGACGTGCGGCGATGCTTCACGAGCTGCGAGTCGAAAACCTGCTGCTGCTCGAGCGCGCCGAGCTGCGGCTGGCGCCCGGGCTGAACGTGCTGACCGGGGAGACGGGGGCCGGTAAGACGCTGCTGGCCCAGGCGCTGGACCTGCTGCTGGGCGGCAAGGCGCGCGCCGGCGTGGTGCGGGGCGGGGCCGCCGAGGCTTATGTCGAGGGGGTGTTCGCCCTCCCGGAAGGCCTGCCCCGGCCCGAGATCCTGCCGGATGGCGCCGAAGAGCTGGCGCTGGCTCGCCGGGTGTGGCCGGACGGGCGAACCCGAGCGTACGTGTGCGGGCGCTCGGCCACCGCGGCGGACCTGCGCGAGCTCGGGGGACAGGTGCTGGCCTTCTACGGCCAGCACGAACACCGCAAGCTGATGCTCTCGGCGGCGCAGCTGGACCTGGTGGATGCGCACTGCGGTGCCGGCCAGGCCCGGCTGAGAGAAAACATGGCCGCGGCCCATGCGCAAACCCGCCATGCGCAGGCCCGACTGGACGAGGTTCAAGAGCTCGCCGGCGCGCGGGACCGGGAGCTCGACCTGCTGGCGTTCGAGCTGGGTGAAATCGAGGCGGCGGCTCCCGACCCCGAGGAGACAGACGCGCTGGTGAGCGAGCGAGACCGGCTGCGTCACCTCCGGACGCTGCGTGAGGCCGCGCTGTCCGCGGTGGCCGCCGTCGCTCCGGACGGCGACGGCGGAGCGACCGATCTGCTGGCCCAGGGCGCCGGCCAGCTGGCCGGCGCGGGCACGATCGATTCCGCCCTGGCGCCGCTGGCCAGTCGGCTGGAAGCCGTGCGCTACGAAGCCGAGGAGCTGGGCCGTGAGCTGCGGGGCTACCTCGCGGAGCTCGAGGCTCAGGAGGGAGCCGAGGGCGAGGGCTCCGGCCGCCTGGAAGCGGTGGAGGAGCGACTGGCCCTGCTGGCCCGGTTGGAGCGCAAGCACGGCGGCACGATGGCCGACGTGCTGGCCTACGCCGAGCGCTGCCGCGTCCGCATCCAAGAGCTCGATCAGGCCGAGGTGGCCCTGGAGGTTGCGGAGCGCGAGCTGGCGGACGCCCGGGACGAAATGGGGGCCGTGGCCGCCAAGCTGACCCAGAGCCGCCAGCGGGCCGGCAAGCAGCTCGCCGTGGCGGTGCGCGAGCGCCTGGGCGAGCTGGCGATGCCCGAGGCCCAGTTCGAGGTTTCGGTGGGCGAGCGCCCCGACGGCTGCGGGCCCCGGGGCCAGGACGTGGTCGAGTTCAGCATCTCGGCCAATCCCGGCGTGGCGGTGGCACCCCTGAAAGACGTGGCCTCGGGCGGGGAGCTCTCACGGGTGATGCTGGCCCTGCTCAGCGTGGCCCACGGCTCCCCCCAAACCTCCCCCGACGCCGATGGACCCCTGTTGGTATTCGACGAGATCGATGCCGGGATCGGCGGTCACACCGCACGGGCGGTGGGCGAGCATTTGCGCCAGCTGGCCCAGGGCCGGCAGATCCTGTGCATCACCCATCTGCCGCAGGTGGCGGCTCTGGCCCAGCGCCACTTCACCATCGCCAAGGACACGCAGACGGTCCCGGCCACCACCGCGGTGCAAGCGCTGTCGGGCGAGGCGATCGTCTCCGAGCTGGTCAGGATGCTGGGCTCCGGCGAGGGCGACCGGGCGGCCAACCAGCACGCCCGGCAGCTGCTCAAACTGGCCGCATAGAGCGGAGTTTCGCCCCCGTACGGCCG
>DATKRM010000249.1:0-9670 GCA_035532195.1 Solirubrobacteraceae bacterium
ATGGCGCATGGCCTGCGTCCAGTACTCGTCGTGACCGATCGAGAACACCAGCCGGTGCTCCAGCAGCGAGCCGGGATCGCGGTCGGTATCGACGTCGGTCTGATAGGCCAGATCCACGCCGTGCCGCTCCAGCGACTGGACCCACGGCAGTTCGAGGTCCGTGCCCATGTCGTGGAACTCGTGCTGGTCGTAGGGGCGGTCGAAGGACACGTTGCTGGCGTGCGTGCTGCCCGGTCTGTCGTACAGGCTCTTACCGCCCCATGGGTTGTAGGCCTGCCAGGTGTTGACCGGCACCTGCACGAGCACGGCCGCCCGGGGGGATTGCTCGCGCACGATCAGCGGGACGCTGCCCACCTCGCCCGTGCCGGTCCCCTCGAGGATCTGAAGCTTGGCCTCGTAGTAGCCGGATACGGCGTTCGCCGGAATCGGCACCCGGTCGGTCACCCTCCACGGGGACACGATCAGACCGGTGCGCGCATCCGGCCCGGTGGGGGGCGGCTGGGCCACGGCGACGCGGCTGGCGGCACAACTCGGCAGGCACAGGGCCAGACGCCCACCGGCGCCGTGATACCAGCCCAGCCGGTACACGAGCACTCGGTAGCGCGATCCCGCCGGGGCGGATACGTGGAGGTGAAAGCTCTGGCCGGGAGCCACGCTGGTCTCTGAGGCAAACCCGGTGATCACCGTGCCGGCGCTGGACGGGATCTCCCAGCCAGAATCCCCGGGGCGAGCGTTCTCACGCTGGATCGGGTTGGCCGCTGCCGCCGGCGCCAGGGCGAACAGCAGTGCCGCGAGGACAAGCAAGGTGCGCCGCATTACGGGCTTAACGGCCAAGCCGGCTCGAAGTTCCCCCCGGCCCCGGGTCCCCGTGATCGGGTTCGTCACTGCGAAAACACTTAAGCATCCAACTTAGCGCGGGTTGCGGCTCAAGCCCGTCAAGGGCAAGCTGCCGTAGCAGCCTGCCCTTGACGACCCGCCGCCTTACCCGGAGACGGCCGAGAATCCCTCGGCCACCTTGGGCCAGTTGACCACGTTCCACCACGCGTCGATGTAGTCGGGGCGCTTGTTCTGGTACTTGAGGTAGTAGGCGTGCTCCCACACGTCCACGCCCAGCAGCGGCGTCTTGCCCGTTGATATGGGGGAGTCTTGGTTGGGGGTCGAAACTACGGACAGCCCGGATCCGTCGTGCACCAACCAGGCCCAGCCGGAGCCGAACTGGTTCACACCCGCGTCCTTGAGCTTGCCTTTGAAGTCGTCGAGCGAGCCAAACGCCGAGTTGATTGCGTCGGCCAGGGGACCGTCGGGCTGACCGCCGCCGTCGGGCGACATCCACTCCCAGAACAGCGAGTGGTTGTAGTGGCCGCCGCCGTTGTTGCGGACCGCGTTGCGCTTGGCGTCGGGAATCTGGTCCAGGTTGCGCAGGACGTCCTCGATCGGCCTATCGGCCCACTCGGTGCCCTCGAGCGCCGCGTTGACCTTGTCCACGTAGGCCTGGTGGTGCTTGTCGTGATGCAGGTGCATCGTCGCGTCGTCGATCGTCGGCTCGAGCGCGTTGTAGTCATAGGGGAGAGGCGGAACTTCGAAAGCCATCGGCTGCTCCTCGAACTTGCGGTTGTCGCTTCAGGGTTCTTCTATCACTTCGGGGTTACCCTACGGCCGGCCACATGACCCGGCTTTCCCAGTACTTCCTGCCCACAGAGCGCGAACCGCCGGCCGACGCCGAGGCGGTCAGCCACATCCTCATGGTCCGGGCCGGGCTGATCCGCCAGGTGGGGTCGGGGCTGTGGAGCTGGCTACCGGCGGGCTGGCGGGTACACCAGAACGTGGCCCAGATCGTACGGGAGGAGATGACCGCCATCGGCGGCCAGGAGATGCTGATGCCGGTATTGCATCCGGCGGAGCCGTGGCGGCGGACCGGGCGATACGACATCGAGGAGCTGTTCAAGCTCAAGGATCGCCGCGGCGCCGACCTGGTGCTGGCCATGACCAACGAGGAGATCGTCACGGGCCACGTGGCCGCCGCCGTGCGCTCCTACCGGGACCTGCCGCTCATCCTCTACCACTTCCAGACCAAGGAGCGCGACGAGCCCCGGCCCCGGGCCGGGGTGCTGCGCACTCGCGAGTTCATCATGAAGGACAGCTACACGTTCGACCGCGACCGCGACGGGCTCGACGCTCAGTACAACAAGCATGTCCAGGCCTACGACCGGATGATGGACCGGGTCGGACTGGAGTGGTACCGGGTCGAGTCCGACGTGGGGATGATGGGCGGGTTCGGGGCCCACGAGTACATGGCGCCGTGTGCCGCCGGCGAGAACGACGTTGTCCTGGCCCCCGGCTATGCGGCCAATCTCGAGGTGGCCAGCGCCGAAGCTCAGCCGGTCGAGCTGCCGCCGGGCGGCGATCAACCCAAGCCGGTGGACACCCCGGGGCTGACCACCGTGGAGGAGGTCTCGAGCGCGCTCCAGGTACCCCCCGGCGGGCTGCTCAAGGCCTACCCGGTCGTGCTCGAGTCGGACGAGATGAAGCTCGTGGTCGTCCGCGGAGACCACCGGGTCAACGAGATCAAGCTCGCGCTGGCGCTGGGGTCGGAGTTCCGTCCCGCCCATCCGGACGAGGTGGCCGAGCGGATCGGACCGCCGGGGTTCATCGGTCCGGTGGGCGCCCAGGTCGAGATCCTGCTCGATCAGGCCGTGCAACCCGGGGCGTACGTGACCGGCGCCAACCAGCCCGACACGCACCTGTGGGGCGTTGAGCCGGGACGCGACTTCAAATTTCAGAGCGCGGACGTCCGCACGGTGGTGGGCGGAGACACCGTGAACGGCGCGGCGATCCGGATCGAGCCCGCGATCGAGGTGGGCAATATCTTCAAGCTGGGGACCCGGTTCTCCGAGCCGCTGGGGGCCACCTACCTCGATGAAGGCGGCAAAGAGCAGCTGATCTGGATGGGGTCCTACGGCTTCGGTCCGGCCCGGGCCGCCGCGGCCGCGGTCGAGCAGTACGCCGATGAGCATGGCATCTCGTGGCCCCGGGCAATCGCTCCGTTCGACCTGGAGCTGGTGGTGCTGGGGGGAGAGGGGAGCGAGGAGCGGGCCACGGCTGACCTGCTCTATGAGGCGCTGCAGGCGGCCGGCTTCGACACGCTGTACGACGATCGCGAGGCCAATCCGGGCGAGAAGTTCGCCGACGCGGAGCTGCTGGGCTGTCCGCTGCGGGTGACGGTCGGACGCAAGGGCCTGGCCGAGGGACGGGTGGAGGTTCAGATCCGGCGGGGCCGCGAGCCGCGGAGCGTGCCGCTGGAGGGGGCCGCCGAGGCGATCGCGGAGGTGTGGCGGGGGCTGCCCTAGTGAAGCCCCGCGGAGCACTTACGAGGCGCAGGCTGTTCGGCATCGACCGCTCGGGCCCGCCGCCCGCGCAGACGCTGTCCGGGCAGCCTCTGAACCCGTGGACGTTGCCCAACGCGATCGGCTTCCTGCGGCTGGCCGGAATCCCCGCGTTCCTGGTGGTGGCCCTGTCGAGCCGCCACGGCCACAGCGCCCTGGCCGCGGCCCTGTTCGTGGTCATCGGATGGGCCGATTACTTGGACGGCTTCACCGCCCGGCTCACCAGCCAGTACAGCCGCCTGGGGACGCTGCTCGACCCGGTGATCGACCGGCTCCTGGTGCTCTCCGGGGTGGCCGTGTGCTGGCGGTTCGACCTGCTCCCGCGGTGGGCGCTGGCGCTGGTCATCGCGCGTGAGGTGCTGGTCCTCGGCCTCAGCCGGTATGGGATGCGGCAGGGGGTCGAGCTGCGGATCAACTGGGCTGGGCGCCTCGGTGTGGCTCCGACGATGGGCGCGCCGTTCTTCGCCATCCTGGATCTGCACGTGGTGGCGCTGGTGATGCTCTATCTGGGGTTGAGCCTGTCCCTGGTGGCCACCGTGCTCTACGTTCGCGACGGGATCAGCCAGACGCGCCAGCGCAAACTCTCAAGCTCAGCTTGACCCTCTGAAAAGGCAGGGTATACTGCCCGCTCGCACCCAGAACCCAGGGGGAGGAACCCTACGTATGGACACGTTTCCCGACCTCGGCTCGCTGACGGACCAGGAGCTGAAGGAACTAATCAACCAGCTGACCGACGAGGAGATGGAAATCTCCTACCAGCGCCGGATTCTGCACGGCAAAATCGACATTCTGCGGGCCGAGCTGGTCAACCGCCTCCGCAAATCCAATGAGACCGGGGAGCTGGTCATCTCCGGCGCCGACGTCCAGCAGCTCACCGACATTCTGGCCGGGCGAGTTCCGGCCGGCGGAGCCGAGTGAACGCATTAGTGGCTGTTCACTGCTCCGAGTGTGGGTTCCAGAACGGCGAGGGGGCCAGCTACTGTCAGCGCTGCGGCGCGTTTCTGGGCCAGCCGGAGCCCCCGCCCGGCGCGACCACGGCCACCTACCGGGTGGGGGAGACCGGCGAGTTGGAGGAGGTTCAGTTGGACGACGTGGTGGCCGGGGGCGCCGCGCTGGTCATCCGCGCCGGCGGCGGACGAGCCGGTGAGAGCTTCTCGCTGCAGGGCGACCGCCTGAACATCGGCCGCCGGCCGGATAGTGACGTGTTCCTGGACGACGTCACGGTGTCCCGCGATCACGCGATCCTGGTGCGCCGCGGCGGCGACTACCACCTGGATGACTGCGGCTCACTGAACGGGACCTACGTCAATCGCCGCCGGATCGACACTCACCGACTGACCGACGGCGACGAGCTGCAAATCGGCAAATACAAGCTGGCCTACTTCAGTCGCTGATGGCTACCTCCGAAGCCCCTCCCGAAACGATCGATGACGCTGCCGCTGGGGGGGCGGGACCCACAAAAAAGGCCGTGACCATCGGCGCGGTGTGCAAGGCGCTGCGCCAGGAGTTCCCAGACATCTCGATCTCGAAGATCCGCTACCTGGAAGACCAGAAGCTTCTTGCGCCGCGCCGCACCCAGGGCGGCTACCGCCTGTACACCTCCACAGACATCCAGCGGTTGCGGACGATCCTGCGGCTGCAGCGGGACGAGTTCCTGCCGCTGCGGGTGATCCGGCAGGAGCTGGCGGCGGGCCGGGCCGAGGAGCAGCGGGTAACGGCCAGCGGCGACACCAAGTCTCTGAGGCGGGCCATGGTGTCCCGCGAGCCCGGGGCGCTGTACTCGCTCCAGGACGTGTGCGAGGAGACCGGCGCCGACCCCACGCTGGTGCGGGAGCTGGTGGACTTCGGGGTGATCAAAGGTGAGATGCGGGGCGGGGGACGGTATTTTGAGGAGACCGAGCGGGAGATCGTCAGGGCCGTCTCGGAGCTGGCCCGCTACGGCGTCGGTGGTCGCAATCTCCGCGTGTTCCGCAGCTCGGCTGACCGGGAGTCGCAGCTGCTCCAGAGCATCCTCGCTCCGGCGCTGCGCTCACGCAACCCGGAGCGCCGCAAGGAGGCCATCGAGGCGTTGGAGAACCTCGCCTCGGTGACCACCCACCTCAAGCACCTGCTGCTGATCCGCGACCTGCGCAAGATTGCCACCTGAGCCCAGGGGCAGCCAGAGCATGGCCGTCGACCTCAAGCGGTTTGTCCGCGACATCCCTGATTTCCCGCAGTCCGGGATCGTGTTCAAGGACGTCACGCCTCTGCTGCTGCATGCCGAGGCGCTCGACCAGGCGGTCAACGGGCTAGGCCGGCTTGCCTCAGGTCTGGACGTCGACTTCGTGCTGGCCCCCGAGGCCCGGGGGTTCATCCTGGGCGGCGCGCTGGCCCGGGAGCTGGGCAGCGGTTTCATCCCGGCCCGCCGGCCCGGGAAGCTCCCATCCGAGACTGTCAGCGCGGAGTACGCGCTGGAATACGGGGTCAACGCGTTGGAGATGCACGCCGACGCCCTGGCCGGAGGCGCGCGGGTCCTGGTGCACGACGACCTGCTGGCCACGGGCGGAACCGCTCTGGCCCTGTGCCAGCTGGCCGAGCAGCGAGGCGCCGAGGTGGTCGGCTGCGCCTTCCTGATCGAGCTGAGCTTCCTGGACGGACGGGAACGCCTGGCGCCGCGCCCGGTATTCGCGCTGCTCGATTACGCGGACTAGATGCCCACGACCCGCCGCTCACGCAGCATCTCGGCGCCGCCCGACCGGGTCTGGGAGCTGATCGAGGATCCGGACCACATGCCCCGGTGGTGGCCCGGGGTCAAACGCATGGAGGACGTCCAGGCCGAGCGCTGGACCCAGGTCTACACGACCAAGAAAGGCCGGTCTGTGCGGCTGGACTTCCGGCTGGTGGCCTCCGAGCCCCCGGGCCCGGCCGGTGATCCGCCGGGGCATCGCAGCTGGGAGCAGGAGCTGTACGGGACACCGTTCGAGCGGGTGCTGAGCGAGGCGATCACTGAGCTGGACGTGCGGCCGGCGAAGGAAGGCAGCCAGGTCACGATCACCCAGATTCAGAAACTGCGCGGGTACTCCCGCACCGGGGGATTTCTGCTGCGTCGGGCCACCCGTACCCGGTTGGATGAGGCACTCGCGGGGCTCGAGCAGGCCTGCGGGCTGGGCGCCGCCGCCGACTAAACTAAACGCCGGCCAGGGTGCCCTGGAGCACGATCGTGCCCGGGGTCTTGGGGTTGGACTGCGTCTCCAGGGTGATCAGCAGCTGATGGAAGTGGGACGCGTTGGTCGGAAAGCCGCCGGCCGTCTGCAGCCGGCCGTTGGTGCCCACCGAGGGGTTGACGAAGCCCAGGATGCGGGCGTCCGACGGGCTGTTGTAAAGCCACACGGCGTAGGCGTTGGGCGGACTCTTGGTGTTGGGGACCAGACCCTGGGCCACGATGGCCACGCCGGTGCGCCCCTGCTGGCGCAACACCTCGGCGATCCCCTTGGCCTTGCCTCCGGAGGGCGCGTTAAGGTTTATCTGGGCCAGGACCTGGGAGTTGGTGGAGGTCGTAGGGGCGGTGGTGCCGGTGCCGGTCCTGGCGGCGGTCGTACCGGCGCTGGCCTGGGAGGTGGTCTTGGTGGAGCTGCCGCCGCCGCTTGAGGCCACCAGCGCGGCGATCACCGCGGCCACGATCAGCGCCGCGCCGGCCAGCAGCAGCGCGCCGCCGCGCCGTGAGGCGGGCGGCTTGGCCGCCGGCGCCGCCGCGAGCTCGGGCGCGCGCCGGCGCTCCCGTCGGGCTGGACGCTCCTCGGCCCGGGCCGGAGCGGCCGCCTCCACCGGGATCTCCGGCAGCGGCAGCTTGGCGATCGGCGCCAGCTCGGAGGCGATCACGCGGGCCCAGGCACGTTCGCTGGGGGACTCGGCCAGCCGCTGGCGGACCTCCTCGCCCACGCGCTGGGGCAGCGCCCCCAGCAGGTAGTCGGTGATCAGCGCTCGGCGCTCGGACGGAACCCCGGTCTGGGGGCCCATGGCGTCCAGCGCCGACAGGGCCCGCTGGCGCACGCCGGCCCGATCGATTCCCAGCAGCTCCGCGATCTCGTCGTAGCTGCGCCCGCGCTGGAGCACGAGCTCCAGCACCGCGCGCTGGTCGGGGGGGAGGGTGTTCAAGGAGGCCATCGGCCAGGAAGCGTAGAGAAACCAATAACGTCCCGCTGCGGTGGAACCGACACCGGCACGCGAGTTTCCGCTCGGCTTCGACCGACTCTACGGCCTGGAGCTGATCGAGGCCGGCGACGGGCTGATGCGGGGACGCGTCGTGGTGCGCGACGAGCTCAAGCAGCCGATGGGGCTGGTTCACGGCGGCGTATACGCGGCGATCGCCGAGAGCCTGGCCTCGATTGGCACCGCGCTGGCGGTGGCGGCAGATGGTCGGATGGCCATGGGGCTGTCAAACCAGACGAGCTTTCTGCGCCCCATCACGGAGGGTGCGATCGAGGCAGTGGCCACGGCCAAGCATCGGGGCCGGACCACCTGGGTGTGGGAGGTGGAGATGGCCGATAAGCACGGGCGGCTGTGCGTCCTCACCCGGATGACCATCGCGGTGCGGCCGCGGGACTGATCGCGTAGGCGATCGAGGCGCCGGTCAATTGGCGGCCGTACCGGCCAGTCGCGAGGGCGCCTCGACCTTCTGGCGAAGCGCTAGGTACCGCCTGTGACCGCGAGAGCAGTGGTATAGGCCGCCGAGCCCACTATTAGCAGGCCTGCGCCGAGCAGCTGCCAGCGCCGGGAGAACTCCTGCCTCTGAACAGTGAGTAGAAGCGCCAGCAGCACAAATGGGTCGACGTACTTCTGCCAGGGCAGTCGGGTGACTAGGGCTTCGAGCAGGAAGAAGCCACAGAACGACCCGACCAGCCACCGGCGCGGCGTGAGCTCAAGGCGTGTCGCTAGTACCAGGCCGCCGACCGGAACCAGGATCCAGAACACCAATGAGGAGGAGTCGATTGCCGGGAGGTTGCGCGCGACGTTCCAGATCCATCCGGCCGTGTGGGTGTCCGAGCCCGGACGCGCTGGCCAGGCCAGGAGCAGTATCAGGCCAACTGCTATGGCGGCCATGCCTGGCTGCGCCGCACGTGAGCTCCTGGCCCACCGGATCAGGCCGCTGTGCCGGCTCCGAAGCGCCGCTGCTGCCTGAGGCACAAACATCAGGCTGTAGACGCCGAGCGCCGCCAGCGTCAACTCGACTGACTGGACCGATAGCGTGCCCTTGGCGGCCCCCGCGCCGCTGCCCGTACTGCACAGCCCGCAGGAGTCGCCATGTCCGCCCTGAGGGACCAGGCCATGCCAGAGCAGGAACAGCACACCCGAGGGGAGGGCGGCCGTCGCCAGTGCAATGCCCGCAATGATCAGCCGACGGACGCCGATACTGCCCAGCAGTGCGTACGCCGCCGCCACCGGCAGCATGAACGCCGAACTCTGGCGGGTCAGGATGCCCAGTCCGATACTCGTGCACGCTCCCAGGTAGGGTCCGAGGCTCTGCGTCCGACGAAACCGTTCCAGACGTTCGAGTGCCACCACCACGAACAGCAGGGCCAGGTTGTCGGTCACTACGCGGAAGGACGCTCCAAAGACGTAGGGCGATAGCGCGAACAGCAGCGTTAACGTGAGCGCCGGGAGCCGGCTAATTGCCAGACGCCGGTGGAGCAGCACAAACACCGTCCAAGCCAGCCCGTAGGAGATCAATACCTCAACGAGCCGGAGTCGCCACACCTGATAGCCGATGATGTCTCCGACGTAGGCCATCAGCAGGTGATAGAGCGGCGTCTGGGCCGCGCTGTAATGGACCAGGTCGGGAAATGGCAGCTGAGACGCGAACTGGTGGATGGTCACGAGGTGATAGGTGCGTTCGTCGCTGCCGTGGAAGATCGGAAGGGTCACCGTCAACCCTCGTAGCGCTGCGACTGTGAGCAGATAGGGCGCCGCGAGCACCGCCGGCACGAACCAGCGCGTCTCGGTGACGCGGCTGACGTGCGGTGGCGTCCTGCTAGCCAAAGCTTCGTCGTCTCGCACGGCGCTGCTGGGCATCCGAGCATCCCGCGCCCTTGAGGTCAGCGCCGTCGGCGAGCGGCTGTGATCGATGAACGGGGCCTCCCGCTCGTTGTGATCGTCACTCACAGCCATGCCTCTTGGCGTACACGTACATCTCGCAGCTCGCTCTGCGCCATCTCGGTCTCTCTAGGCCCGCTTCTCGCGGCGGTCGCCTCACGGTACGCGAACACCCCGCCCAGCGCTTCCCCAGCCTAGGGCTGCTTGAGTTGACTTTC
>DATKRM010000250.1:0-6334 GCA_035532195.1 Solirubrobacteraceae bacterium
GTGACCGGTCCAGAGCTTGGGGCAGTGCGGGCACCATCTCGAGCCGGTCGGCGGGGGCGCCGGCGTACTTCAGCCGCAACGCCAGCTCGGCCGCCCTGGTGCCGGCACAGGTCACGCGCCGGACGCGCGGCGCCAGGAGCTCGAAGTCCGCGTCCCAGATCCAGGACACATCGCGACCGTCGGCCGTGCGGTCGTTAAGGATGGCCAGCACGTCCAGCTCCGACTCCTCGAGGGCCAGGGTGCGCAGGATCTCGTTGGCGCCGGCCGGATTCTTGACCAGCAGGATCTGGAGCTCGGTTGCGCCCACCACCACCGTCTCGGCCCGCCCGAACGCCGCGGTAACCGCCTCCAGGCCGGCCACGACGTGAGCCAGCGGAATCCCCAGCCTGAGGCACAGCGCGGCCGCGCCCAGTGCGTTGTAAACGTTGTACAGGCCGGGCAGCGGGAGCCTGACCTCGGCCTGCCCGTCCGGTGTGTGCAGCGCAAAGCTGGCGCTGCGGGTGCCCTCGAGCCTGATCTCCTGGCCCCGGACGGTCGGAACAGGACGGTGCTGGCCGCAGCTGGCGCAGTGGTAGTGACCCAGGTGGCCCAGGTAGATGGTGTCGTAGCGGTAGGCCGCGCCGCAGCGGCGGCAGTGCTTGGAATCGGAGGCGTGCTGCATCTCGGGCAGCGCCATGCCCGGGTCCTCGATGCCGAAGTACGACACGCCGGAGCGATGGCGACCGAGATCGGCGATCAGCGGGTCGTCGGCGTTGAGGACCAGAGCCGCGTCCGCAGGGAGCTCGGACACCGCGGTGGCCCAGCGGTCGGCGATCGTCTCGAGCTCGCCGTAGCGGTCCAGCTGATCTCGGAACAGGTTGCCCAGGAGCACGGCCCGGGGCGCCAGCGCGCCGGTCAGCCGGTCAAGCCAGAACTCATCCAGTTCGAACAGGCCCAGCTCGCCGTCGATGCCGTCGTGACGGCGGGCGGCGCCCAGGAGCGCTGAGGCCACGCCGCCGGCCATGTTGGCCCCGGCCCGGTTGTGGACCAGGCCGATCCCGGTGTGCTCCAGTACCGAGGCCACCATGGCTGCCGTGGTCGTCTTGCCGTTGGTCGCCGAGATAATCACCGCCCCTTGGGGTAGCCGGCGGGCCAGCTGCTCGACCGCGTCGGGCTGCAGCCGCAGCAGCAGCTTGCCCGGGAGGCTCGTGCCGCCGCCGCCGGCCCGGCGAGCCAGGCCGCCGACGGCACGCGCGGCGGCGATCTTGGCGGGGAGGAGGCCGTTCATCGGGGAGCCAGCACTCGCACCGCGCCCGGCAACGCTGTCACGGTGACCGGAAGCTCGGCAATCGGATCTCCGTCGGCGTACATGGTGAATGGCCGGTCGGCCGAGATCTCAACCCGGGCCGACCGGTGGACCGTGACCTCAGGCTCTTCGACGTGCTCGCCCTTGAAGACCTTAGGGAGGAACGAGAATAGAAAACGCCGCTTGGACATTTCCCCCAACGTGATGATGTCGAGCAGGCCGTCATCGAGCTCAGCGCCAGGAGCCGCATACATCCCGCCGCCATAGGCCTTGTTGTTCGCCGCTCCCACGCTGTAGCCGGTCACGACATGCTTGACATCGCCGTCGAGCGTCAGCTCGAAGCGCGCCGGCTTCCAGCTGAGCAGCGCCCGGATGGCGGCATAGGTGTAGACGAGGTTTCCCCGCACCACCCGGGCCTGGTTGGCGATGCGATTTGCGTCGGAGTCGAATCCGCAGCTGGCAATTCCCACGAAGGTCCCCGCTCCGGCCTGGCCCAGGTCGAGCGCGCGCACGACCCCGGTGGCCAGAACCTGGCAAGCGGCCACGGGCTCGAGCGGGATTCCCAGAACGCGGGCGAAGTCGTTTCCACGGCCTCCGGGCAGGACTCCTAACGTGGCCTCGGTGTACTTCAGCGCGCCGGCCACCGCGCCGACCAGGCCGTCGCCGCCGAACGCCACGGCCGTCTCTGCGGACCGGGCCGCGGCGCGGGCCAGCTCCCGAGCGTGCTCCAGGTCCCGGGTCGTCTCTACCCGGTGCTCCAGGCCGTGGCGGCGCAGGGCGTCCTGGACATCGGGCAGGGCGTTGCCCGCCCGCCCGCCTCCAGCCGACGGGTTGACGATCAACAGCAGCTGGCGGGTCTGATTCACAGCAGCGCCTGTTGCGCCGCGACTCCCGGGTCGGCCAGGCATTCTGGTCCGTCGTAGCGAGCGTCGTTGACCGCGGGACCGACGGGGCGCAGGGCGGTGGCGTCCGGCGGAAGCCCGCGCAGCAGCTCGAGCAGGGTTGGGCGGTCGGTGGCGCGATCCAGCCACGCCGCCTCGGCCCGCGGCTCGAGGATCACCGGCATACGGTCGTGCAGCGGTGCGATAGCCGGGTTGGCGGCGGTGGTCAGGATGGCGCAGGACCGCAGCTGCTGCTCCTCGGCCCCGCGCCAGATCGACCACAGGCCGGCGAACGCGAACAGCCCGCCCTCGGCCCGCGTGATGTGGAAAGCCTGCTTGCGCCCACGGGGCCCGCCGCTGCGCCACTCGTAGAAGCCGTCGGCCACGATCAGGCAGCGAAATCGCTCGAACGGCGTTCGGTAGGCCGGGCGCTCCGACACCGTCTCCACTCGGGCGTTGATCATCTTCAGCCGGTTGTCCGGCCCGTCGGACCAGGACGGGACGAGCCCCCAGCGCAGCAGTTCGCCGCGCGGAGCGCCGGCGCGGTCTGTGGTCACGGTCAGGACCTCGTCGCCCGGGGTCACGTTGTAGCGGCGGCGGACCTCGATCGCCTCACCGATGGGAAACCGGGCCCGGACCGCAGCCGGATCCGGAACGGCAAGCGTGTAGCGGCCGCACACGGGCCGAGGTCAGCGGGAGCGGGCGGCCATCTGGTCGGCGCGCTCCGCCCGGGCTCGCTTCTGCCTTCGCCGCCCGGTGTAGGCCAGGACGCCCAGCACGACAAGCACCAGCACCAGCGCGTAGAACACCGAGACACCAACCGACAGGCCGCCCGCCGCCTGAGCGATCCCGTAGACCAGGCCGAAGGCGACCCCCAGCACCGCGGCGACCAGCACGACGGCGAACAGGATCCCTCGGAGCCGGAGCAGGATCCCCGCGCTGGCCGGTGGCGCGATTAGACCCAGCAGCTGCAGGCCGCGCAGCTGGCGGGAAGTGGGGGCCTCGACGCCCAGTCGTTCGGTGGCCTTTTTCAGGTCATCGGCACGGCGCTCGGCCAGGGCCAGCGAAGCATCGGCCATCCGGCGCAGCTGCAGGCGCTCCTGGGGCCGGGACGCGGCCAGCGCGCGCTGGAAGTGGGCCCGGGCGGCCTTGGCGTCATAACGCTCGGCGGCGCGGGCGCCCAGGATGGCCTGGGCGGCCGCCTTGAACTTGGTCTCGGCCTCGAGCTCCTCGTCGCTGCGGCTCTCCAGTTGCTGCATCGCGGCCAGCTGGCTGCGCTGCTCGACCCGCATCATGCGCTGCTGCTTGGGCATCTAGACGAGAGTCTAGTGCGAGGCCGTGATCACAAAGACCCGCTGGTTGGTGTGGTAATCACCGATGGCGTTGGGGCTGGCGGGAGGCGGCCGGTACACGTCGATGTGCCGCTGGTTGATCGCGCCGCCGGTGTCCTGGGCGACGAACCAGCCGCCGTGGCCGTCGTTGCGGTAGGCCGGGATATAGACCCGGCTGCCGAGCGGGATGAGGTGGGGGTCGACGGCGATCGACTGGAAATAGCGCAGCGGCAGCGACGGCCCGTTGGCGAAGGTGACCCCCGGCAGGGGGACATAACGCCGACCGGCGCCATTGGCCCAGCCTCCCTTTTGCAGGGGGAAGGTAACGCCGCCCGAGCGGTTGGACCAGAAGCCCCCGGCTCTCCAGTACGGAGCGCCGGCGGAGAAGTCGTCACTGGCCGACGTGGAGCCGCCGCTCTTGGTGACCCAGCCGCCGTTGCCCATCGAATCGATGTGGTAGCGCCGGCCGTCCAGGCCGATCCCATCGCCCTCCATCGACACGCCCATGGCCGAATACAGCCAGTCGATCCGGTGCTTGCCGCTCACCCCCGGGGTGGCGACCAGCTTGCCCACGAACCACGACTCGGGGGCGGGCCAGTACTCGGTGATCTTGAAGCCGGCCATCCAGGTCCCGTGCGCGTTCTTGGCCGGCGGCGGCGGCACGTTCGACGCCTGGCCGTTGGGCGCCAGTCCACCGCCGCCGCTGGCGGTTGGGGCGCCGCTGCCGGCGGCCAGGGCGCTGGACGGCGCGGCCAGCGCCAGAGCAGCCCCGGCCAGCGCCAGAAGTCGTGCCGGAGGTGTGGAGCCGGGGACGTGAGCCATCTTGTTGTTGTTCGGCCCGGGCACACTCGGCCTTGAGCCCTGGCCGTGAGCTGGCGGTCAGCGTACCGGCTCGAGCCGAGCGCGCGGTCCACTGCCGAAGCTTCGACGCGGCCTCACCGCAACCTTCGCGCCGCTGACGGGATATAGCCCGTAAGCGACCGTGAGGAGGCGTCGATGAGGCGAATGTTTGAGCTGACAGTGGGCCTTGTGGCCTGGATCGCAGTGCTTGCACTGGGAGCGGCCCTGGCCACTGGAGCCTTGGCGGCGAGCTCGCCGACCGTGGTGACCAGCAGCGCGACCCACGTCGGGCAGACCAGCGCGGTACTGAACGGGACCGTCAATCCCAACGGCAGCAGCACGACGTACTTCTTCCAGTGGGGCCTGACCAACGCCTACGGCGTCAACGGCAAGGCGCACGCAGCCGGGTCCGGGACCAAGGCCGTGACCGTGCACGACACCGCCAGTCCCCTCATCCCCGGCACGGTCTACCACTTCCGACTCGTGGCCAGCAGCCGCTTCGGGATAACCAGTGGCGCCGACCGCACATTCAAGACGGCGGGCAACCCGCCGCCCGACGTGGCCACGGGTCCGGCCACGGGGCTCAGCTCGACCGGAGCCACGCTGACGGGCGTGGTAAACCCCAACCGTCAGGCCACCACCTGGCAGTTTGAAATCGGCTCGACGACGGCATACGGCCTCTCCACCACAGCCCGGACGCTCCCCGCCACCAGCTCGGCCATAAGCGTGGCTGCGCCCGTGGTTCTGGCGCTGAACCCAGGCACGATCTATCACTACCGGCTGGTGGCCAGCCACGGCACCGGGAACACCTTTGTGCCGGGCGCCGACGCCATCTTCATGACGTTCCCGCGGACGCGTCCCGTGCCGAGCGTGCATGTGGTGTCTCGGCCACGGCGCCTGCATAAGCAGCCGTTCACGGTGGCCACGACCGGCTCGTTAAGCCACCCGGGCTGGATCCCGGCTCAGTTCGCCTGCACGGGAAACGTCCTGATCCGTTACATGCACCGGCGTCATCTGGCGGCCACGTCGTTCGCGCCGGTTCAGCCCAACTGCACCTACGCGTCGCTGGTCACGTTTGCCCATCGCCACCTGGCGCTCACGGTCCACGTGCAGTTCTTTGGCAACGGCTACCTAGCGCCCAAGCACAGGGTCGGTCCCGTTCTGAGGTTCACATAAGATTGATTATCGAGCATTAAAGATGGGGATTGCAGGCCTCTATTGGGCTTGCTCCCTACTTCATGACGGATAGCGCGCGGCGGTAGCTCGACCGTCGCTCCGACATGGCGCAGTGCGCGCACCAACCGCACAGCTTGGGTTAGCCGACCAGTCGGGTTGCGAGCTCGTGAAGCTCGCCGACGGCCACATCGGCGTCCGGATCTTCGCGTGCCGGCGAGCCAGGTCCGTGCTCGAGCGGTCGGTCAATGAACGCGGTCTGCAGGCCGACCCTGCGCGCCCCCTTCAGATCGAACGGATGCGCCGCCACCATCATGACCTCGTCGGGTTGCATCCCCAGCACGCGCACGCCCGTTATGTAGACCTCGGCCGCAGGCTTGTAGACACGCGCCATCTCCGCGGAGAGCAAACAGTCAAAGCGCAAGTCGGCATGGCGGGCCAGGTCAATCAGCAGCGACACGTGCCCGTTGGAGAGCGCTGCGACGACGTGCTCGCGGCGTAGGGCTTCCAGCCCTTCCCTGACGTCGGGCCAGGGATCGAGGTGGTGCCAGGCATCGATGAGCTCTCGACGCGCTTGGGGTGCCAGCTCGAGCCCCCGCTCGGCGAGGAGGTCGTCCAGTGTGGCCAAGTGAAGGTCGTCGAAGTTGCCCCACGGCCGCTTGCCCTCGTTCACCTCAGCAAGTACAGGCCAGAGGCGTGCGCGCCATTCATCGGCTAACTCCTCTGGGTCGGCCGGTAGCCCGCTCTCGCGAAATGCCTGCGTGATGGTCGATCGCCAGTCCACCAGCGTCCCGAAGACATCGAACACGAGCGCTCTCACGATC
>DATKRM010000251.1:0-7524 GCA_035532195.1 Solirubrobacteraceae bacterium
GCGTGTCGGCCTGCATCCGGGCCGCGGACAAGGTGCTGACCAAGCACGCCCTGCGCGACGAGGGGATTCCCACCCCGGACTTCTATGCCTTCAGCGAGACCGCGTTCCAGGCCCTGGGCGCGGCCGGAGCGCTTCCGGCAATCGAGGATCGCCTGGCCTTTCCGATCGTGGTCAAGCCGGCCGCCCAGGGGTCGGCGCTGGGGATCAAGTTCGCCCGCACGCCGGCCGACGTGCCCGGCGCTCTGGTGGCCGCGTTCTCGTACGACCGCAAGGTCATGCTGGAGCGGCACGTACCCGGACGCGATCTGGCCGTGTCGATCCTGGAGCACAACGGCCAACCCCAGCCGCTGCCGGTCGTCGAGGCCGTGCCCCAGCAGGAGGAGTTCTACGACTTCGAGTCTCGGTACGAGATCGGGCGCACCAAGTTCGTCTGCCCGGCCGAGCTCGACGCCGCGGTGGCCGAGCGGGCCAGCGCGATTGCACTCGACGTCTACCAGCTCCTGGGCTGCTCGGGATTCGCCCGGGTCGACCTGATGCTCGAGTCAGGCACGGACCAGCTCTACGTCCTGGAGGCCAACCCGATTCCCGGGTTCACCGAGACCAGCTTGCTGCCCCAGGCGGCCGAGGCGGCGGGAATCGACTTCGACGGGCTGGTCGAGCGGATTCTCGACGCGGCGCCGGTGGCCGCGGTCTAGCCCGCCCCGCCGACCGTCAGGACTCGCCGCCCGCGAAGTCCTCGGGCGTCACGTGGTCCAGGAAGTCCTTGAATTTCTCGACCACTTCCTCGGTGTCTTCCACCTCGTGCTCGAACTCGATCGCCGATTCGGCGATCACCTCGTCGGCGGCGAAGATCGGGGCGCCGGAGCGCACGGCCAGAGCCAGCGCGTCGCTGGGTCGCGAGTCGATCTCCAGCTCCCGGCCGTTGGCCCGCAAGCTGATCGACGCGTAGAACGTGTTCTCACGCAGCTCGGTGACCGCCACGCGCGTGCATTCGACCTCAAGCTCGCCGAGCACGTCGGATATGAGGTCGTGGGTCATGGGGCGCGGCGTGGAGGCCCCCTGGAGCTTCATGAGGATGGCGGCGGCTTCGGGATGGCCGATCCAGATGGGGAGAAACTTGTTGCTCTCGACGGTCTTGAGCAGCACGATCGGCTGCTTGCCGACCATGTCAAAACTCACGCCGTAGATCACCATCTCCTGCACGACCGGCTCCTCGGGTGGGGGAAGGCAAGTATAGGTGCGGTGGAACCTAGGGACGGGTGGCTGTCCAGCGCACTGGGCCGGTCCCACAGTCCGAGCTGCCGGCGCCCACATCGCCAAACCCGCTCGCTGTTCCGGTGGCCTTTGCCCGGCCACTCTCCCAATCAGATCGAGCACCGGAGGCCCCTGCTCGAAGTGCCAGCGGAACCTACCCGCCGGGCTGACGGCGAGACCACGAAGCTTGAGGGCAGTCGGCACCCGCTGGCCACCCGTGGGCCCACACACGTAGACCAGCCGGATCCGAAATTGCTGGATCGTGCGTCCTTGCAGAGTCAGCTCGACGCCGTGTCCGGCGAACCGGAAGGGTGGAGGGCGGCTCGGCTGTCAGATATCAGACACCCACCGTTTGCGCCTTGGCCCAGCGGGTAGCGGACGTATGGATGGCCAATACCGTGGAAAGAGATCCGGCTTCCCTGAGGCTTCCCGATCAGGGGGAGAACCATGAGCTGTTCGACCGCTGGCAACAGTTCGGCGATCAGCGCGCCCGCGAAGAGCTGGTTCAGCGGTTTCTGCCGCTGGCGCGCAACCTGGCCCGGCGCTACGCCGGAGCCCGAGAGCCGTTCGACGACTTGCTCCAAGTGGCCAGCCTGGGGCTGGTCAAGGCGATCGATCGCTTCGACACCGGGCGGGGTGCTGCGTTCTCCTCGTTCGCGGTGCCGACGATCCTGGGTGAGCTCAAGCGGTATTTCCGTGACCTGGGCTGGTCCGTGCACGTGCCGCGCGGCGCCCAGGAACGAGCGCTGAAGGTCCAGGAGGCGCAGGAGCGCCTGACCACCCGGACCGGGCGGCCGCCCAGCGTGGCCGACCTGGCCGAATACCTCGAGTTGAGCCTGGAGGACGTCCTCGACGCCCTGGAGGCTGCCGCCGCGCACCACTCAGCCTCACTGGACGCACCGCTCGAGGACGGCGAAGAGGAATCCGGCACGCTGGTCGACGCGTTCGGCCAAGACGATCCCCACTACGAGCTGGTTGACGACACCGTGACGATCTCGGCCGCGGCCCAGCAGCTGTCGGCCCGCGAGCGCCGCGTGCTCAGACTGCGCTTCGTAAAGGACCTGACCCAGACGCAGATCGCCGCCGACATCGGGGTGTCCCAGATGCAGGTCTCACGGATTCTCCGGCGGGCCCTGAGCAACCTGCGCGAGCTGACCGGCCAAGCCGAGCTCGAATCAGACTGATCAGCTAACCGGACGTTCACGAGGCCGCCGTACCCTCTGGGCCCGTGACCCACGGGCGGCAAACATCCCGCATCCGGCGCGAATCGATCGCGGCGCTGGCGGTCGTGGTCATCCCAGCCGCCGTCGCAGTGGGATTGTCCCTGTACGACATCAGCGCGCGCAACCTGTGGCTGGACGAGGCGGCCAGCGTGAGCATCGCCAGCCAGCATGGAGGCGCGCTGGGCGCGGCACTGGCCCACGACGGCGGGAACATGCTCGGCTACTACGCGCTGCTCCACGTGCTGATCGGGTGGTTCGGCAGCGGCAGCCTGGTGATCCGGATCCCCTCGGTGCTGGGTGCCGGAGCCACCGTGGCGCTGCTGGCACTGCTGGGGCTGCGGCTGTTCGGCCGCCGGACCGCACTCCTGGCCGGGTTGCTGGGGGCGGTGAGCCTACCCATGATCTACTGGGGTCAGAACGCGCGGGCCTACACGCTGATGCTGGCGCTGATCTGCGGATCGGTCTTGTCGTTCGTGTGGCTGGTGGAGAGCCCGCGGGGTGCGTGGCGGCCCTGGGTGGTGTACGTGATCGTGACCACGGCAGCGATCTACGCCGGCCTGGAAGCGGTGCTGGTCATCCCCGCGCAGCTCGTGATCCTGGCCTGGCACAGGCCCCGAGCGCGATCGGCGGTGAGCGCCGTGGTGGCGGTCGCGGTGTGCTGCGTACCGCTGGCCGTGCTGGCCCTGAGCCGGGGCAGCGGTCAGCTGTTCTGGGTTCCCAGCCCGTCGTACAAGACCCTCAGACAGGTGGTCCAGTCGCTGGGCTCGGCCGGGCTCGAGCCCAACTTCTACACCCCCACTGGGCGCTGGCTGCTGTTCCTGACCTTGGCCTTGACGCTGGCCGCCGCGGTGCGGGTGGGCTACGGCTTGAGACCGGGCGCCGGCCGGCGTCAGGCTTGGCGGTCCAGCCTCGTGCTGGGCTGGCTGGTCCTTCCGCTGGCCATCACCGTGGTGATCTCTGAGCTCTCCCAACCGATCTTCCAGGCCCGGTACCTGCTGGTGTCGCTGCCCGCGGTGGCGCTGCTGCTGGGCTGGCTGCTGGACGGTATCTGGCAGAGCGCCGGCGGCCCGGTGTCGGTCAAGCTGCTGGGTCGACCGCTGGCCGGGCCCGCCGCGGCCGCGGCTCTCCTGGCCACGCTGCTGAGCCTGCGCGGGCTGCAACTATCTCCAAGTTACGGGAAGTCAACCGAGCCCTGGCGGGCGGCCTCCCAGTACGTCATCGATCGCGCCCGGGCCGGCGACTGCCTGGCCTTCTATCCACTCGACGTCCGCATGCCCTTCCGCTACTACCTGCGGCCGGACGCCCCCGCCCCGACACCGGTGCTGCCGAGCTTGCCGTTGAACCGGGTGCGTCCGTTCATCGAGCAATACGTGGTGCCGCCAGCCCGCACCCTGGCTTCCGCGGTCAGTGGCTGCTCGCGCGTCTGGCTGGTGTCAAGCCACGGAGGCGAGGCCGACGGCCCGCCCGTCTCCCGGGCCAACTACTCGCGCTACTTCGTGCTGCTGGGCCGGCTGGAGCGCCGCTACCCCAGCCTGAGCTCGGCGTCGTTCGGCTACGCCGGCATCATCTCGGTGACGCTGCTGTCCGCTTGAGGGCGGCGGCCTACGGCCGGACCGTGGGGCCCACGAACGTCAACGCGCTGAGCACCGCGAGCAACACCCCGCTCACCAGGCACGCCGCGGCAAACGACTTCCGGCCCAGGTAATACGCGGGGACGATCACCACGGGGAACGCGGTGATCAGCAGCCTCGGGTTGGGCGGCGTGTACTCGGAGGTCACGGCCAGGAACACGATCCCCAGCGTCCACACGATCGCCGCGACCCCGACCCGCCGTCGCGACTTGAACAGCCAGTACAGCGTGGGGATGAGGAGCATCACCCCGGCCGCCCCCACCACCAGGTTCAGATCGATCGTGGGGTGACTGTTGAAGTGACTGAAGTGGATCTGCCCGAACAGCCAGCTGAACAGGTTGATCACCGCGATCGGATCGGTCTTCTCGCCCCACCCGTAGTGCTGGGCGATCATCGTGGCGAACGGGGTGCCGGTCCAGGCCCAGAGGAAGATCGCGAACGCGCCGATGCCCGTGAGCGACAACAGCGGGGCCGCCATGCTCCGCCACGAGCTCTTCTGCCTCCAGCCCTGCCTGCGCACGTGTAGCAGGGCGGAGACCAGGCACACCAGCACGATGATCACGGCCTCGGGCTCGCAGGCCGTGGCCAGGCCGGCCAGGATCCCGGCCAGCACCCAGCGGCGGCGCTGAAGGGCCAGGATGCAACCGGCCACCAGGGGCAGCATGATGCCCTCGGCGTAGGCCATGAAGAACACAACCGAGCCGGGGAACAGGCAGAACAGCAACACCGCCCTACGGCCCGCCTCCCGACCCCACCAGCCCGTGGCCAGCCGCTGGACCAGCACGGTGGTGGCCAGACCGCCGGCGGTGGAGATGGCGGCGCCGGCCATGGCGGTGGACCAGTAGACCGAGCTGGAGAACAGCAGGACGGGACGGGACGCCACCCAGACCAGCGCCGAGTACAGAGGGAAGAACCCCAGCGTGGATTGCGCGTGGTACGCGTAGTTGGGGTAGCCGTGGAGGGTCAGGAACTGGTACCAGGCGCCGTCCCAGTTGGTCAGCTCGTGGTTGATCGGGTGCCCGGTCACCGCGCCGTTGGCGAAGGCCACCGCGACCAGGATCAACCGCGTTCCCAGATACACAAGCACCGCGAACCGGACCTGTACCCACACGCCGGCCAGGCGGGAAACCCAGGCCGGGCGAACGCGGCGCAGCGCCGGAGCGAGGGCAGGCAATGTCGAGGCCAGCCGGTCCGAGCTACCCCCGTTCACCGGCTCGAGCAGCGGCTCGATCGACTCAGAGGCTGATTCCACGAGGTGGGGAGTGTAAGGCGGCTCTCATCAAGGGGACGTAAGAGAACCGGGTCGATAATGCCCACATGCTGGCCATCATCGTCGCCAACGTTGGGCGTCGCCGGGCACGCACGTTTCTCACCGCGGCTGGCATCGCGATCGGGGTGGCCGCCGTGGTGGCGCTGCTGGCGCTGTCGGATGGGCTCAATCGCACCGCCGACCAGCTGGTGCACCTGGGCAAGGCCGACCTGGGCGTATTCCAGCGTGACGCCAGCGACCCCACGTCCTCAGTCCTGCCCCTGTCGACGCTGTCGCGGATCCGCGCCCAGAACGTGGTCGCTGACGCCACGCCGGTGCAGCTCGTGGTCGACGCCATCCCCGGCGCACCAGGATCGTTCGTGTTCGGCCTGATCCAGAACGGGTTCGTGGATCGCTCGCTGGTGCTGACGACGGGGGCACCGGCGGCGCCGGGCCGGGTCGAGGTGGGCGACGTGCTGGCCCAGAAGCAGCACCTGCGGGTCGGTGAGGCGATCACCCTCGCGCATCACCGGTTCCTCATATCGGGCCTGTTCCATGCCGGGACGGGATACGTGGACACGGGGGTGATCGCGACCCTGCCCGACGCACAGGCCCTGGCCAACCGAACCCCCGAGGAGGTCACCACGTTCGCCGTCCGCTTGGCTCCGCAGGTCTCCAGCCAGCACGGCGAGCAGCAGCTGACCAACACCATCCCCGGGGTGATCGCCATCTCCCGTCCCGGCCAGGCAGGCCGCGCCGGGGTCAACAGCGAGCTGATCAGCAAGGCGGTGGGGCTGATCGTCGTGCTGGCGCTGATCATCGGCGCGCTGGCCGTGGCCAACACGATGCTGGCGGCGATACTGGAGCGCCGCCGGGAGCTGGCGCTGCTGGCCACGATCGGTTGGAGCGGACGCCAGCTGGGCGAGCTCGTGCTGGGCGAAGCGCTGGCGGTGAGCCTGCTGGGAACCGTGTTCGGACTCGTACTCGGTGTGGCGGCCAGCGGACTGCTACCCGGCGCCCTGGGCCTGGGAGAGTTCATCTCGCCCGACCTGAACGCGTCCAGCCTGGGGCTGGCCTCGCTGATCGGCATGCTGATCGGCACCATCGGGGCGATCTACCCCACGTGGCGTGTGGTCCGCACACGCCCAGTGCTGGCCCTGGCCCTGCGCTAACCGGCCTCGATGCGGCCGTCCACCAAGTGGACTACGCGATCGGCCCGGGCGGCCACCGCCGGGTCGTGGCTGACCACGATCACGGTGGTGCCGCGACGTTCACGCACCGCGCCCAGCAGGTCGAGCGCGCGCTCGCTGGACACCGAGTCGAGCGAGCCGGTGGGTTCGTCGGCCAGGAGTAGCCGGGGATCGTTGGCCAGAGCTCGAGCCAGGGCCACCCCCTGCCGCTGCCCACCCGATAGCTCGGCCGGAATGTGGCTCGCGCGGTCGGTCAGCCCGACCTCGGCCAGCAGGTCACGTGCGCGCTCGTGGCGCTCGGTGCGGTGCATGCTCACGCTGATCAGTGCGGTCTCCACGTTGGCCTGGGCGGTGAGGTAGGGCAGTAGGAGGCTGTCCTGGAATACGAACCCCACCACCTCCCGGCGGAACTGCACCGCCCGGGCCGGCGAGGGGACCGGCTCTGAATCCACCAGTACGCGCCCCGCCTCCGGAACCTCGAGGCTGCCGATCAAATTCAGCAGGGTGGTCTTGCCCGATCCCGAGGGTCCGGTGATCGTCACCCACTCTCCGGGCACCACCTCCAGGGACACGCCCCGCAGCGCCTCGATGCGACCGAACGACTTGGACACCGCCTCCACGGCGACTCTGGCTCCCGCCGCTGGCGGCCGCCACCGGCTGGCTGCGGCCCTGCGCCGGCCTGGCCGCAGGGCGGTCACTGGCGGGCGGTGACCGGCCAGCTGAGCGTCACCGATCCAGCATTCGTGTGGACCACGGCCTGCAGCGTCACCGATTGGCCGGTCGCCGCCCTGGGATAGGTGAGATTGTCATGCCACCGACCGGCCCTGATCGGGTGCACAGGTGGGGTGTCAGTCCCGACCACCTGGCCGCCGAACGTGAACTGGATCTTGACCGTGCCGGATAGCGGCCGGCCGGCTGCATCCGTCACGTGAACCGAGTACGGCCACGGCCGGGCCACCTTGGGGTTGTGATTGGGC
>DATKRM010000252.1:0-7565 GCA_035532195.1 Solirubrobacteraceae bacterium
CCTTCCGTCACCTCGAGCCCGGGATGACCCATGATCGCGTTGGCCAGGGTCGATTTACCCGAGCCGTTGGGCCCCATCAGCGCGTGGATCTCGCCTCGATCCACCGCCAGGTCGAGGCCACGCAGGATCTCCTTGTCCCCGGCCTGGACGTGCAGGTTCTGGATCTCCAGCTCGGCCATCACGCCACCCCCGCCGGCGCCCGGTCGAACCGGCGCGTGAACTCGACCAGCTCAGCCAGGGTGGTGGTCTGCAGCGAGCGGACGACTCCGGCCTGCACCTTGGTCCACAGCAGCTTGGTCGCGCATCCGCGCCCCGCGTCCGGCTCGTGCGAGCACAGCACGCGCTCGGTGTGCTCGTGGACGAAGCACTCCATCGGCGCGATCTGGCCCTCGAGCGCCTGGACCACCTCGTCCATCGAGATCTCCTCGGCCGGCCGGGCCAGCCAGTAGCCGCCGTGCGCGCCCCGGGCGCTCATCACGAGCCCGGCCTTGCGCAGCCGCGCCACCACCTGTTCCAGGTAGGCCAGCGGCAGGTTCTCGGCGTCGGCGATCGCCTTCAAACTGGTGGGTTGCTCGGCCGCCTGGCGCCCCAGCTCGACCATCAGCCGTACGCCGTATTCGGCCTTGGAGGAGAAGATCATGGCCATATCCTACCAAGGGGATCGGATTTTGATCTGGGCGCGGCGGACCGTGCCGCCGCGCCCGGTTTGGCTGACCCTCCCGTCAACGCACCACGTTTCGGTTCCTCCCCCCCGGATAGGTTGATCTTATGGAGAAGTGGGAATTGGCCACTACAGCCGAGCTGGCCGAGCTCGCCGAAGCGGCTCGCGCCGCGGGTCGGTTGGGGATCGACACCGAATTCATGTCCGAGGGGCGCTACCGGCCGCTGCTCTGCCTGGTCCAGGTGGCGGTGGACGGCTCGGCCAACGGCGACGCCCCGCGCATCGCGCTGATCGACACGCTCGACACGCAGGTGGGGGTCGGCCCGCTGGCCGAGCTGCTGGGCGATCCGAACGTCGAGGTGGTGCTCCACGCCGGGCGCCAGGACGTGGCCATCCTGCGCCGGGCCTGGCACACCTCGGTGAGCAACATCTTCGACACCCAGATCGCGGCCGGCTTCGCCGGGGGCAGCGCCCAGGCCGGCTACGGCAATCTGCTGGCCCAGGTGCTGGGCCGCCGGGTGGGCAAGACGGCCAGCTACACCCGCTGGGACGCGCGGCCGCTGACCGGCGAGCAGCTGAGCTACGCCGCCGAGGATGTGGTCCACCTGCTGGAGCTGGGCGATGAGCTCCAGTCGCGCCTGGTCCAGAGCCAGCGCCTGGAGTGGGCCCGCGAGGAGTGCCGGCGGCTGGAGTCGGCCAGCGATGAGCGTGACCCCGAGACGGCCTGGGAGCGCCTGCCGCGCTCCAACCAGCTGGACCCGCGCTCGCGGGCGGTGGCCCGGGAGCTGGCCGCCTGGCGCGAGCGGACCGCGTCCAGCGAGGACCGTCCGGTGGGATCGGTGGTAGCCGATCCGCCGATGATCGAGCTGGCCCGGCGGCGGCCCACCAGACTGGATCAGCTCGAGCAGATCCGCGGCGTCCACCCGTCAACGATCAGGCGCCGCGGGCAGGCCATCCTCGAGGCCGTCGCCCGGGGGATGGAGGCGCCGCCCATCCAGCGCGAGGAGTTCCGCGGCCGCTCGGACCCGGCCGACGTCCCGCTGATCGCGCTGGCCGAGGCGCTGCTCCGGGCTCGCGCGCTGGAGGCCGGACTGGCCTACGAGCTGATCGCCTCACGCTCCGAGCTGGAGCTGATCGTGGGCGCGACCCGGCGGGGCGAGTCGGAGCCGGACGTGCGCACGCTGCAGGGCTGGCGCCGCGAGCTGGTGGGGCAGGACCTGGAGGATCTGCTGGCCGGCCGGAGCGCCGTGGCGCTGGGGCCAGACCGGCGGCTCGAGCTCAGGCCGGGCCCGTCTCAAGCATGATCGACATGGCCGGTTGGCGACCGAACATGGCCCGGGCCAGGGCCAGCGCCAGCGGTCGCGACCGGGTGATCCACCCCAGGTCGATGCCCAGCAGGTCGCCTGATGCCGTGGCGTAGGTGACCCGGAGCTTGCCGTCCGGCGAGGCGGCCGAGCGCTCGGCCGGGATGTCGCCCTGTCCGATGCTCCAGCCGCTCTTGCGCAGCCGGTAGCGCTCCTTGGCCACCAGCGCCCCTGAGCTTTGGGTCTGGGGGTTGACCACCACCAGCTCGACCCCGCAGAACGCGTTGGCGCTGTGGTCGCACTCCGTGACCCGCTCCACCACCGTGGAGCCGCGGGCCAGCGGCAGCGCGCCCGGGTCAGGCGTGTTGTTTGGCCCGCTCCGAGCGCCGCACCCGGCCAGGACCAAGACACAAATCGCCAGGCCGCGCTTCATGGATCGCTACGCTGCCACATCTTGAGCACCACCACCGATCCGTTAGCCGATCCCGAACTTCAGGGCACCGAGTGGGACCTGGAGCCGCTGGTCCGGCGTAACGGGTCGGCCTCGGTCCAGGACCTGCTCGGGGAGGCGCTGCAGCGTGCCGGGCGCTTCGCCGAGGCCTACGCCGGGCGGGTCGCCGAGCTCGATGCCGACCAGCTCGAGGCGGCGATGCGAGAGCTGGCCGACCTCAACGATCTGGTCGGCCGCGCCGGCTCCTACGCCTCGCTGTGGTTCTCCACCGACACGGCCGAGCCCGAGCGGGGCGCGCTGCTGCAGCGCGTACAGGAGGGAGCCACCGAGATCGAGACCAAGCTGCTGTTCTTCGAGCTGGAGTGGGCGGCGCTCGAGGACCGGCGGGTGGAAGAGCTGCTGGCCGCGCCGGGGCTTGACTTCTGCCGCCACCACCTGCGCAGCGTGCGCCGCTACCGGCCGCACCTGCTGTCCGAGCCGGAGGAGAAGGTGCTGGCCGAGAAGGCGATCGCCAGCCAGAGCTCCTGGGCCCGGCTGTTCGGCGAGCTCGTCTCGGCCCTGCGGGTCGACCTCGACAAGCAGCAGCTCACCCTGGACGTGGCCCTCTCGCGCCTACTCGCCTCCGATCGCAAGGACCGGCGCAAGGCCTCCGAGGCCGTCTCGGAGGCGCTGGCTCCGGGGCTGCGGACGCGCGGGTTCATCTACAACACGCTGGTGTTCGACAAGTCGGTCGAGGACCGGCTGCGCTCCTATCCCAACTGGCTGGCCAGCCGCAACCTGGCCAACGAGGCCTCCGACGAGTCGGTGATGGCGCTGATCGAAGCGGTCCGGCGGCGCTACGACATCCCTCAGCGCTGGTACAAGCTGAAGGCCGGGCTGCTGGGGATCAAGTGCCTGGCCGACTACGACCGCTCGGCCCCCATCCTGCCCGAGGAGGTCAGCTTCACGTTCGCCGAGTCCCGCGAGCTGGTGCTCGACACCTACTCCTCGTTCGCGCCGGAGGCCGGCGAGGTGGCCCGGCGGTTCTTCACCGAGCACTGGATCGACGCCCCGCCCCGGCCGCACAAACGGGGCGGAGCGTTCTGCGCCTACACGGTGCCCAGCGTCCACCCCTACGTGATGCTCAACTTCACGGCCAAGCGCCGCGATGTGCTGACCATGGCCCACGAGCTGGGGCACGGGCTGCACGCGGCCCTGGCCCAGCGTCAGGGCATCTTTCACCAGTCCACGCCGCTGACTCTGGCCGAGACGGCGTCGGTGTTCGGGGAGACGCTGGTGTTCGGGCGGCTGCTCGACGGAACCACCGACTACAAGCAGCGCCTGAGCTTGCTGGCCGAGCGGATCGATGGGTCGGTCGCCACGGTGTTCCGGCAGATGGCCATGAACCGGTTCGAGCACCTGGTCCACACGGGGCGGCGCACCGACGGTGAGCTGTCGGCGGATCGGCTGAGTGAGCTGTGGGTAGACACCCAGGCCGAGCTGTTCGGCGACTCGGTGGAGATCACCGAGGGCTACCGGGTGTGGTGGTCCTACATCCCCCACTTCATCAACACGCCGGGATACGTCTACGCCTACGCCTACGGCCAGCTCCTGGCCCTGTCGATCTACGGCCGCTACCGCCAGGAGGGCCCGGCGTTCGTGCCGCGGTATCTGGAGTTGCTGGCCGCCGGCGGCTCGCGGTCCCCGGGAGAGCTGGCCGCGATCGTGGGCATCGACTTGACCGATCCCGGGTTCTGGGACGCTGGCCTGCAGCTGATCGACGAGCAGCTGCGCGAGGCCGAGAAACTGGCCAACGCCTAGCGCGGCCCTCCGCCGGCCCACCGGCCACGTTTGGCGGTCCACTCTCCTGGGTACGGACTCTCCAGATCCAGGTGCGACGGGGACTATTACTGCTTGTGGTGCTGGTGGCGGCGGCGTTGGCGCCGGCCGCGGCGCACGCCGCGTCGTTCGGGTTTGGGCCGCCGGTGTTCGTGGACAAGACGTTGGGCGGCGGCGAGCCCACGGTGGCCTACGCGGTCAAGTCGGGGCGGCTGGTCTACACCTCCCACGAGGGCACCACCCACCTGTTCTCCAGCAACCTCCCGGGCGCCCCGGCCGAGTCCGGCGGCTGGCTGGGCACCTACCACAACCAGGTCAACATCTGGACGTCGGCCGACCAGGGGCAGACCTGGCAGGTGGTCCCGTTCGGGACCAAGACCAACCCGATGGCCACCGGCTTCAGCGACCCCGACCTGACCCAGGACGACGCCGGCAACATCTACAACACCGGCATCGACCTGGCCAACGACGCCCTGTTCTCATCGCAGGACGGCGGCCTGAGCTGGCCCACCGGCACCGCGCAATGTCATGAGGGCGACCGGCCCTGGCTGGCCGGCGGCAAGGCCAACGAGGTCTTCCTGTCCACGGACACCGAGGAATCCGGGCATGTCATCTACCACAGCACCGACGCCGGGGCGTCGTGCAACCAGACCGGCATCCCGGATAACGGCACCGCGGCCAACGGTGACAGCTACACCGGGGACGGCAAGCTGTTCTACGACCACACGCGGGGCAGCGTCGTTGAACCGGTCATCTACCGCGACCCCAACACCGGCCTGCCGAACGGCGTCGGCGTGGGAATCCTGCCCAGCGCCTCGAGCGCCTTCGGCACCTCCGCGGGCGCCTTCAGCACCGTCCGTATCGCCAACACCACGGAGTACTCGCACTGGCCGTCGATGGCCATCGACGCCGCCGGCAACTACTACCTGGTGTGGGACACCGACCCCCGTGACCCGAACACCCAGAACGGCTGCCCCGGGTCCTACCCAGGGAGCGAGAGCTTCGGCACCCTGCCGCCCCAGAACGCCAACACCCCGCTGGCCAATCAGGTGATGATGGCCTCCTCCACCGACGGCGGCCACACCTGGAGCCCGCCCCAGGTCGTGGCCTCCTCGCCCGGGCACCAGCTGCTGTGGCCCTGGGTCACCGCGGGCGCCGCCGGCCAGGTGGGCGTGGTCTGGTACCAGTACGACCGGGTCGTGGACCCGGACTGCGCGCCCGCCGACGCCAAGGTGTCGGTCATGGCGGAGCAGATCAGCGGAGCCACCGGCTCGATGCCGGTGTCCTCGGTGGTCGACGCGGCCGGGCGTCCCATCCACAGCGGCGCCATCTGCGCCGGGGGCACCACGTGCGCGGTGACGGTGGGCGTGACCGGGGAGGACCGCCGGCTGGGCGACTACTTCACGGTGGGCACCGACCGCAACGGCTGCCTGCTCATCGCCACCGGCGACACGACCCTGAATGATTCGGTGACCGGCCAGCCCTCGCCGATCTCCCATCCGGTGTTCCTGCGCCAGAACAGCGGCACCAGCCTCACCGGCGTCCCCTGCCTGTAGGCGCCCGCCCGAGCCCCCCTACGCCTTCGCCCGGCGCGTCCGGGCCCGCTCCTCCTGGCGCTCCACCACGTGGACGATCAGCTTGATCACCTGCTCGATGCCGGTGGCCTTGGCGTCGCCGTGGACGAACGCCTCCCGCCATTCTTTGACGTGGCCCTTGGTGGCCAGCTCGTTGAAGTTCGACCGCGGAATCGTGAGGGTCACCTTGGAGTCAGCGGCGAACTGCTTGGTCACCTTGGGACCCGGAAGCTCCACGCGATACATCTGCACGTCGCCGCGCCCACGCAGCTCCAGTCCCGCCACCAGCTTGAGCTGCTGCAGCGCCGGCACCTCCTCCAGGAAGTGCTGCACGGCGGTCTCGATGAGTGACTTAGTGTCGGCCACGGCTTGACTGAGACCAACCCTAGCGGGACGATGCGGTCAACCAATCGAAGGGAGAGGCCTATGAGCCGCATGATGGCCGACTGCCGACGCTGGCCCAGCGAATCGAACTGCTCGCTGGTGATCATCGGCGAGGAGGACGAGGTGGTCCAGGCGGCAGCCGAGCACGCCGCCTCGGTGCACGGGCACGCGGAGGGGCCTGAGCTGCGGAACCAGGTCAAGGAGTTCCTGGAGCCGGCCGGGCAGTACGCAGCCGAGCGCACGCCGGAGCCGGCTTAACCGACGGGGGCGCGCTCCCAGCGCGCCCCTCTCCTAAATCTTGTGCCGCTCGAGCAGCTTGCGGCCGATGACCATGCGCTGAATCTCGCTCGTGCCTTCGCCGATCAGCAGCAGCGGCGCGTCGCGATAGATCCGCTCAATCTCGTACTCCTTGGAGTAGCCGTAGCCGCCGTGGATGCGTAGGCACTCCTCGGCGCAGAACCGGGCCGCCTCGGACGCGAACAGCTTGGCCATCCCGGCCTCGATGTCGGAGCGCTCGCCGGCGTCCTTCATCCGGGCGGCCCGCCGGGTCAGCAGCCGGGCGGCCTCGACCTGAGTGGCCATGTCGGCCAGCTTGAACTGGATCGCCTGGTGCTGGGCGATCGGCTTGCCGAACGTGCGGCGCTCCTGGCTGTAGCGAAGCGCCAGCTCGAGGGCTCGCTGGGCCATGCCGACGCCGCGGGCGGCCACGTTGACCCGGCCCAGCTCCAGCGCATCCATCATCTGGCCGAAGCCCTTATTGAGCCCGGCGTCCGGGCCACCCAGGATCTGGTCGGCGGAGAGCTTGTAGCCGTCGAACACCAGCTCGGTGGACTCGACGCCCTTGTAGCCCATTTTCTTAATCTTCGGGGGTACGTTCAGCCCGGCGTACTCGCCCGTGTTCTCCGACACGCCCGGCTCCTTCTCGGCGATGAAGCAGGTCAGCCCGCGGTACTTGGGCTCGGCTGATTGGTCCGTGCGGACCAGGACGAACACCAGGCCGGCTCTTAGCCCGTTGGTCACCCACATCTTGGTGCCGTTGATCTCGTAACGGCCGTCGTCGAGCTGCTTGGCGCTCGTCTTGATGGCGGCGACATCCGAGCCCAGCTCGGGCTCGGACAGTGAGAACGCGGCCCTTATTTCGCCAGTGGCCATCCGCGGCAGGTTCTTCTGCTTCTGCTCCTCGGTCCCGAACTTCATCAGCAGGTAGGACCCGATGAAGTGGGTGTTGAGCACGCCGGAAATGGAGATCCAGCCCCGGCTGAGCTCCTCCACGATCATCTCGTAGGTCGTGAGGTCGAGGCCCATCCCGCCGTACTCCTCGGGGATGGTGACCCCGAACAGGCCGAGCTCCTTCATCTGCTCGACGATGGGCC
>DATKRM010000253.1:0-6786 GCA_035532195.1 Solirubrobacteraceae bacterium
AGCTGCTGGCTCAGGGCGTGAGCAGCCTGTCGTGGGAGCAGTGCTGGGATGGATACCGCCGCCAGTGCTTTCCCGGAATCCTGATGACCGTGGTGGCGCCGATGCTGGTGCAGCGCACCGAGCGGGGCGATCAGATGTTCATGACGTGGCTGGCCCGCAATGCCCAGCAGATCCTCGACCTCGATGCGCTGTCGCTGCTGCCGGAGCCGAGCGCCGCGCCACCCGTGCCGCTACGACCCGACGGTGGCGATGAGGGTCGCCACCCTCCCGGCCCGGAGCCGCTGTGGAACGAGTCGTGGTACTTCGACGCCGTAGCCGATGATGAGTCGCTCGCTCTGTACGTTCGCCTGGGCCGGTTGCCCAACCAGGGCGTGGTGCTGTACACGGCCGCCATCTGCGGGCCGGGGCGGCCGTCGATCATGCTCATCGACCCGTCGGCGCCACTGCCCGATGTCGACGATGACGCACAGCTGATCGAGACCGACCGGTTCTGGGCCGAGCAGCTGTGCGAGGAGCCGCTGGAGCGGTTTGCCGTCAGGCTGCGGGGAACCGCCGACGCACACGACGACCAGGCCGCGCCGTTGCGGGGCGAAACCGGCACGCCGGTGGAAGTCGAGCTGGACCTGGTGTGGGAGACCGCCGGCGTCCCGTACGCCTGGCGCCAGAGCACGCGCTATGAGATCCCCTGCCGGGTGCGGGGCACCGTACGCGTGGGGGAGGAGCAGATCTCGTTCACCGGGGTCGGCCAGCGCGACCACTCATGGGGCTCGCGCGACTGGTGGGCGGTGGACTGGATGTGGAGCGCGCTGCACCTCCAGGACGGCACCCACACTCACGCGGTGGGCATTCCCCAGCTGCCGGGGTTCGGCGTGGGCTACCTCCAGCGCGACGGCGAGCTGGTGGAGATCACCTCGGTGCAGGCCAGCGAGGAGCTGGGCTCGAATGGGTTGATCCAGAGCGCGCGGATCCGCTCGGAGCCCGACGGCCTGGAGCTGGAGGTCGAGCCGGTGGCGTTCGGCCCGCTGCGCCTGGAGGCGCCCGACGGGCGGCTGTCGCTGTTTCCGCGGGCCATGTGCCGGGTGCGGACGACTGACGGACGGGCCGGCGTGGGCTGGGTCGAGTGGAACCGAGTGCAGAGCTCGTGAGCACCCGGCATCCGGACGATGAGCCGATCACGGCGGAGGGCCTGAAGGCGCTCAAACACGAGCTGGGCGACCTGGAGACGCGGGGGCGGCGGGAGATGGCGGTGCGCATCCTCCGGGCCCGCGAGCTGGGCGACCTGTCCGAGAACGCCGAGTACCACGCGGCCAAGGAGGACCAGGCCCACCTGGAGACCCAGATCAAGCGCCTCAAGCAGCGGCTGCGCAACGCCGTGGTGGTGGAGACCGAGGCTAAGGCCGAGGTGTTTGCGTTCGGCCGCACCGCCGAGGTTCTGGACGAGGGCAGCGGGGAGGTGCACAGGTGGAGGATCGTGGGGGCAACCGAGGCCGACCTGTCGGCGGGCAAGCTCTCGGCCCAGTCTCCGGTGGCCCGGGCCCTGCTCGATCGCGCACCCGGAGAGCTGGTGGAGGTACCGACCCCCCGGGGCTCGCGGCGGCTGCGCATCCAGCGCCTGCTGTAGCCGGAGCGGCGTGTCGCTCGGCTCGCGCCAGGCTCAGCCCTCGATCACGTTGTGCACAGAGGACGCCATCGGCTCGCCGGGGTCGACACCCAGCTCAGACATGATCGGCAGGAGCGTCTGCCCGAACGCCTCGAACGCCGCCTGCGACTCCCAGATGTCGAACACCTGGATCTCGCCGTTGGTCTCCAACCCGACGTGGTAGGAGCGGCCGGCAGGCGCGCCCGCGCCCGCCGCCTCGAGTCGCCGGAGCGCCTCGTCGTACTTGTCCTTGGTAAATCCGCTGGGGGTGAAGTAGAGGCCGACTGCCATTGATCCTGGTCCTTTCTGGGGGTCGCGAACCGGGCCACTCTATTCCGGAACCAGTCTTCCCGCTCGGAACTAGGCAACATATGGACGTGCGCAACGGTGCCGCCATCGGCTTACCGCTGGCTCTGGGCTCAACCATCCTGGTGAGCCTCTCCTATCTGCGCGAACACGACGCCGCCGCCGGGCTGCCCGCGCTGTCCCCGCGCCGTCCGGTGCACTCGGCGATGTTGCTGCTGAGAAGCCGCGCCTGGGTGACTGGCTTCGCCATGGAGAGCGGCGGATTCGTGCTCTACGTAGCCGCTTTGGCGCTGGCGCCGTTGGCCTTGGTGCAGAGCGTGGCCGCCGGCGGCGTGGGGATCCTGGCCGTGGCCACGGCTCGGCTGGCGCGCCGGCGGCTCTCCCGACGGGAGGCCGCAGGTGCGTCTCTGGCTGTAATCGGCCTAGTGCTGCTGGCTGTCTCGCTGGGTGGGGGCGATGTCCACGACGGCCACGGATCGCTGGGACCGATCCTCGTCTGGCTGGCCGTCACCGCGGGCGCCGGCGTGTTGACCTTCACCAGCGGCTGGGCGTTTCTGGGCCGCGGAGTGGCGGACGGGATCGCCGGTGGCCTGTTCTTTGCGGTCGGTGACATCAGCACCAAGCTGGCCACTCAGGGCGGCATCCGGCTGCTGTTCGTGATCCCGCTGATCTGCGGATATCTGCTCGGGACCTCGTTGCTCCAGATCGGCTACCAGAGCGGCGCGGCGTTGACCGTGGCCGGCCTGGCCACACTGCTGACCAACGCGGTCCCGATCGCCGCGGGGACCGTCGTGCTGGGCGAGCACCTGCCGTCCGGCGGCTTGGGAGTGGTACGGGCTCTGGCCTTCGCCGCGGTGACCATCGGTGCGATCCTGCTCGCCCGGCCCGAACCGGCCAAGCCGCGGGCTAAATCAGATGCGCCCCAGTCCCTACCCCAGCCGGCGACGCTCTAGCATTTAGCGCCAGGACCGCTGAAATCAGGGGCATGCTCGCAGTAATCGTCACCGTCCATCCGTTCGGAAAGCACTTCGCCTCCGGGCGCGGGGCGGCGGTCGTCGTCTTGGTGGCGTTCCTGTTGTCGTTCCTGCTGATCCGCACCAGCGCGCGCCTGACGCGCAGCGTGTCCTGGTGGCCCGGCGGTGTACAGACCGGAGGCGTCCACCTGCACCATCTGGTGTGGGGCATCTGCCTGATGATGCTCTCCGGCTTTCTCGCCTTCGCTGCGCCGATGCGCGCGCCCTGGTGGCACCTCGACGCCGTGGCGTTCGGGGTGGGGGCCGGTTTCACGCTGGATGAGTTCGCGCTCTGGGTCCGGCTCGAGGACGTGTACTGGGCCGAGGAGGGTCGCCTGTCACTGGACGCGGTCATCGTGGCCGTGGCATTCGCGGGCCTGATCGTGGTTGGCACCAGACCCTTCGGGTTGGCTGACTCAGCCTCGATCTGGGGGACGGCGGGTAGCCTGACACTGGCGCTGGCGCTCGTCATTCTGGCCGCCGCCAAGGGGCGCGTCTTCTACGCGGTGATCGGGATATTTATCCCCATCCTGGCGCTGATCGGGGCGGTCCGGCTCGCCCACCCGTGCTCGGTATGGGCCCGGCGCTTCTACGGTGAGCACAAGCTGGAGCGGGCGCGTCAGCGGTTCGCTCCCACCAAGCCGGTGGAGCGGGTGGGCGCCCGGCTTGGTGACCTCATCGCCGGGGCGCCGAGCGAAGAGCAGGAGACGGTGGGTCGGCCTAGCTGATCAGCCCCAAGCGCAGGGCGCGGGCCACCGCGGAGGCCCGGTCACGCACACCAAGCTTGGTGTAGATGTTGGCGAAGTGCGTGTTGACCGTGACCGGGCTGACCCACAGCTCCCGGGCGATGGCCGGAGCGTTTCGGCCGTCGGCGGCCAGCTGCAGCACCTCGAGCTGCCGCGGCGTTAGCGGCGAGCTGAGCCGCGCCCCGAGCAGTTCCGGATCATCGATCAGCTCATCCTCCGGCCACGCAGCGGGCACGAACATTCCCAGGTGCAGGCCCTCAAGCACGTTGGCCACTCCGAAGTAGCTGACTTCCAAGCGGCTCCCGTCCAGCGACGCCAACTCGTAAGTTCCGGCCACGCACCCGGTGTCCAGCATCCTCGCCCACAACTGCGTCGTGCTTTCGACCTCATGGGCAGGCGTCAGATCCTCAGTCCGCCGCCCGCGCAGTTCGCCCAGGCTGGCCCGGAAGGCGAGGCGGGCCGACGTGTTGACCTCCACGTAGCGTCGGTCGCTGTCGACCAGCACCATCGGCATCCAACTGCGAGCCACCAGCCGCTTGAGCCTGCCCTCGTTCCCTCGAGCCGCAATCGCCGATTCCGCAAATGCGCCGACCCAGCGCGGGTGGTCGGTCGGGCGATCTCCTCGTCGGTGCGCTGGTCTGAGGCGGTCTTCGCGCGGTCGCTGTGCGTCAATTGACACTGGCAAGACAGGTTAGTATATTGACCGGCACGAGGCAACCACCTGGGAAGGATGGGAATGCGCGATCGCGAACGATCCGAGCTGGCTGGCACGAACCCCGTTGGCATCGGCCAACGGGTCAGGGCCGCGCGCGATCGGCGGGGCTGGAGCCGCGAAGCGCTGGCCTACCACACAGGTCTTAGCTGGGCGGCGATCACGCAGATCGAGAGCGGGCGCCGGACCAACCTCCGCCAGGCCACTCTCGTCGGGCTGGCCGAGGTGCTCGGGGTGACGATCGACTACTTGGTCTGTGGACGGACGCCCAGCCCTCCGATGCTCGAACATCAAGTGCTGCTGTACGAGGGCGACGAGGAGCTCGGGGCCTCCGCGGCCCCCTTCCTAGCCGGCGCGCTGGCGAACGGCGAGGCGGCGCTGGCCGTGACCACCAAGGCGAACCTCAAGCGGCTGCGACGTGAGCTGGGTGAGGGGGCCAAGCATGTGCGGTTCGCCGGGAGCTCCACCTGGTACCGGACGCCGGCCGCCGCCCTGAGTAGCTACCAGTCGTTCGTGAACGACAGCGTGGCCGCGGGAGCCCCATGGGTGCGAATCGTCGGCGAACCGGTGTGGAATGGGCGGTCGGCCGAGGAGATCCAGCTGTGGGCGAGGTACGAATCCTGGCTCAACCTGGCGTTCAGGGGGGCGCCATTAACCCTCGTATGCCCGTACGACCTGGGAGCCGTGTCCGACGAGATCCTTGAGCTAGCCCGCACAACCCACCCCGCCGCCCACGAGCATCGGTCGGTCAGCCCCAGCGCGGCGTACCGCGAGCCAGCCGAGTTCATCCTTAAGTAGGGGCGGCCTTGGCCGACCCGCCGCGGCCCACCGCAGTCCTCGCGCGCTAATAGCCTTAGGCCCTGGCCACCTCGACCCTGTCTTCCGCCCCGTTCTCGGGACGCACGGCCTGGATCCGCAACCTCGAGGCTCCGGTGCGCGACTTCCTGCGCACCGAGACCGGCGGCGCGGTCGTCCTGGTGGCGGCCACGTTGGCCGCCCTGGTCTGGGTCAATGTCGACCGCTCGTCCTACGACACGGTGTGGACAACCAAGCTGTCCATCCGGCTCGGCCACCACGGCGTGTCCCAGGATCTGCGGCACTGGGTCAACAACGGCCTGATGGCGTTGTTTTTCCTCGTGGTGGGGCTGGAGGCCCGGCGCGAGTTCGACCTGGGTGAGCTCCGCGATCGTCGCCGGTTACTGCTGCCGGCGGCCGCCGCGCTCGGCGGAATGCTGGTTCCGATCGGTATCTATTTGCTGATCAATCAAGGCCGCCCTTCAGCCCACGGCTGGGGGACGGCGATGTCCACCGACACGGCGTTCGCCCTGGGGCTGCTGGCCCTGTTCGGCCGGAGGTTTCCCTCCAGCCTGCGCACGTTCATCCTCACCGTGGCGGTGGCCGATGACCTGGTGGCGTTCGCGGTGATCGCCACCGCCTACACCAACTCCGTCCGGGTGACGGCGCTCCTGCTCGGCATCGCCCTGTTCGCCCCCGCGGTGGTGTTGCGCTGGCGAGGAGTCCGGATCGGCTTCCTCTACGCCGTCCTGGCGCTGGCGTCGTGGGTCGCGTTCCTCAAGTCCGGGGTGGATCCCATCATCGTGGGCGTGGCAGCCGGGTTGCTGTCCGTGGCTTATCCGGCCGTGCGGGCGGACCTGGAGCGGGCCAGCGACCTGTTCCGGATGTTCCGCGAGCAGCCAGTTGGCGAGTACGCAAGTAGCGTGCGTGAGGGGGTGCGCACCGCCATCTCTCCCAACGAGCGACTCCAGCAGCTATACCACCCGGTCTCGAGCTACGTGATCGTGCCCCTGTTCGCGCTGGCCAATGCCGGCATCGTCATCGACGGACACTTCCTGTCCACCGCCTACACGTCGCCGATCACCCTGGGCATCATCGTGGCCTACGTGGTGGGCAAGCCCGTCGGGATAACCGGTGCCAGCTGGCTGGTGACCCAACTCAGCCGCGGCCGGGTCCGGCCCGCCGTGGGGTGGGCCTCGGTCCTGGGCGGCGGCTCGATCGCCGGGATCGGCTTCACCGTGTCGCTCCTGATCGCCACCCTGGCGTTCACCGGAACCGCGCTTAAGGAGGCCAAGGTCGGAGTGCTGAGCGCGGCCGTGGGTGCGTCGGCTCTGACCTGGGTCGTACTTCAGCTCACCCGGAGGCTCCCGGACGGAGTGAGGCTCCGAGCCGTGCACGGAAGCTCGGCGGCGATCGTAGACCTGGCGGTTCCGGTAGACCCGGAGCGAGATCACATCCGGGGTCCGGCCGAGGCCCCGGTGACGCTGGTCGAGTACGGCGATTTCCAGTGTCCCTACTGCGGACAGGCGGAGTCGATCGTCCGCGAGCTGTTGGCTGACTTCGGCGACCTTCGGT
>DATKRM010000254.1:0-11650 GCA_035532195.1 Solirubrobacteraceae bacterium
TTCATCACCCGGCAGCCTGCAATGAGGACGACGGCGCGTCGCTCGCGCTCTGCGCAACCTCCGAAGAAAACCTCAGCCGCGAAACCCCTGCTCACGCCCCCAACGCGGCGCTCCCCTCACCCCCAACTCGACGGGAGACCCTGATATTGCTCGTCGAGCATCAGAAACGTCTGCCGGGCGTCAACCGACGGCGGTGGCGCAACGCTATCTGGGCCGCGTGCCGATGAGTCATCTGTCGTCGCGGGCGCCGGTGGATCCATGACCTTGCGGTGACCCGCATCGGAGATCGCCATCGAGCGCTCATTTGCTGGTCGACGCTCCAGCACGTACGTATGGAGGAGACCGGCATGTGCCTGCTGCTTTAAGCAGTAGCCGAGCTTCCAACCAAAGTTTGCGGCGTCGTGCAGACCGGCATTCATCCCCATCCCCGAGTACAAGCTTTCGAGATGCGCGGCATCGCCCACGAGATAGCGGCGAATGTCTCCAAAGCTCTTGGCGATCCGGTGGTGAAGCGTGAAGCACGACGACCAACGCAAGTCCAAGATCCTCGGGGGCGCCGTGAGCCGACCCTGCAAAAGGCGCTGCATCTCATCGATTTTGGGCTCCCGCCCGAGGCGCTCGACATCGGTGGCGGGCAGGTCCATGATGATCAGGGTCCTGCCATCCGGGAGCGGGGCGAGCAGAACGATGCCGCGCTCGCCGATCACCCGGGTGATCTCATCACGGCGTAGTCCGGTTTCGACCTCCACGTCGGCAACGGCAAAGCGGTGATCGTACGTTCCGCCCTGCAATACCTGACGCATCGCCGCCCGGACAACACTGTGCGCCCCGCCCGCGCCGACCACCGCCCTCGCATTGACGAGCTCACTGCTCACCGGTCCTTTCAGTACGACCCCCGTACCGTCCACGCGCATGTCAAGATCCGTTGCAGTTACCCCTCGTTCGACCTCCACACCGAGGTCGGACAATCGATCGGTTAGTAGCTGTTCGGTCATCCACTGCGGCAGTGTCAAGGCGAACGGCCACGGCGTGTCGAGACCGGCGAAGTCCATCATCGCGACCTCGGCCAGTTCGGTGTCGCGGACCGTGAAGCGGTCGATCCGAATCCCCGCTTCGAGAAACTTGCCGGCCAGGCCAGCGCGTGCGAAGAGCGCCAAGCTGGACGGCATCACCGTCGTCGCGCGCGACTGGCGGTGTGCTGTCGGCTCGGCGTCAACAATGCGCAGATCCACACCGCGGCGGGCAAGTTCGACCGCCGTGAACAGGCCGCTTGGGCCGGCGCCGATGATCAGCGCGTCGAGCGGAGTACCCTCCCGCGCTGCGGCCGCGGTCATCAGGGTGATAATGACAGTTCGCGGATCGGCGGGTCAGAGGTGTCCGGCGACGAGCTCAACCCGATCGTCGCCGAACACCTGCTTTCCCGCCAGACCGCCAACACGTCCGCCCCCGGCTCTCGAAGACTGAACGCAAAAGAGTTATCGGGGCGCCCGGACCAAGTTCGCGCCGCTATTGGCGGTTCGGCGGATTCATACCGCTCGCATACCGTTTGGTGGCGACCCAGGGACTAGCTCGGATGCGCCTCAGCCGCCTTGCCTTGACCACGTCCGCATCTTTCCTCAGCCCGTGGCCACCTCGTGCACGCGGCGCATTCGAACCGTCCCGGGCACCCTCCCGCGACTAAATCGAGACTGAGCCGACACTGACAATTCCCCCGGCGTGGAACACCATGGGCCCAGGCTGTTCGGACGCTACGGGAGTTAAGTCTTCCGGCGGAGGCGACCGTTCAGCCGTGGAGAACCCGGGCACGTCCGGGTTGAAGCGAGTCGACACGAGGAGGCGAGCATGAACCACACCGGCAGCCCGCACAGCGGGCGCACCCGTATAAGCACCGCAGTGGCGGCCCTTGGCGCCAACGCCGTCCTGGCGGCGGTCGCTGCCACCAGTGCGCTGGCCCGTGGCGGCAGCGGCAGCCACAGCTTCAGCGGCGGGAGCCATAGCAGCGGAGGCAGCAGTCACCACATCAGCAGCGGCCACTTCATCTACCACAACGGCCACTACTACTACACATCTGGGGGTGGCGGTAGCCACATCGCCGGCGCCGTGGTCACGGCGATCATCCTTGGCTCATTGGCCTTGGTGGCGCTCATCCCCCTCACCATCTGGCTATTACGGCGGAGCAAGGCCGCGACCAAGGCGGCGGTCCATGCAGCCGAGGCCCACCACAAGTTTGCCCACAGCGATGAGCGGGTCGAAGCGGCCGGCGCCGAAGCGGCCGGCGCCGAGGCGGCCGAGCCAGAGGCGGCGGACCCGGATAATCGGCAGCCGACCGGCGTCTAACCAGTTGCGCGCCGGCTGCTGGTTGAGCTTCAGTAGCTCGGCGACCTCGAATCCATATCGGGGCGCCCGGATTTGAACCGGGGACCTCACCGACCCGAACGGTGCGCGCTACCAGGCTGCGCCACGCCCCGATGTGGCCAGTCTGCCACATGGCCGGGGTTGGATACCGCCCGCCAGAGCCGACGATCGGCTGGAAAGCCTTGAGACCGTCTTGGCGAGAAGGCATACTTTACGTTCACATATTGCTGTCGGCAAACGAGGAGTAGGTATATGGCCAACCACCTGACGCCCACGGAGCTTGCCCGAGAGTCAGGACTCGAGCGCAGAGACGTGATCGCCAAGTGCCTCGAGCTCGGAGTACCGATCTTCAACGGTCGAATCGATAAGACTCTCTTCCTGTGTAGCCTCCGTGAGAGTCCGGGGTCGCTCACCGCGCAGCAGCAGGTTCAGCCCGCCACCGCGTAGCCGTAGAGCAATCGGGCGCCAGCGCGCCCGCCAATCCAGTTCAGTCCTGAGACGCCGACTGGCGTAGGAGCGTTGACGTCGTCTGCTCCAGGATCTTCCGCCAGGCCCGCGTCTTCTCACGCTCGGCCGCGAAATGCTTGACCACCTTGCGGACCCGGGTGGCCGAGATCTCGATTCCATGGCGGGCGCAGATCCGCTTGAACCGCTGGTAGTCGTGAGCCAGCTTCAGCGTGACTGACTGAAAGCCGTGCCGCGCGATGTCGACTCGCGAGGTGTAGTTCATGATGCTGGTCTGGAACATCAGCTCATCGTTGGGCTCGGGCTCGATGAGGATGAAGTCCACGCCGGGATAGCGCTCTTCCCAGCGGGCCGCCATCTCGTGGAGGCGCTGATAGGCCAGCAGCTTGAACGACTGATAGCCGATCTGGGGGAAGCCCATGTCTGACACCCGCCGGGCGCGGGAGCCGGTCAGGGTCGGGATCTGCTTCTGGAAGTCGTTGACGAACGGGACCAGCGGGTTGACCACCACGATGAACTTCGCCCCCGCCTCCACGGCGATGTCGAGGTTGGTGGTGGACACGAGACCGCCGTCCACCAGCTCGCGATGCTTGACCTTCACCGGCTTGTAAATCATGGGAAGCGCCCCGGATGCAGCCACCGCCTTCGAGATGGGAACGTCGTCCCAGTCCTGGGCCCCGAGCACGATCCTTTCGCAGGTATCGAGATCGGTGGTGGCCAGGTACAGCTCCGGGCGCAGCAAGCGAAAGTCGTCCGTGCGGTCGGGGTTGGACAGGATCGTCTTGACGTACCGCTCCACCCCATCGCCCGAGTACAGCCCGGACGGAAGCGCCTCGGCCAGTCCAACCACCAGATCCACCGCCGAGAGCTGGCCGACATCCCGCAGCAGCTTGCGCACCACCTGCGCCAGTCGGAGCGGAAGCTGCAGTCCCTTGGTCACGAACTCCGAGTAGTTGGGGTGCAGCAGCGCGCTCACCCGAGCATCCGGGAACGGCGTCGGGACCTGCTGGACGATCACCCGCATCATCTCCTCGGGCGTGATCCCGTTGGCCACGGCCGCGGCCACGAACGCACCCGCGCTCGTCCCCACGTAAATGTCGAACTGGTTGACCGTCCGGTTGACCGAAAGCAGGTCGAGGGCCCGCAGCGCCCCGATCTCATAGACCCCGCCGGTGAACCCCCCGCCCCCGAGGACCAGCGCGGTCCGGGACCGCTTGGAGCGGGGGCGGCGCGCCGCGGGCTGCTTGGTTTTTGCCTTCGGCCGATCCGTAGCCGCGGTGTCGAGCTTGACGACCTTGCCCATGCTCAGCTGGATTGTATGGCTCTGTCCGACGCCAGCGAGCCTTCTGCCGCCGCCCGGTGTTTCATACCAGCGGATGCGCAGACTCCTGCCGGCGCTGGGGGCGCTGATCTGGCTGCTTGCCGCGGCTCCGGCCTGGGCGGCCACCCGGTCGGCTCATTCTGCGCAGAGCTCGCTGGCCGCGACCCTCGGCCAGGACATGTCGCAAATCGGCGGATCCAGCGGAGCCCTGGTGGTCGACCTCAACACCGGCCAGACCCTGTTCTCCGACCAGGCGGGCACAGGGAGACTGCCCGCCTCCACCGAGAAGGTCTACACGACCTCGAGCGCCCTGCTCCGCTTCGGCCCCAACGCCACATTGACCACCTCCGTGCTGGGCACGGGCTGGATGGGAAAGCAGGGAATCTGGCACGGCACGCTCTACCTGCGCGGTGGTGGGGATCCCACTTTCGGTTCCGCCGGCTTCATCGGCTCCCACTACGGGGGAGCCGGAGCCAGCATCGAGAGCCTGGCCTCGAACCTGCGCCGGCACGGCATCCGCGGCGTGGTCGGTCGGGTGGTCGGGGACGAGTCCTACTTCGACTCGCTGCGCGGAACCTCCGAGAGCGGCTTCCAGTTCGATCACTACATGGAAGGAGCACTCAGCGCGCTCGCCTTCGACCGGGGGGTCACGGGCGATGGGTCGACCCACGTCTACCACCCGGCACTCTACGCCGCCCAGCGGCTCGTGTCCGCGCTGCAGGACGCTGGGGTCAGCGTCTCGGCCTCGAGCAGCGCCGGCCAGACGCCCCAGAACGCGCAACTGCTGGCTAGCGTGAACTCGCCCAGCATCGCCCGCCTGGTGGCGATGACCAACGCACCGTCAGACAACTTCTTCGCCGAGACGCTGCTCAAGGGTCTCGGGGCGAGGTTCGGGGCCGGAGGCAACACGGCGGCCGGGGCGGGTGTGGTGATTACCCTGCTGTCCCGGCGGTTCGGGATCCATCCCAAGCTGGTCGATGGATCCGGGCTGTCCTACGCCGACTCCACCAGCCCCAGCCAGATGGTCACCGCGCTGAGGAAGCTGCGGTTCAACCACCCGTTCTGGAACTCGCTCGCTGTGGGGGGTGAGAGCGGAACGCTGGCTGACGAGATGAGAGGCACGCGAGCCCAGGGAAACTGCCGCGGCAAGACAGGGACGCTGTCGAGCGTGGCCAACCTGATCGGCTACTGCCGCGCCCAGAACGGCCACACACTCGCCTTTGCGATTTATGCCAACTCGGTAGGCGATACCACCTACGTCCACTCCGTGGAGGGCAACCAGATGGCGGTCGCCCTAGCCGACTACACCGGCTAAGGGACCAGCTCCTGGAGCGCGGCTTCGTCGATCACCGACACGCCCAGCTTCTCGGCCTGGGCCAGCTTCGACCCCGGGCTCTCGCCGGCCACCAGGTAGTCGGTCTTGCGTGACACCGAGCCCGTGACCTTGCCGCCGGCGGCCATGATCCGCTGGGTGGCCTCCTCGCGGGTCAGTGTGGGCAGCGTTCCCGTGAGCACGAACGTCTTCCCGGCCAACGGGCCCTCGCCGGGTGGCGGCCCCTCCTCCTCGAAGCGAAGACCCTGGGCTCTCAGATCCTTGATGAGCGCTTGCATCTGCTCATCCTGGATCTGGTCGTGAATGGTCTGCGCCATCTTGGGACCGATCCCCGGCGCCTCCTGGATCTGGTCGGGGGACGCGGCCAGCAGCGTGTCGATCGAGCGGAAGTATTGCGCCAGGTTCCGGCCAGTGACGTAGCCCACCTCCTCGATCCCCAGGGCGAACAGGACCCGGCCAAACGGCTGTTCCTTCGACTGCGCGATCGCCCTCACCAGCTTGTCCGCAGAGACCGGGCCGAAGCCCGACTGCTCGGCAATCCGCTCGGCCGTAAGCCGGTAGAAGTCCGCGGCGGTGCGGACCCAGCCCAGGTCCATGAACAGGCTGACTTGCTTCTCCCCCAGGCCGTCGATATCCATCGCCCCCACGAAATGTTTGAGCAGCTGCCACCGCCGGCCGGGGCAGTCGCGGTTGGGACAGCGGGTGAACACGGAGTCCTCGGGCTTGACTGTGGGGGTGTTGCAGATCGGGCAGTGCTTGGGCGGATGGGGTGGGGCGGGTCGGTCCGTGCGCTCCGCCACGTGGGGGGCGGGCGAGAGCACCTGGGGGATCACGTCGCCGGCTCGCAGCACGATCACCTCTTCCCCCTCCCGGATGTCCTTGCGCTGGAGGTCCTCCTCGTTGTGCAGGGTGGCCAGCTTCACCTTCACGCCGCCGACGTGGACGGGCTCGAGCATCGCGTACGGGTGCAAATCACCAAACTTCCCCGGGTTCCACCCGATCTGGTTCAGCTTGGTCACCGCGGTGGTGGGGGGGAACTTCCAAGCGATCGCCCACCGGGGCTCGCGCCCCACCGACCCCAGGCGGCGCTGGAGCTCGACCTGGTTGACCTTGACCACCGCCCCGTCGATCTCGAACTCGAGTGATCCCCGGCGCTCCTCCCAGGCCTGGCACTGCTTGACCACCTCGTCCTCGGATTCGAGCTTGACCACGTCCGGGTGCACGGGGAAGCCGTGTTCGCGCAGCCACTGCAGCGCATCCCAGTGGGACCCGAATGAGATGCCCTCGGTCGCGCCGACGGCATAGGTCCACAGTGACAGCGGTCGTTCGGCGGTCAGCTTGGGATCCAGCTGCCGGATCGTGCCCGCCGCCGAGTTCCGGGGATTCATGAACGTCGACAGCCCGGCCTCGGCCCGGCGCTCGTTGAGATGGGCGAAGTCGGGCAGTGACATGTAGACCTCGCCCCGCACCTCGATCATCGGCGGCGGATCCTCTGCCTCCAGTCGCAGCGGTACGTCCCGCATGGTGCGCAGGTTGTGAGTCACGTCCTCGCCCACCTCGCCGTTCCCGCGGGTCGCGCCGCGCTCCAACAGCCCGTCGCGGTAAACCAGCGAGATGGCCAGTCCGTCGATCTTCGGCTCGACCACGAACTCGAAGTCCGGGTCGCTGATGTCCTCGCGGGCTAGGAAGTTGCGCATCCGAGCCAGCCAGGCCGCCACGTCCTCGGCCGAGCGCGCGTTGGCCAGCGAGAGCATCGGCAGCGGGTGCCGGACCTTCTCCAGCTCGGACACCGGCTCGCCGCCCACCCGCTGGGTGGGGGAGTCGGGCGTGACCAGCTCCGGGTGCTCGGCCTCCAACGCCCGGAGCTCGTCCATCAACGCGTCGTACTGGTCATCCCCGATCTCGGGGTCGTCCAGAACGTAGTAGCGGTGGTTGTGGTACTCGAGCAGCCGCCGCAACTCGGCCGCACGCTCGTGCGGGTCGTGGCTCAGCGCCTCCGCAGCGCTCAACCCTCCACCTCGCGAGCCGCGGGCTCAATCAGGCGTGCCAGGTTGTAGCGCTCGATCGCGGTCATGCCTTCGCGGTCGGTTAGGTCGAAATGCACCGGGGTCACGGCGATCTTGCCGTTCGCCACCGCGGCCAGATCGGTCCCCGTCTCCTCCCGCTCGTAGCTGGCGTCGCCGTAGATCCGATACAGCCGCCTCCGGCTGGTCGGCTCGTCGACCAGAGACAGCTCGTCGCGATAGATCCGCTTGCCCAACCCGGCTACCTCCACCCCTTCCGGAGTCCCTCCGGGGACGTTGATGTTCAGCAGCGTGCCCTGCGGCAGCGGCGTCTCAATCAGGTCGGCCACCAGCCGAGCGGTGAATTCGGCCGCGATGTGAAAGTCGAAGCCCTGGCCGGAGCGGAAGTCGAACTCCAGGGCGGGGGACTGCTGGGACACCGCGATGCCGGGCAGCCCCAGAACCAGCGCCTCCAGCGCGGCGGCCACGGTTCCCGAGTAGGTGATGTCGTCGCCCAGGTTCGACCCGTGGTTGATGCCCGAGACCACAAGCTCGGCTTCGAACCCCTTGATCAGGCCCAGCCGAGCCAGGCGGACGCAATCGACCGGCGTCCCGTCTGTGGCGTAGCCCACGGTCCCGTCGGCGAAGTCAACCTCCTCCACCCACAGCGGTCGGCGAGTGGTGATCGACCGGGCCATGGCCGAGCGATTGCCGTCGGGGGCGATCACTTCGAGCTCGACCGACGGCACCTGGAGCAGCGCCTTGCGCAGCGTCTGCAGGCCCGCGGCCTCGATCCCGTCGTCGTTGGTGAGCAGGACACGCATCCCGGCTGATCCTAGCCAGGCTCGAGGTGTCTGCCTGCGTCCGGTCAGGCGGCCCCTCGGGTTGCCCGGTCGAGCGACCGAGCGATCTGGGCAATGACGGGGAAGGGCTCGTCTCTGATCTGCAGCGCGCTGAGCCTGATCAGATCGAGACCAGCTGCTTGTAGCGCCAGACCCTTCCGCCTGTCTCGCTCGAACGCTGGTCGATGACCGTGGATTTGCCAGCTGTCTAGCTCGATCGCGACCCCGTGTTCTGGCCACAGAAAGTCGACTTCGTGCCGGCCGACCTTGACATCTAGGCAATTGCGGTGGATCTTCAGGCTCTTGGGATGGCGATGATCTAGAAGGCCCGTCGCTGCCCACCGTTTGACCACGTGCCCCCTCACGCCCTCCGCGAGGAGCTGCGCACGGCTCACCATTCCCTGTTGATCGGTGGCCAGTCGGGAGGCGATCGCCAACTCCCGAGCAGACCGGGACACAACCTCCCGCTGGCGCACGCGGTCGGTGGCTCAGGGAGCCTTTGGCGGCATAGTGGGCTCTTCTTCCCTCGCCCGCGGGCTGCGCTCGCGGTTGGGAGGTTTCGCTCGCTTCGCTCGACCTCGAGTACTAGCCACCCCCCAAGCATCCCGCCGCGCCACCCCCAAACCCCGCGAACGCGCAACTTCCCACACTCCCGGAACGAACCCGAGACGCCCGAAGTCAGTCTTGTAACACGCGCTCGCCCTCGTAGCCCACTCCCACCAGGTACAGCCCGCAGGCCGCGGCGGTGGGGCCGGCCTCCGACCGCCCCCGCCCGCCCAGCAAATCGACAAACGACGCCACGCTCCGCCGCCCGCCTGCCACCTCGAGCATCGTCGACACCAGCACCCGGTTCATATGGCGCATGAACGCATCGGCCTCGATCCGGAACTCCAACACGTCAGGCTCCCCCGGGGCGTGACCCCACCGAGCCCACAGGACCTCCCGCTCAAACCGCACGTGCTTGGTCTCGGTCGGGGTGAACGCGGTGAAGTCGTGGACCCCCACCAGCGCCGCCGCGCACTCCTCCAGCAGCGAGAAATCCACCGCGCGCGGCCACCACAAGGCCCGCCCGTCCAGAAACGCGCTCCGCTCGCGCCGCGTCAGCACGCGGTAGCAGTACGCCCGGGAGGTGGCATCACGGCGCGCGTCGAACCCCGGCAGCGCCGGCTGGCAATCCAGCACCGCGATGTCAGGTGGCAGGACGCCGTTCAGGGCCCGGGGATTGACTGCCTCGTGCCCGTACGAGCACACCTGGCCCAGCGCATGCACGCCGGTATCGGTGCGCCCGGCCACCGTGACCGGCACCGGCTCGGCCTCGCCCAGGATCACCCCGAGCGCCCGCTCGACCTCCTCCTGAACCGTCCGCCGACCGGGCTGCCTGGCCCAGCCGGCAAAGCCGCTCCCGTCGTACTCCAGGAGCAAGCGGGAAGTCAGACCAGCTCCAGCACCACCATCTCGGTGGAGTCCGAGCGCCGCGGGCCCAGCTTGAGGATTCGCGCGTAGCCGCCCGGGCGCTCCGAGTAGCGCGGCGCGAGCTCCTCGAACAGCTTGTACACGGCGAACTTGTCCTGCCCCAACGCCGACAGCGCCTGCCGGCGGGCGTGGAGGTCACCCCGCTTGGCCAGCGTGATCAGCTTCTCCAGCTCAGGCTTGACCGCCTTGGCCTTGGCCTCGGTGGTCTTGATCCGCTCGTGATCGATGACCTCCTTGACCAGGTTCGCCAACAGCGCCTTGCGGTGGGCAGGGCTACGAGAGAGCTGGTATCGCTGACGCTGATGCCGCATGGCGCAAAACCCGCAAGCAGCCTACTCGCTACGCAGCGCCAGCCCTCGGCTGTGCAGCGTCTCGACCACTTCGTCGATCGACTTCTTGCCGAAGTTGGGGATGGCGTTGAGCTCGCCCTCGGTCTTGGAGACCAGATCGCCCACGGTCTGAACGCCGGCGCGCTTCAAGCAGTTATACGACCGCACACCCAGCTCGAGCTCTTCGATCAGGATGTCGTCCAGCGCGTTGGGCTGGCGGGCCGGAGCGCCGCCGCCGGGCGCGCCGGCCGGAGCACCGGCCTCCAGCGGTCCCGGGACACCGGCCTCCCGCAGCTCGACCACGCGGTCGGCGTCGGTGAAGATGGCGAGCTGAGAGATGAGAATCTCGGCCGCCTCGCGCAGAGCAGCGTGCGGATCGATCGAGCCGTCGGTCTCGATGTCCAGAGTCAACTTGTCGTAGTCGGTGCGCTGCCCGACTCGGGCCTGCTCGACCGAGTAGGCCACCCGGCGCACCGGGGAGAAGATCGAGTCGATGGGGATCACGCCGATCGGCTGGTCAGGAGACTTGTTCTCCTCGGCCGGCCGGTAGCCGCGACCCCGCCCGATGGTCAGGTACACCTCGAGCTTGGTCTTCTTCTCCAGGGTGGCGATGTGGGCGTCCGGGTTGAGGATCTCGACACCGGCGGGGAGATCGATGTCCTTGGCGGTGATCTCGCCCGGCCCGGTGACGACCAACGGGGCCTCAACCTCAGAAGCGTCGGTGTGCATCCGGCATACGATCCCCTTGAGATTCAGGACGATGTCGGTGACGTCCTCTTTGATGCCGCGGATCGTCGAGAACTCATGGGCCACGCCCTCTATGCGCACGCTGGTCACGGCCGCGCCGGACAGCGAGGAGAGCAGCACGCGCCGGAGCGAGTTGCCGAAGGTGTATCCGAAGCCGCGGTCGAGGGGTTCGATGGTGAACGAGCCTCGGTTATCGTCCACGGAGTCGCTTGAGATTCGGGGGACTTGGAAGTCGAGCATCAGGGTCCTAACGTCGTGGGGTTCCTGCCGCCGCCGAGGCGGCTTCAGTACGGCGTGACCCGACACGGGCCCCGCCTAAAAGCTTTCAACTACTTCGAATACAGCTCGACGATGAGCTGCTCTTGCACCGGCGCGGCAATCTCTCGCCGTTCGGGCTTACGCAGCACCTTGGCCGTGAGCGCATCGTGATCGGCCTGCAGCCACGCCGGTACCTGCCCGGTCAGCTCGGTGGCATCACGGATCACCTGGGAGGCCGACGATCGCTGATGGATCGCGATCACATCCCCATCCCGCAGCTGGTACGAGGGGATGTTCACCCGCCGGCCGTTCACCGTCCAATGCCCGTGCAGGATCAGCTGACGGGCCTGGCGGCGGGAGGCAGCAAACCCGAGCCTCACCAGCACGTTGTCAAATCGGCACTCGAGCATCCGCAAGAGGTTCTCGCCGGTCACGCCGGGCTGGTTTGAGGCCTTCTTGTAGTAGTTGCGGAACTGCTTCTCCAGCACGCCGTAGTAGCGCCGGGCCTTCTGCTTCTCCCGCAG
>DATKRM010000255.1:0-4565 GCA_035532195.1 Solirubrobacteraceae bacterium
ATATGTAGTAGGTGCCGGCATTGGCCGCGGGGCAGAGTCCGAGCACGACGACCGCGGCGGCTACCGATAAAGCTGCTCGACAAGCCGCCCGCATCAGCACAGGACGACGAGGTCAAATCCAAGCGGTGTCGGAGAACCCTGCTGGTTGTAGGTCTGGACGCTGCTGACACTGAAGTGGACGCTGTTGCTTGCCGCAACGGTGTAGCCGACTGTGAAACGTCCACCCGCAATCGTCTCCGTGGGTGGCGAGGACGCGCTGTCGATCGTCGCCATCGTCGCGCAGCGGCGTGTAACCCTCACTCGCCATCTAATCTCGTACTCGCCGGGATTGCCCGCCGCGATTACCCGCGGCCCTCCGCCCCCCGCAATCAGCCGGCCGTCCGGCCGCACAACCGCCCACGCCCGTACGTTCCCCGCGATCAGCTTCGGGTTCAGCTTCACCGGATCAATCGTGTGGTTGCGGATCTGGCTGCCGCTGATCGTGAATGCGGCGTAACTCGAGCCGGCCAAGGCCAGGAGCGACAGAACGAGCGCCGCCGTGGCCAGTGCGTGGTCGCCGAGGTGCTTCAGGATGCGAGCGGGCAAGAGCGGGTCCTTTTCATGTTCAGGAGTTGGGGGAGCTTCCGGGTCCGAGGGCGCCGTTGGCGCCGAACGTGGGTTGAGAGGAGGGCGCGACGGACGCAGCGGATGCACCAGGGCCACCCGCGCCACCACCGGACGAAGCCGCGGCCGCGCTGGTCGCCGGGGGTGCAACCTGTGTGGGCACCGCGCCACCGGACCCGGAAGATTCCGGCGTTGCCGCGGAAACGCTTTGCCTCACCGTTGGGTGGTGCTCAGGCGCCTTCGCTAGCTGCTTCGGTCGGGAAGGGGCGCGTGTAGCTACCGGCGGGTGAGAGACCGCGGTCCACGCGTGAACGTGCGCGGTCGTGACCGATCGGGAGACCTGGCGAGGATCTCGTTGCAACATGAACCGGCCGAGCAGCCCCAGACAGAGAAGTCCAGCGCACGCGATCACCAAAACACGGCTTCCGGCAATCCGAGGCAGTCGCCAACCGCGCTCCGCCGGCGCGGGCGCCGGCACGACCGGGCCTTGAACCGCGTCCTGAATCTGGGCCGAGTCCGCGCTCCAGAAGGCGGCTCCGCTGGCGGGCGTCGCCGTGACATCGCCGTCGACCAGCACCTCATCCTGCGCTACCGCCGGTCCATTCGCCCGGGGCCCGAACGGAACTAGTTCTTCGGTTGGCCCAAACCAATCGCTCGGGAACCGCAGGATGGTGGCCCCGTCGTCCGGCTCGTCCCTACCGCTCGCGTTGTGGGGTCCCTCGGTTTCCACGGCTTTGCAGACCTTTTTTCGCCGACCGTGGCAATGACGTCCTCCTGCCGGGGTATTATAACCTTAAATTGGTTCCAGTTTGTCTCAGTTAGACAAAAGATGAGCACAGATCGCGGGAATCTGGACGACAGTTTTCTGACCGTGGCTGAGGTCGCGGAGCTCCTGAAGCTCAACCAGCAGACGGTCCGCAACTGGATCGATCAAGGCTCGCTGCCGGCGGTCCGGGTCGGGCGTCGGGTGCGCATCCGGCGCTCAGATCTGGAGCGCGTGCTGGCCGAGGGAGCCACCAAGACGCCCGAGCCGGAGTCGCACCCGGCCAGCCAAAGCGCAGAGGACTTCTGGGGCGGCGGGCCGGTCGGGCTCGCCGAACCTCGCTCGGGATCATGAGCTTCGCCCGGGATCTCGACGAGCAGCGGGCGCAGATCATGCGGGCCGTGCGCCAGGCCGGCAACGAGTGGTCGCAGGCCATGCGAGCCCACGTCCTCGCCCCTCCCGACCCCGCGTTCGCCGAGCGTCTCCGCCACCTGGCCGACGCAGCGGCGCGCGAGCAGGTGGCCTGGGAGCACGCGCACGCCGCTGGTCTGATGTGGCGGCCGATTCCCGGAGCCGAACGCGCCGAGCCTCCCTACGAGCTGCGTCCTGGCACCGGCCGCCGCGGGCCGGCGCCGCTGTGGGCGCGGTTCGACGCCGCGGTGACAGCGCTCAATCTGGCCATTGCCGGGTCCGATGCCGCGGCGGTGGCCGACGCGTTCGGCGAGATGTCTCAAGCCGCAGCCACGCTGGCTGATGCCGTGGCTCAAGAGGACAGGTCAGCCCCCGCGCGCGATCACGTCCGGGCGACCGGCGCTGCCTAAACCACACCAGATCTTTACCCCCGGGCAAGGCACCGATGTAACTCTGCTTGGGCAACGCAACAACGACCCAAAGGAGGGGAGATGCCTCAGATCTTCGTCACAGCAGACGGTGGAGGTGAGGAGTGGTCGGTGATGCTGCGGGAGCGCGTGAACGTTTCCGACTTCGACAGCGACCGATTCGCCGCGAACCTGGTCGAGCGTTTGGGCTGGGCGGTGCTGGATGCCGCCGAGGCCGAACACACTCGCGGCGCGGCCGACCCGGAGTTTGAGGCGCCTCAGCCTCAGGCCACGCGGCGGTTCGAACGCAAGCCCGCAGACGACCGCGTGCCGCAGACCGTCTAGCCGCGGCCTTCGGCCAGCGTAGTTACCACCGCTTCGTAGACGCCGGCTCCATATCCGGCGGCGGCCAGCCGGACGCCGGGGCTGCTCGAGGCCTCTTCACCCAGGCCCGAGTCGCGTTCCAGCGCATTGGCCACTAACCAGAACGTGCCCACGGCGGGGGCGACCTCCATGTCCTCACGGGAGTCGCCGACCGCGATGCAGTCGCCCGGGGTGTAGCCCCGGGCCTGCATGTGGCGCGTCACGGAGCGAGCCTTCGAGGCGGCGGCCGGGATCAGATGGTAGGCGTGGACCACCGGAAGACCGGGCACCTGCTCGGCCTGTGCCCGGACCACGCCGTTGTCAACCAACCGCAGCCAGCCCAGCCCGGATCGCTCGAGTAGCGCCCGGGTGTCTGCCAAGTCGATCAGTCCGCGGAACAGGTGCGAGACTTCGCGTCCGGCGGACCAGGGCGTGTGGTACTCGAGCGCGCCGGCGTAGTGCTCCAGCAGCAGCGCCGGGGCACCTGAGCGATCGATCTGCTCGTAGATCGAGCCCGCGGACTGAGACGGCACCACCCCGTCGGTCAGCCACTCCAGCTCGCCGTCGACGACCAGCCCGCAGCCGACCTCGAACGAGTACGCGTCGGCACCGATGAGTCGCGCGGTCTCGAACACGCTGCTCTGGCGGCGCCCGGAGTACAGCATCACCTCGACACCGGATCGCCAGCAAGCCTGAAGCGCGCGCACGCCATCCAGGGCGAAGCCGCCGTTGGCCCCGCGCAGCAGCGAGGCCCCCGGACCCAGGAGCGTTCCGTCGAGATCGAGATACACGCACCGCATTTGGGGCGGCGACGATACTGGGAGCGTGACGACGATCAGGGACACCGAGCCGTGGGCCGCGCTGCTGGAGACCGGCCGAGCGGACGAGCGCCTGATCCACGACGGGACGACCGAGCCGCGATCGCCGCGGTTCACCGACCTGCCCCGAGAGCTCTCGGCCGCGGTCATCGAGTCCCTCGACCACGTAGGGATCGAGCAGCTCTATGAACACCAGGAGGAAGCGCTGCGAGCGGCCTTCGCCGGCCCGACGATCGTCACCACCGGGACGGCGTCCGGCAAGTCGCTGTGCTTTCAGCTCCCGACTCTGCAGGTCCTGACCACCGATCGCTTGGCCCGGGCGCTCTACCTGTACCCCACCAAGGCGCTGGCCCAGGACCAGGCCAGGGCGCTGCACGCGTTTGGCCTGCACAAGCAGGTTCGCCCGGCCATCTACGACGGGGACACCCCGCGGGCCGAGCGGGCCGCGATCCGCAAGCGCAGCAACCTGATTCTCACCAACCCCGACATGCTGCACGTCGGGATCCTGCCCCACCATGCGGCCTGGGACGAGCTGCTGGCCAACCTGGCGTTCGTGGTCGTAGACGAGGCACACGTATATCGCGGCGTGTTCGGCTCGCACGTGGGCAATGTCCTGCGCCGTCTGCGGCGGGCCGCCGCCATCCACGGGACCGAGCCCCGCTTTCTGCTCACCTCAGCCACGATCGCCAACCCGCTGGAGCTGGCCCAGGGTCTCACCGGCCTGGCCGATTTCAACCTGGTCGATCGGGACACCGCTCCTCGAGCGGCTCGGCGGATCGCCATGTGGAACCCGCCACTCGTCGATGAGAAACTCGGCGTGCGTGCGTCCGCCCTGGCCGAGGCGGCCGAGGTGTTCTCCGAGCTGATCGCCGCGGGCGCTCGCACCATCTGTTTCATGAAGTCCCGCAAGGGCGTCGAGCTGATCCTGCGCCACGCCTCAGACCGGCTGGACGCCGAGCTGGCAGAGCGCATCGCCCCGTACCGGGCCGGCTACACGCCCGCGCAGCGCCACGACATCCAGCGGCGGCTGAGCGACGGCGAGCTGCTGGGTGTGGTGGCCACCGACGCGCTGGAGCTGGGGATCGACATCGGCGAGCTGGACGCGGCGATCTGCGTGACCTTCCCGGGGACGGTGGCCAGCCTCAAGCAGATGTGGGGCCGGGCCGGGAGACGGGGCCGGGGCTTGGCCGTGTACGTGGC
>DATKRM010000256.1:0-6098 GCA_035532195.1 Solirubrobacteraceae bacterium
ACTCGGCCCCGCGGCACATATCGTCGAACGCCGGGGTCAGCGCCAGCTGGGAGTCGAGCAGCGCGAACTCCTCCTCCAGCCCCACGGTGAAGTCGCAAGAGGACTCGAAGGCCGCCCGAGCGGTGTCTGTGTCGAGAACCACGGAGACTGGGGGTGCCGGCTTAGGTCAGATAGAAGTAGAGCGCGTACAGCAGGTCGACCGCGGGGCTCGAGGTATGAACCGTGACGTCCGGGGGGACCTGGAGCAATGCGTCGGAGTAGTTGAAGATGATCTTCACCCCGGCATCTACCAGGTCATGCGCCAGCTCCTGTGCCGCGTTGGAGGGCACGGCCAGAACCGCCACCACGATCTCGTCCTCTTCCACGACGTCGCGCAGCTCGGAGTTGTGACGCACGGCCAGTGTGCCGATCTTCGTACCCACCTTGCCTTGGTCGGTGTCGAACACGGCCACCACCCGGAAACCGTGGTCGGCGAAGATGTCGGAGGTGGCGATCGCGGTTCCCAGGTGCCCGGCGCCGAACAGCGCGATGTTGTGCTGGCCGGAGGTGCGGAGGATCTTGCGGATCTGGGTGACCAGCGATTCGACGTTGTAGCCCACGCCCCGCTTGCCGAACTTGCCGAACCCGGAGAGGTCGCGGCGGATCTGGGTGGAGTTGACGTGGGTGTAGTCGGCCAGCTCCTGGGATGAGATCGTGTCCTTGCCCATCTTCCGGGCCTGGGTTAGGACCTGCAGATAGCGCGACAGGCGCGCCGCGACTCCCAGCGACAACTTCTCGCCCGGCCGGTCAACCGGGACTTCGCCCGTGTAGGACCGATCACGGTCCGCCGTGTAGCTCATCGGGCTCTCACAATACCGAGCCGCTGCTGCAGCTCCGACTCGTCGACGAAGAACTCGAACGCCTCCTCGCCGTCGATCGTCACCACCGGAATTCGCTCCAGGTAGCGGCGATGGAGCGCTGGCGAGGACTCGATATTCACCTCGGAGAGCACAAACGCTCCAGGCTGCCCGGAGCCCACCCGGAGCAGCACCTCGCGGGCGTCGTCACACAGGCAGCAGCCCGGGCGGGTGTACAGCACCACCTCGCTCATGCCGCCAGCACCGCCCGCTCGCCGGAGGCGTACACGTCGAGCTCCAGATAGTCGGGAAAGGGCAGCTGGGGCACGTACCGGGCGGCGCTGGCGATCATCGCCGCGTTGTCGGTGCAGAGCTGTTTGGGGGGAACGTCGAGTTCCACGCCGAGTGAGCTGAGCCGCTCGCGCAGCGGCCCGTTGGCCGCCACCCCGCCGCCGATGGCCAGGCGTTCCAGCCCGGTCTGCGCCAGCCCCCGCTCTACCCGGATCACCAGCGACTCGATGATCGCCCGCTGATAGGAGGCGGCCAGGTCGGCCCGCCGCCGGCCCGCCTCGGCCTCGCCCAGGTCGCGCACCTTGTACAGCAGGGCGGTCTTGAGCCCGGCAAACGAGAAGTCAAGCCCCCGCAGCCTCCGCGCGGTGGGGAACTCAAAGCCGACCGGATCCCCGTGCCGGGCCAGCTGCTCGAGCGCCGGGCCGCCGGGATAGCCCAGCCCCAGCAGCCGGGCTCCTTTATCGAACGCCTCGCCGGCCGCGTCGTCCAGCGTCTGGCCGAGCACCTCGAAGCTGGGGCCGGGGTCACGCACATGGGCCAGCAGGGTGTGGCCGCCGCTGGCGATCAGGCTGAGAAACGGGGGCTCGAACGGCTCCGGGCCCAAGAAGCTCGCGGCCACGTGCCCGTGCAGATGATCGACTCCCGCCAGCGGCTTGCCATGCACTGCGGCCAGCGCCTTGGCCGTGGCCACGCCGACCAACAGTGCCGCGACGAGGCCCGGCCCCCGGGTCACCGCCATCAGGTCGATCCCGGCCAGCGTCACGCCGGCGCCCTCCAGCGCTGCGTCGACCACGTCCCCGATCAGCTCGAGGTGGTGCCGGGACGCGATCTCCGGGACCACGCCGCCGTAGCGCGAGTGCACCCCCTGCGAGGAGATCACGTTGGCCCGGATCTCCCCGTCCGCGGCGACCACCGCCGCGCACGTGTCGTCGCAGCTGGTCTCCAGGGCCAGGATCACGGACGGGCTGGGTGGGCGGGATCCAATACCGAGTCCGCGGTGCGCCACATGATCAGCGCGTCCTCACCCGTGTCCTGGTAGTAGCGGGGCCGGGTCCCGGCGCCCCGAAACCCGAACCGCTCGTACAGATCGATCGCCTCCCGGTTGGACGGGCGCACCTCGAGCGTGTAGGTGGCGGTGGCGTCGGCGTCGGCGGCCTCCAGCAACCGCGCCATCATCGCCGTGGCCACTCCGTGGCGCCGGGCGGGCGGATCGACGGCCACGTTCATCAGATGCCAGGTGTCGGCATATCGTGAGCAGATCAGGTAGCCCACCAGCTGGCGCCGGCTGGAACCCTCGCCGCTCACCGCGGCCAGGCAGATGCTCGACGGCTTGGACAGCTCCAGGACGAACATGGCCAGCGACCAGGGCGTGGGAAAGGCCCGCCGTTCAACCCCAATCACCTGAGGGAGGTCGGAGTAGCCGAGTCGGCGGATGGTTATCTGGTCGGTGCTCATGGACGGCCTACCGGGGGATGGAAGGAGGGCTCTCGTACGTCCGGGAGGCGGAGATATTGGGGCTGGATCTGGTCGGGACCCGCCGGTGACAGCTGTTCGGCGAGCCTCAGATGGGCTGCCGCCGTCACGCGGTGAAGCGCCGATTCATCCGGTGGGATGAGCGCCCCGGAGCGCTCCAGAACCCCCCTGAATTCTACCGCCCCGTCCCCCACGGCCAGCAGGCGCAGTCTTGTCTCCCGCAGCGATCCGGCCAGCTCCTGTGGCCCCACCGCTTGGGGGGCCACCGCCTCGATACCATCGAGCCGCCACACCGCGGCGAACACCTCCCGGCGGCGCGCGTCGAGAATCGCCGCCACGGCGTCGGCGCCGGCGGCCTCCGGTGAGTCCGCGGCCGCCAGGGCCAGTGAGCGCAGGGTGGATACCCCGACCAGCGGGCGTGCGGCCGCGGAGGCCAGGGCGCGGGCTGTCGCGATCCCGATCCGCAGACCGGTGAACGTCCCGGGCCCCACCCCCACGGCGATCCGATCCAGATCGGCGAACCCTAGCTGCGCCCGATCCAGCACCTCGACGATCAGCGGCAGCAACCGGGCCACGTGCCTCGGGCGTTCGCCGGGGGCCGGATCGTCGCGGCTCTCAAGCACCCCTTGGGCGGTACCCGACAGGGCGACGGTCGTCGCCCGGGTCGCGGTGTCAAAGGCCAGGATCCTCACTGCACGCAGATGATCCGGCGGTCCTCGCCCGCGTGCTGGATCCGCACCCGCGCCGCGATCTTCCCCAGGCCGGCCAGCTCCCCCTCCGCCACCGCCGGCCATTCCACGAACGTGATCGTGTCTGGTCGCACGTAGTCCTCAAGCAGGTCGTGCTCCTCCTGCTCCAGGTCAGCGATCCGGAACAGGTCGAGGTGGGCCACCGGGACCGGAGCCGGATACCGCTGTCCGATCGTGAACGTGGGGCTGGTCACCGGCCCGGTCGCGCCCAGAGCGCCGGACGCGCCGCGGACGAATGTGGTCTTGCCAGCACCGAGCTCGCCGGCCACCAGCACCACATCTCCGGGAGCCAGCTGCCGCGCCAGCTCCGCCCCCACGGCCTCGGTCTCGGCCGGGCCTGTGGTCTGGTAGCGGCTGGACATGGCCACAGCCACTGTATTCGGTACCGTCCGGGCCACTATGGCGACTTCGCTGACCGAGAAGCCAGCGGGTCGATGGGCGGCTCTGCGCCGTCGCTACGAGCCCCAAATACGCAGCTCGGATACGTTCAAGGCAGCGGGCCTGGCCGGGGCCATGATCGCCAACAACGTGATCGCGCTCGGCTCGACGATCGTGTTCGCCCGCCTGCTGTCCGACTACGGATCGCTGGCCGCGCTGGTCAGCTACTTCCTCATCCTGTCGGTGGTCGGGCAGGCCATGCAGGTCGGCACCGCGCGGGAGGGCGTGCTGGGCCATCTGGGCGTCGGCCACGGGCTGGTTGTCACGCTCCGGCACTGGGCCAAGGCGATGCTCGTGTTCACAGCTGTGCTCACCGTCCTGTCGTTTCTCCTGCGCAATCCGATCGCGTCGGCGGTGGGGGTCAAGAAGGACCCGTGGGCGGCGGCCATCGGTATTCCGGCGGCGTGCCTGTGGCTCGAGCTCTCGATCCTGCGCGGAGCCATGCAGGGCGTGGGCGACTACAAGGGCGTCGGCCTCAGCCTGATCGGCGAGCAGAGCGTCCGCCTGGTCGCCGGCGCGCTCCTGGCGATCGGGTTAGGAGTCACCGGCGCCTACCTGGGCACACCGATCTCGTTCGTGATCATGGGCGTCTACTGCGTCGTCTGCATCCTCCGCTACGCCCGCCAGCACGAGCTCGCCCACGGGCCGGACCCGGAGCCCCCCGAGGCGGCACTCAGCCTGTGGAGCCACGTCAAGCAGGCCTGGGCTCCAATCGCTGGGCTGATCGTTATCGCGGTGCTCCAGAACATCGACATCATCGCGGCCAAGCACCAGTTCTCCAAGGACCTGGCCAGCTCATATGCCGCCACCGCGGTGGCGGCCAAGGTGCTGATCTGGGTGGCCATCGGCGCCGGCTTCTACCTGGTACCCGAGGTGTCACGCCGCCGGGCGGCGGGGCAGGATCCCCGTCCCGTGCTGGCCCGGGCGCTGGCCATCATCGGCGTGTGCGCCGTCCCGGTGCTGCTGATCTTCGCCTTCGGCGCCCACCCGCTGATCAAGCTCGCCTTTGGCGCCAAGCGGACCGGTGCCTCAGACTCCCTGCTGGTGCTGGGCGTGGCGTTCACGGTGCTGGCCTGCACCTACCTGGCCATCCAGTACATGCTGGCGCTCAAGCGCACGTGGTTCCTGGTGGCCGTCGGGGCGGTGGCCATCGCCGAGCCCGTGCTGCTGCTCCAGGCTTCCAGCAAGCCGGCCGGATTTGCCGCCGTGGTCCTGGCCGTGCAGGCGGTGGGGGCGCTGCTGGCGTTCGCCCTGGCACTGCGGCGAGACAGCGCGCCCCCGGCCACGGTGGCCACACCCGAGCCGGCGTAGCCTCGGCTACCCCCCGGCGCCGTGGGCTTTCGCACCGCCGGAGCACCCGTTCAGCCCCTGGCGCACCTGCGCCACCGAGGGTGGGTCGGCGGCGAACAGCTCAGGCAGGCTGACCGACCGGAGATGGCGCCGGTGCAACTCGGGTAACAGCGTGGTCAGAGCGCGGATCGTCTGGCCCCGATTCTCGTGCATGAGGATGATCGCCCCGGGCCGCAGCCCCGCCTCGACGTTGCGGATGATCCCATCCCACTCCGCGCCCAGCGAGTCGGCCGAATCGGTGCTCCACATAATCTCCAGCATCCCCAGCCTCTGGCCGATCTGGTCGATCGTGGGGCTGCGTGCCCCGTACGGCGGGCGCCACAGCTCGACCGGCTGTCCCGAGTCCGCCTCGATCTTCTGCTTGGTCGTGGCCAGCTGGCTGCGAACCTCGTCGGATGACAGCGCGGTCAGCTCGGGGTGCGTAGTCGTGTGGTCCCCGATCGCCGCGACCTTGAGCTCGCGCGGCAGCCAGCCCGGGTAGTTGTCCATGCTCCTACCCACCACGAAGAACGTGCCCCGCTCCCCGGCTTCCGTCAGCTTCTTTACTGCGTAGTGGGTGTACGGACCGGGTCCGTCGTCGAACGTGAAGGCGACAGCGTTGCCGTTGGGGCCTGCGCAGTAGATCGGCAGGCCCAGGGCGATGAGCTTCTTGATGTTGGCGTCGCTGGTGGCGGGCGCCCCCGTGCGCGGTGCGACGCTCGCAGTCGAGACCCCTCGGCTCCCGGTATCCGCGCGAGCACCGCGCTCGGGAGCCCCCGCAACCGACGAACCTCCGGGACTCCTCGAGCCGCCACTCACCGCCACCGCCACGCCAACCCCGGCGCCGACCACGACCACAGCCGCCGCCAGTGCCATCAGCCGGCGGCGGCGCAGCTGGGCCCGCCGCTGAACTCGGCGAGCCTCGCGATGGCCAGGACCGAGCGACACTTCGAGTCAGGCTAGAAGAGATCGAGCTGGGGCG
>DATKRM010000257.1:0-18260 GCA_035532195.1 Solirubrobacteraceae bacterium
GCACCTGGTAGGTCGCCTCGAGCGCCTGGGGAAGCACCCGGATGTCGGCCAGCACCGGCATGAAGCTGTTGTCTCCCTCCCAGCGCGGCACCACGTGCAGGTGCAGGTGGTCGGCGATCCCGGCCCCGGCCACGCGCCCCAGGTTGAGCCCCACGTTGAACCCGTCCGGGGACATCGCCGCCCGCTGAGCCGCAATGCCCCGCTGGGCCAGCCGCATCAGCTCGGTGAGCTCCTCGTCGTCGAGCTCGTCCAGAGTGGCCACGTGCCGGAAGGGCGCGACCATCAGGTGGCCCGAGGTGTAGGGGAATGCATTGAGCAGCGTGAAGCCGCGGCGACCCCGCTCCAGCGGACGCTGGTAGGGCTCCGTCGTCTCGTCGGCCGAGGCCGCCACGCAGAAGACACACTGGTCGGACTTCGGCCCCGTGATGTATTGGATGCGCCAGGGCGCCCACAGCGGTTGCTCGGTCATCGCCCGACCTGCCTATGTGGGCGCCAGCCTCTGCGCCACGTCATAGGGGTAGACGTACATCGTGGCCTGGCCGATGTGGTAGACCGCGTCCGGGCGCCCCAGATCCGGCGTGGGCCGCAGCAGTAGCGTGGTCCGTCTGTCAGTGAGCAGGAAGCTCCGGATCCCCGCGCGAGGCTCGTACCAGCTGCTGATGTAGTGCAGGTCGAACTGGCACAGGTGGGCGCCCTGATCGCACACCGACACCGGGTAGACCTGGATCCGGTAGTGCGTCCCCCAGGTGATGGGGGCGGCATCCCAGTAGCCGGCGTACCCGATCCCCAGGTGCTCGCGGGCCGCGATCCGCTGGACCGCGGGAATCACCCGGGGCTCGGGAGCCTGCTCGGGAATGTGGGCCGCTCGCTTTTGGGCCATCCCGATCACCCCAGCCAGCGAGAAGATGCAGGTACCGACCAGCACCGCGCCCTGCCACATTGGCCGGCGGGCGGCTACCACCGGGATGACCGCGGCCGCGGCGTAGATCAGCCCCAGCAGGTAGCGGTAGGAGGCCAGGTCCCCCGGATAGCCGCTGGCCACGAACGCGGCGCTCAGCAGGATGGCTGAGGAGCACCAGAACACGAAGAAGGCGGTCCGCGCCGGCGCACGTGCGTCCGCGACGGCCGACGGCGCCCGGAGCTCGCGCCAGCCCATGCGGGGCAGCAGCACCACGGCGCCGATGCTGAGCACCGCGCAAACCAGGGCCAGGGCGGACGTGAAGCTGATCTTGTTGCCGAAGAAGTCCCCGTTGCCCAGCACCGCGATCGAGTGCCACCACAGTCTGAAGTTGCTGCCCACCTTGGCCAACGAGGCCAGCGAGTTCGTGGCTACGCCGGGCTCGGGTACGACATTTAGGGCCGACATCAGCGCCAGCGTGCCCGCCCAGGAGACGACCGTGACCACGAGCATGGCCAGGGCGGTGAACAGCGGGGCGCGATCCCGGGCCGGGGCCAGCCGGAGCGACACGCCGAGGGCCAGAACGAACGGCACCAGTCCCGCGACCGTGACCAGCGGGTCCGACGCCGCATTGGCTCCCACCACCAGGCCGATGAGGAGCGCGAGCAGTCCCAGCACCGCGGGATGCGACGGCCGCTCGCGGGCCGACGGTCGCAGCAGCCAGACCAGAAACGCACCCAGGATGGCCAGACAGAACCAGGCCGGCGCGTGCTGGGTCATCGACAGCAGGAGCCGCACGGCCTGCGGAGAGGCGCAGATCAGGATCACCGCGGTCAGGCTGGCCGCCACCCGGCCGGCGATCACGTACACCGACCAGGCGATCAGACCCGCCGAGGCCAGGGCCATGGCGTAGGGCGCCGCCTCCCACACCTGCCGGTGGAACGGAACCCACTTGGTGGCCAACTCGAACAGCAGCGTCGAGTACCACCCGAACGTGCCCAGCACCACGTGAGCGTGGGCCGGCGCCGCGCCGAACAGCTGCCCGATGACCGGAGCCGAGACGGCGTCGGCATCCAGGCTGGAGCCGGTGATCACACTCCCGAACTGGACGAAGAGCAGGATCAGATACACCGCGGCGAACGGCACCGCGGCCCACCACAGCCAGCGCGCCGGGCTACCGCCGAGTCTCCGCGGGGCGGCGGTCGCTCCAGGCGGTGCGGGGTCGGCGGTGATCACGCGACCAGGTTGGCGATCAGCTGCTCGCGCTCCTGGCCGGAGGCGAACAGGTACTGGCGCATTTGCAGCAGGCCCTGGAGGTCGTGGACGTCGTCGTCGAGCTGGGGCACTAGCAGCGGCTGATGGCCGTCCAGCGCCTCCGCGAGGCGGGCGATGTTGCGTTCGTCCCGGCGAGCCAGGACGTGGTAGTCGTCGAAGTTCTGAGCCACCCGGGCCGCCAGGTCGCCGGACAGCGTGCGCGCCAGCGCCCGCCGGACGTCGTGCGGCTCACTCCCGGACAGCAGATCGTGGTGCACCCGGTTCACCACCACGCCGGCAAACGGTAGATCCACCTGGGCCAGCCGGCGGTGAAACCAGATTGCCTCGTCGATCGGCTCGCGCTCAGCCGAGGTGACGAGCACGAACGCCGTTGTGGGGGCGGCCAGCAGCTTGTCCACCCGGGCGGCGCGAACCTTGAAGTCGCCGGTCATGTCGGCCAGCAGCCCGAAGAATGCGCCCACGTCAGTGAGCAGGTCTACGCCGATGACCCGCCGCAAGGCTCCCAGGACCGGCGTGGCGCCGCGGCCCAGGACCCGCATGCCGATGCCGGTCGGACGGGTCAGGGCTCTGACGGTGGGGCCCTCCAGGAACGCGTTGAGCCGCCGCGGGGCCTCGAGAAAGTCCAGCGCGTTTCGCGTCGGTGGGGTGTCCAGCACCAGCAGATCGAAGGCCCGGTCCTGATCGAGCTCGTAGAGCTTGGCGATGGCGGTGAACTCCTGAGACCCGGAGACGGCGCTGGACAGCTCGCGGTACACCCGGTTGGCCTTGATTTCCTCGGCCCGCTCGGGTGTCGGGGCCAGCCGCTCCATCAGCTCGTCGAACGTCAGCTTGGGGTCGAGCATCATCGCCCACAGCTCGCCTGAGACCTGGGCGCCGCCCGCGGCCAGCGTGGCGTCGGCCACGCGGTGGGGCTCGTTGTCGAGCTTTTGGAGCCCCAGTGCGTTGGCCAGCCGCCGGGCTGGGTCGATCGTCACCACGGCCACCTTGGCTCCGCGGGCGGCCATGCCCAGCGCGATGGCGGCCGACGCGCTCGTCTTGCCCACCCCGCCCGAGCCCGCGCAGATGCAGACCCGCCTGCCCTCGAGCAGCTCGCTCATCCCCAGCTCGGCCTGGGGCGTGGCAGCGGCGGTCATAGCTGCCGATCCAGTTCGTCGGCCAGCATGGCGACCTCCTCGACGCCCAGCTGGTCGGCGAACACGTACGGGAGCTCGACGAGCGACGCGCCCAGCCCGTTGCTCAGGCGATCCCGCTGCTCGCGCTGGGTCTCGGCCCGCGCGTGCTCGGACAGCGCCGCCCGCAGAGCCGAGCGGGAACGCGGCGACCGGGCGCGAGCCAGTGCCTGGCCCAGCTCCTCGACCTCGGCGTCATAGAAGCGCATCGGATACAGGGCGTTGAGGATCACCAAGTCCAGCTTCAGGCGCTCTCGGGCCAGCGATTCCCCGAGCGACAGGGTCTCGTTCACCGGCATCTCCTCCGGCGTGGCCACCGCGACGATTCCCGTGAACCCGCGGTCGGCGATGGTGTCGGCGATCGTCTTCCCCTGATGGGCGATGGGCCCCACGCGGGCGATGTCGGCAAACGTGCGAGGGGTGCGCAGTAGGCCGACGCCGTGCCCCGTGGCCGGCGCATCCACGATCACCAGGTCGTAGGGGGCGGCATCCCGGGTCCGCCGTTCGAGCTGGGCCAGCTCCCAAACCTTGCCGATGCTCAGCAGCTCCCGCATGCCCGGGGTGGCCATGGCGAAAGTCTGGAACAGCCGGCTGGAGCCCAGGGCGTGTCCCACCGCGCCGGCCTTGACGCGCAGGTACTCGTCCATCGCGTGCTCGGGGTCGATCGAGATCGTGAACAGCTGCTCGGCCAGCTGGACCTCCTCGAACTGGTCGGCCTCATGGTCGAACAGCCGCTGAACCCGATCCTGACTGGACAGCTCGGCCACGACCGTTCGCAACCCCCGGCGCGCGGCCAGCAGGCCCAGCGAGACGGCGACGGTGGACTTCCCGACTCCGCCCTTGCCCGTGACGAAGATCAGGCGCTTGTCAAATAGCGCGGGCACGGGGCCGCAGGGTAGCTGGGTGGGCGAGGCCGGATTAGCCCAACCGGCGGAGGAATCCGCCAGGTACGTGCGAATACACACGCGTATGAGTCCCCAAGTGAAGCGGAGCCTCCCGTGAGCAAGGTGATCGCGTTCGCCAACCAGAAGGGCGGCGTCGCCAAGACCACGACCACGCTGAACCTCGCCGTGGCCTTCGTCGAGGAGGGCCACCGCGTCCTGTGCTGCGACATGGATCCCCAGGGCAACCTGACCATGTCTCAGGGCATCGATCCCGACACGCTCGAGAAGTCGATGTACGACGTGCTGGTACACCACGTCTCGATCCGCGAGGTGATTCGCCGGCGGGAGGTGGACATTGCCTGCGCGTCGATTGACCTGGCGGGGGCCGAGATCGCGATGTCCACCATGATCGGGCGCGAGCGCTCGCTGCAGAAGGCGCTCAAGGAGGTCGAGGATGACTACGACTTCGTGTTCATCGACACCCCGCCCAGCCTGGGACTGCTCACGATCAACGCGCTGACTGTGGCAAACAAGGTGATCGTCCCCGTCCAATGCGAATATCTGTCGATGCGCGGACTGGTCCAGCTGCAGAACACGCTCGCCATGATCCGTGAGAACCTGAATCCGGACGTCGAGATCGAGGGCATCTTGCCGACAATGATCGATACCCGTACGCTTCACGCCAAGGAGGCGATTGAGTTACTGGAGGAGAACTTCGGGGACCGGGTGTTCACGTCGCGGATTCGTAAGACCATCCGATTCGCCGAGGCGCCGGTGAAGGGGATGTCGGTCCTGAAGTACGAACCGGACGGTAGCGCCGCCCACGCCTACAGGCAGCTCGCCAAGGAGGTCCTTGAACATGGCAACCGGTAAGCGCGCGAGCATGCGTGAAGGCCCTCTGGCGGCGCTGTTCCGCAAGACCGCCGAGGACGCGGGCGAGACCGGCGACACCCCGGTTGAGAAAGGCGCTGAGGGCCAGGCCAAGCCGCAGGCCCCGCCGGCTCCGCAGACGCCGGCGGCCCGCGCCGAGGTGTCCGCGCCCCCGCCGGTCGAGCCGCGGGTGGAGGACGAGCCCGCGCGCGAAGTCCCCTCACCGCAGGAGCGACTGCGCCAGGCCTTCTCGTCCGACATTCCCAGCAGCCTGCTCGAGCCGACGACGCCTGACCGGTCACCGGCTCCGACCGCCGATCCGTTCGCCCGCCCCGGGCGCAGCGGGGAGGCGTTCGCCGCTCCGGCGCCGATCGGCAAGCCGGTGATCCGGGTGGTCGGCGTGGGCGGCGCGGGCGTCAACGCGGTGAACCGGATGGTCGAGGCCGAGGTCGAGGGGGTCGAGTTCCTGGCCATCAACACCGACCTGCAGTCGCTGCAGCTGTCGGCGGCCCACGAGACGCTGCATATCGGCGACACCGTGACCCGAGGCCTGGGGTCGGGCTCCGATCCCGAGCTCGGCCGCCGGTCGGCCCGTGAGGAGTACGACCGGATCAAGGCCATGCTGAGGGGCGCGGACCTGGTGTTCGTGGCCGCCGGCGCGGGCGGAGGCACCGGAACCGGCGCCGCACCGATCGTGGCCCACATCGCCCGCGAGCTCGGCGCGCTGACCGTGGGGATCGTCACCCGGCCGTTCCAGTTCGAGGGCAGTCGGCGCCGCGAGCAGGCCGACCAGGGCATCAAGGAGCTGGCCGAGGAAGTCGACACGTTGATCGTGGTGCCCAACAACCGGCTGCTGTCGGTGCTGGACCGCAACACCTCGATGGTCGAGGCGTTCCGGGTGGCCGACGACGTGCTCCGCCAGGGCGTCCAGGGGATTTCCGACTTGGTCACGCTGCCGGGCCTGATCAACCTCGACTTCGCCGACGTGCGCACGATCATGTCCAGTGCCGGCAACGCGCTGCTGGGCATCGGCATGGGCACCGGCGAGCGCCGGGCGATCGAGGCGGCCGAGCACGCGGTGTCGTCGCCGCTGCTGGAGACCAGCATGGAGGGGGCTCGCTCCATCCTGCTGTCGATCACCGGCGGCCGCGACCTGTCGCTGTGGGAGGTCAACGAGGCGGCCAAGGCGGTAGCCGAGGCGGCGCATCCCGACGCCAACATCATCTTCGGCGCCATGCTCGACGAGAAGCTCACCGACCAGGTGTGGGTCACGGTGGTGGCCACCGGGTACGGCGAGTCGCGGACCCGACCGGTGCGCACCGACGAGCCCGGCAGGCGCGAGGAATCGCGCGAGCGCCGACCGGTGCTCCGCGAGCCGGGTGGTGAGCCTCGGGTCCGCCGGGTTCGTGACCGCCCGCTCTCGGCGGCCACGGAGCTCGACGTGCCCGAATTCATGCCGAGGCGCTGAGCTCCCAGCTCGGGGTCATCGCGGCCGGACATCCGGTCACCGCCCAGACGGGGGCGGATGTCCTGCGCGGGGGAGGCAACGCGGTCGATGCCGCGGTAGGCGCCATGCTGGCCTCGCTGGCCTGCGAGCCGATGCTCACGGCGCTGGGGGCCGGCGGCTACATGCTCGTGGTGCCGCCCGATGCCGACCCGGTGGTGCTCGACTTCTTCGTCGAGGCGCCGGGGCGCGACGCGGATGAACGGCGGCGGGCGGAGCTGATTCCGCTCACGATCTCGTTCGGCGACGCGGTCCAGGTGTTCAACATCGGCGCCGCGTCGGTGGGGACCTACGGCAGCCCAGCCGGGATCTGTGAGGCATCCCGCCGGTTCGGCCGGATTCCGCTGGCCGACCTGGTCGGGCCGGCGGCCAAACTGGCCCGCGACGGCGTCGTGGTCACCCAGGCCCAGGCCTACGTGTTCCAGATCCTGGGCGGCATCATCCTGGCCACGCCCGAATGCGCGGCGCTGTTTGCGCCGTCCGGCGCCCCGGCTGGGGTGGGGGAGACGATCCGCCAGCCGGAGCTGGCCGATGCGCTCGAGCGCCTGGCCGCCGAGGGACCGCATCCGTTCTACGCCGGCGACATCGGCGGGGCCATCGTCGACTGGCTGGCCGAGCGTGGAGGCATGGTCACGACCGCCGACCTGGCGGCCTACCGGGTCATCGACCGGCTTCCGGTGTCGGCTAGCTTCCGGGGCCGGGACGTGCTGACCAACCCTCCCCCCTCGGCGGGGGGGACCCTGATCGCCCGGGCGCTGGGTTGGTTGGACGCCGCCCCGGGCCCGCCTGAGGTGGAGCAGATCGTCTCGGTCATGAGGCGCAGCCAGGAGGAACGCACGCCGGAGTTCCTGGCCGGACTCGACGATCCCAGCTTCCTCGAGCGATTCCTGCGCGGCGGCCCGTCCGCCCCCGGGCCGCTCGGCTCCACCACTCACATCTCCGTGCTGGACGGCGACGGTTGCGCGTGCTCGGTCACCTGCTCCAACGGCTCGTGCTCGAGCGTCGTGGTCCCGGGGACTGGAGTTCACTTGAACAACATGCTGGGTGAGACCGACCTGAACCCGCTGGGCTTTCACCGCCATCCCCCCGGTCGCCGCTTGCCTAGCATGATGGCTCCGACCGTCGTCGCGCGGGACGGAGTGGCCGAGCTGGTACTCGGCAGCGCCGGCTCGAACCGGATCAGATCGGCAATCTTGCAGACCATCGTGCGAGTCATAGACCAGGGCATGCGGGCCGGCGACGCGGTGAACGCGCCCCGGCTGCACTACGAGGACGGAGTCGTGTACGCCGAGCCCGGGCTGGAGCTCGGCCAGCTGGAGGCGGCCGGCCAGGCGGTGGCCCCGTTTCGGGAGCGCAACCTGTTCTTCGGCGGCGTGCAGGCCGTGGAGCGTGATCCCCAGGGCCGGTTCTGGGGTGGCGGCGATCCCCGGCGCGGCGGAACGGCGGTCACGGTCGAGGTATGACACGGGCGCGTCGGGTGATGGTGCTGATGGCCGCCACGGTCGCCGCGGTGGCCGCGATCGTCGGCTGTGGGCTCGGGATCACCTCGCCCGACCTGTTCGTGTTGACCCGCACCGGGGTGGGCGACAAGCTGACGCTCCTGATCAACGACGGCGGCTCGATCAAGTGCAACGACCGCGCTCCCCGACCGCTGGCCGAGCCGCTGCTCCTGCAGGCCCGTGACCTGGCCACTGCGCTGGCGCTCGACGCCAAGCAGCACCTGAGCATTCCGCCCTCGGCCCGCAGCGTGGCCCATTTCACGATCAAGCTCCAGGACGGAACGGTCTCGTTTCCGGACACCGCCGGGGCCAGCCACCACGAGCTGGCCCAGGCCGAACTGTTCGCCGTCACCGCGGCCAAGGATGGGTGCGGGCTGAAGGGCTGAGGCGCGCTAAACGAACCCTTAGGTACGACCCGATAGCTTTCCCGCCTCTTGCTTGCCTTCGCCGCCAGCCATGGCTTCACCGTCTTCCGGGCGATCATCCTCGGACTGATCCAGGGTGCCACCGAGCTGTTTCCGATCTCCAGCCTCGGCCACACGGTCATCCTGCCCAACCTGTTCGGCTGGACCGAGGTCGTCAAGTTCCAGTCGCGGCCTGAGTCGCCCTGGCTGGCCTTCATCGTGATGCTCCACGTGGGCAGCGCCATCGGCTTGCTGATCTATTTCTGGCGCGACTGGGTGGAAATCGTCAAGGCGTTCTTCGCCACCCTGCGCAAGCGACGGGCCGAGACGCCGACCGAACGCCTGGCCTGGCTGATCATCGTGGCCAGCATCCCGGTCGGGATTCTGGGCATCGCGCTGGAGCACGCGGCCCGGACCGCCACCGCGAAGCCACTCATCGCTTCGATCTTCCTGGTGTTCAACGGCTTCATCCTGCTGGGCGCCGAGCGGCTGCGCAGACGGGCCGACGTGCGGGAGCTGGCCCGCCGGCAGGGGATGAAGGCCGACGGAGGGAGGCGGTTGGAAACGCTCGAGTATCGCGAGGCGGCGGTGATTGGGCTGGGGGAGTCCTCCGCGCTGATCGCGGGGATCAGCCGCGACGGCGTGGTGATGGCCACCGGCCTGGCCCGCGGCCTCGACAACGCGGACGCCGCCCGCTACGGCTTCCTGCTGGCCACGCCGATCATCCTGGCGGCCGGCGTCTACAAGCTCCCTGACCTCACCGGGCCTCTGGGGAACGGTATTCGGGGCTACGCCGTGCTGGCGGCCGTGGCGGCCGCGATCACCGCCGTGTTCACCGTGCACTTCCTGACCCGCTACTTCCGGCGCGGCAACCTGAGGCCATTCGGGATCTACTGCATTCTGTTCGGGGCGGCCATGGTCGGGTACAACGCCTAGGCCCCGAAGCGGACCTTCCCGTTGCTCCGCGCCCGCTCCTGAGCGCGTTCGACCAGGTCCAGCCGCTTGGCCGCGGCCTGGAACAGACGGCTGACCAGGCGCAGGCGGGCGTTCTCCGAGCGCAGGTCGAGCAGGCCCTGCTTGGCGTCCGGGCCAAAGTCCACCGTGGCCGCCATCCCGTAGGCGTCAAGCTCGGCCAGATCGGTGTCCTCAGGCTCGGCGTCGGTGGCCCGGCGCACCAGCTCGGCGTAGGAGTCCTGCGCCCGGGTCTGGAGCTCGGGGTCGAGCTCCTCGGGGCGGTCTTCCAGGAACTCGACCACGCCCGCCGGGTAGGCCAGATCGCCCTGGCGTTCGACCACCCGGAAGGGTCGCGTCCCGCGGACCACCACGTTCATCCGCCCGTCCTCCATGCGCTCCAGCACACGCTCGATCTCGCACGCGCAGCCGGTGTCTCGCAGTCCGTCGTCCGACAGCCAGACGATCCCGAACTCCTTCTCGTCCCGCAGGCACTCGTTCATCATCGTCTTGTAGCGCTCTTCGAAGATGTGGAGCGGAATCAGTTCCTCCGGCAGCGCGACGATGCCCAGGGGAAACAGCGGAAAGTCGCTCTCCAGGCGCTCGGCCACTTCCTCCAGACTACGACTTGCGTGCCGCCAGCAATAGGTTGTAGAACAGGTCCGCCCGCAGCCGGCCCTCCAGCACGCGCTCGTCCAGCTGCTGGAGCGCCAGGTAACCGTGGAATGCGTACTGGCGCCACAGCATCGGGACCTGTTCAGGATCGGCTCGGGCCTCCAGTGAGCGGTTGAACCAGCCGAACCAGTTGGCCACCAGCTCCTCGCCTCTGACCGTCACGTCGTCGAACCCGGCCTGGCGAGCCAGAGCAGCCAGATCGGATGCCTCGAACGCGTGGATGTCCACCAGCCGCTCGAGGCGGTGATCCTCCTCGCGGCGGTCCGGACTGCCGTTCGCCTCCGGGGCCGGAGCAGCCCGCATCAGCGTGCGCCACAGCGGCGCGATCAAGGCGGCTCCGCGCTTGGGGATGGAGGCCAGCCGATCGCCGGTGCGCGACGGCTCGCCCGCGAACACGATGCGCCCGCCCGGACGCAGCACGCGATAAAACTCGGCGAACGCGGCCTCCACGTCTGGCAGGTGATGGAGGACCGCGTGGCCCAGCACCAGGTCGAATGTCTGGTCGGGAAACGGCAGCGACTCGGCGTCAGCTCGCGCGGCCCGAACCGGCAGGCCCAGGCGGTCGGCGTTGGCGGACAGCGTCCGGATCATCCCGGGCGAGATGTCCGTGCACGTGATGTCGTTGACCACGCCCGCCTGGAGCAGGTTGAGGCTGAAGTAACCGGTCCCGGCGCCGATCTCCAGCGAGCGCTCGTAGCCCCGATCGAGCTCGCGGCCCAGCAGCTTGCGCAGCTTGCCCAGCACCTGGGCCTGGCCGACCTCGCCGAAGTCGATTCCCCACTTCGAGTCGTAGCTGGTTGCCGCTACGTCGTGGTAGCGAGTGTTCACGTCGCGGATCTCATCCGCGGTCCTAGCTGCCTCCATGAGCCCGGCGCAGATTACCCTCTCGGCGAGCGATGAACGCCTACCTACAGCAAGATCAGCCACCTGGCGTACCGCCGCTGGAGCTGACCGGCGAGCGCACCCTGCCCGACATCCCGGAGGAGAACTACTGGTACCGGCGCCACCTGGCGGTGTACGAGTGGATCGGGGCGCGGGTGGCCGGGCGGCGGGTGCTGGACATGGCCTGCGGCGAGGGCTATGGCTCCGAGGTGCTTTCGCGCTCGGCGGCGTCGGTGGTGGGCGTGGACGCCAACCCCGAGGCCCACGAGCACGCGCGAGTTCGCTACCAGCGTGAGAACCTGCGGTTCGACCGTGGGGTGGTGGAGACCTACGGCGACCCTCAGAGCCTGGATGCCGTGGTGTTCCTCCAGACGATCGAGCACGTTCAGGACCCGCAGGCCGTGTTGGAGCACTTCCGAGCGCTGCTGGCGCCCGGCGGGGTGGCGTACGTCTCGACCCCGAACCTGCTGACCCTGGCCGGACCGGACCGCGAGAAGTCGGATAACCCCTGGCACGTCCGCGAGTACCGGGCTCACGAGTTCGACCAGCTGTGCCGGTCGGTGTTCGCTGTGGTTGACCTGCTGGGGCTGTTCCACGCCCGCAAGCTGCGCCTGCACGGCTGGGCGTTGCAGCTCGGGTGGGACCGGGTGCACGCGGCCCTGGGTCTCACCAAGCCGTTCTACGACCGCTTCACCCCGGCCATCTCGGCCCGGGACTTCGCCCTGGGAGCCGGGAGCCTCGACCGGGCGCTCGACTTCCTGGCTGTGTGCCGCGGCTGAGCGCTCCCGGAGCTAGCTACTGGTGTCTGGGTGGCGGTCCCTGGAAGCTGACGGCCCACGAGCCCCCGGTGTTGAGGCAGTCCACGTTCCCGGCCGCCCAGACACACTGAAACGGCACCTGGCCGCTGGTCGGGTCGGTGACGGTCAGGCTGGGGGTGCGCGCGGTGTAGTACGCGCGGACGATCGTCTTGGCCAGCGGGCAGGTGATGTGCACCGTGGTGATGTAGGGGCAGGCGAAACGTGCGTAGACCGCCGGAACCCCGGCCTGGAGTCCATGGGTCACGCCGTCGGGCAGTCCAGCCTGGGCGGGCGACAGGATGGGGCTGGTGTGACTGCTGGAGCTGGTGCCGCAACCGGCCGCCAGCACCACGACGGCGGCGGCGAGCGCCGCGGTGGGGCACACTGGGCGGCGAGACATCGGGCGCGAGTCTCTTGCCCCGGCCTGTCCAATGCAAGATTCCGCTTCCTCATCCCTGCGCCACGCACCCGGCGGCGGATTCAGTTCCCCGAAGGGCAGCGTTATGCCGATGTGATCTAACGTGTCGAGGTGATGAGCCGTTCAATTGTGGTGCCGACGATTGCCGTCTTTGCGGTGGCGGTGACGGCGTGCGGGTCGGCCAGCTCGACGAGCAACACGGCCGGCCAGAGACCGACCGTGTCGCCGGCTACCAGGACGATCATCTCGTCCATCCCCCCTGAGCCAGCTGGGTCGACGCCGGTGGAGTCGCCTGCATATCGCAACTATGTGGCGCGGTTTGACGAAGCGCGGCAGCATTTGAGCCCCGCGGCCGCTCGAGAGTTCGCGGCCTGCGATACGCACAAGATCGCGGCTGCGGGCTACGCGACTGTGGCTGCCGCGGATAGGGCGCTACCCAAGGACCCTGAGAAGTTCAAGCGGATCGGCCAGGAGTGCGGGCTCTCGACGCGCTGAGCTGGGCCATCCGATCGATGAGACCGTCGCGCTCCGACGCCCTGATGATGTAGTCGTCGGTTTTCATGCCCTCTGCTCCCTCCTCATCGCGTTCGCCAAGCCGGCCTGGCGCCCTGGCCCTCGTCCTGCACACCCACATGCCCTACGTGGAGGGCTTTGGCACCTGGCCGTTCGGCGAAGAGTGGCTGTGGGAGGCGATCGCCACCTCGTACCTGCCGCTGCTCGAGGTACTGGAGCCCGCCCGCCCGGCGCCGCTCACGCTGTCGCTGACCCCGGTGCTGTGCGATCAGCTGGAGGCGCCGGGGGCGATCGAGCGCTGCCTGCAATTCCTGCGTGAGGTCCGGCCGGAGTCGCACCGGCTGGACATCGAAGAGTTGAGCCGAACCGGAGCGCCCGAGCTGGTGGCCGAGCTCGATCGCTCGGCCGCGGAATACGCGGCCGCAGCCCAGCGGCTGGCCGCGCTGCCGGCCGGCCTGCTTGGCGCGCTGGGCGAGCACGCAGCCTGGACCTCCGCCGCCACCCATGCTCTGCTCCCGCTGCTGGCCAGCGACACCGGCGTCGATCTCCAGGTCGAAACCGGCGTCGGCTCTCACCGCCGCCGGTTCGGAGACTGGCAGGGCGGCTTCTGGCTGCCCGAGTGCGCGTACGCGCCGTGGCTGGATGATCGGCTGGAGGAGGCAGGGGTCCGGCACAGCTGCGTCGAGCTAACCGCCCAACTCGGGCTCGGCGATTCACGTCACCTGGCCGCCGTGGCCACCGAGGCTGGCCCCGTCCTGTGGCCGATCGACCGGCAGACCATGTCGCTGGTGTGGAGCCAGGACGGCTATCCGGCGGCTGGCGCCTACCGCAGCTACCACGCGCTTACGCCCCGCCACCACCGGGTCTGGAGCAACACGGGGGAGCCGTACGACCACGCCGCGGCCCGGCAGCTGGCTGCCGAACACGCAGCCGATTTCGTGGCCCGGGTCAAGCAGCGCGTCCATGGCGGTGGCGTGTGCGTGTGCGCCCTGGACACCGAGCTGCTGGGCCACTGGTGGTATGAGGGCGTGGCCTGGCTGGACAGCGTGATCCTGGAGAGCGCGCGGCAGGGTCTGCCCCTGACGTCGCTGGACGACGCGCTGGAGCGCCACGACCCGGCGCCGGCCGCCGCGGAGCTCGGCGTGAGCACGTGGGGCGAGGGAGGCGACCTGCGGACCTGGAGCGGGCCCGTGGTGGCCGATCTGGCCTGGGAGGCGCGCACGGCCGAGCTGCGCCTGCTCAACCAGCCTGAGTCGGCGAGCCCCCGGGCGCTGCGTGAGCTCCTGGCTCTTCAGTCGAGCGACTGGGCGTTCCTGGTCACCCGCCAGCTGGCCGGCGAGTATCCGCGGGAGCGGGCGCGGGGGCACGCCGAGGCGCTGGCGCGGGCGCTCAACGACGGAGATCTGGACGAGCGCCTGCGCAACCTGGCGCCCGAGCTGGTGGGCTGGACAGGCTGAGGGCTACTGCGTGGGGGTGCCGCCCGGGGTGGCGGGCGAGCTCGACCGTGGCACCACGGTGACGGAGGCCGACGCGGAGGCGCTCCCGCCGTGGACCGTCACCGTGTAAGTGCCGGTGATCGAGCCACCGGCATTGGGGAACGTGTAGGTCACGTTTCCCTGTCCGTCGCTGGTGGTCGAGAAGCTGTCGGTCCCCCCGTCGGGACGATGAGCATCGACCGTGAGTTGCGTGCTTGGCGGGAAGCCGCTGCCGGTCAACGTCACCGTGTCGCCCGCAGTGACCGGGTTGGGCGACAGCGATATCGAGGGGTTCCCAGCCGGCGTGCCGGAGCCCGACCCCGAGCCCGAGGGCGCCGGGTTGGACGGGTTGGGGCTCGGCGTGGGAGCGGCGTTGGTGCCCGTGCCCGAGCCCTGCTGGAACGGCCCGTCGCTGCCGGTCTGGCCCGGGGTGCGGGTGAACGTCTTCCCGGTATCGGGGTCGTACAGGATGTACTGGTTGATGATCGTGGTCGACTGCTGGATGATCGTGATGTTGGTGGTGCTGAACCCGCTCCAGGTCGGCCCGGTGTAGATGGGCGAGGCCAGCAGCGTGGGGGCTGTCAGCGGGTTGCCGCAGTAGCACTTGACCACCGGCTCGCCGTACTGATTGACCAGCACCGCAGTGCCGGCTTCGAGCACGGCTTGGAACCCGTTGGCCTGACCGCTGACGTAGCCGTGGTTGGTCACCCGCGTGTCGGTGCGCAGCAGCACGTTGGTCAACTTCGAAACGTAGGTCGAGATCTGGCTGGTGCTGATGCCCAGGGTGGCGGCCCACGCGGTCGCCTTGGACGGGTTCTGCTGGAGGTAGGCCACCATCTGCCTGGCGTCGCAGCTCGAGATGTTCCGCGTGCCGCCGTACAGGCCCGGCGTGCTCGCGACGTAGGTGGCTGGGCCGCTTGAGGAGCCGGCGGCGGCCGGGGGCGTTATCCCCGCCCGGTCCTTCCCCACGGCAGGCATGAACGGGTCCTGGCCCGCGGTTGACACAGGCTGGGCGGAAATCTCGCTGGCTCCTTTGATCCCGGTGCTCGACGACGAGCTGCCGCAGGCCGCGAGCACCCCCGCCAGCAGCACGGCCAGCGCGATGGCCGCCACGGCGCCACGGCTCGTCCCGCGCTGTGGTCCTGCCTTGCTGCCTGATGAGGCCATTCGCCCTCGCAGTCGCTGATGCACCCGGACGCTTCCGTTGCGTCCATAGAAATAATGACGAGCTCCCCGGCGGATTGCAACCGCCCCGAGGGCGCCGTTCAGCCCCAGCGAAACGTCTGCGGCGCCTCACGCATCCGGATCAGACGGGCTGGAACCCCGCCCACCACGGCGTTCTCAGGCACATCCGTGGTCACCACCGAGTTGGTCCCGATCACCGAGTTGTGGCCCACCTTCACCCCCCGCAGCACTCCGGCGCCGTAGCCGATCCACACGTTGTGGCCGACCTTCACGTCGCGCTTGTAGATGCCCTGGAGCCGAATCGGGCGCTCCACTTCGACCACCCCGTGGTCGAAGTCGATCATCATCACCCGGTCGGCGACGATGCACTCGCGGCCGATCGAGACGTGCTGGAAGGCCGAGATCGTGCACTCCTGGCCCAGGACGGACTTGGCTCCGATCGAGACCTCACCCTCGTGGGCCCTGACCTTCGTGCCGTGTCCGATCCACGACCAGCGCCCCAGCCGGATCACCGCGTGGCGTCCGATCTCGAACTTGACCCGCGGGCACACGAAACACATGCCGTCGGTTTGCAGCCGGCCGCGCCAGCGCAGCTTGAGCCAGACCCAGCGCACGAACAGCAGGAGGTACCCGGGCGTGAGCATGCGATGGCGGGCGGCGAAGCGAAGGAAGGTCCACACCCCGCCGTGGAGAGGCGGGGGACCCGAGCGGACGATCCTGGGGATCGCAGCCGGTGCGACCACCGGCTCGACCGGCTTAGAGCGCGTGGAGGCCACGGCGCCATCGTACGGGCTGCGATGATTGCTCGCCGCTGTGTCTGCCACCGAGCAAAGCCTGGCTGAGCGCCTGCTGTCGGGCGACAAGCGCGCGCTGGCCCGTGCCATCACGCTGGTCGAAAACGACGATCCGGAGGGCTGGGAGCTGGTCCGCCAGGTCTATCCGCACACCGGGCGGGCGGCTGTGCTGGGCTTCACCGGGCCGCCGGGCGTGGGCAAGTCGACGCTGCTGGGGGCGCTGACCAAGCTCCAGCGCGCGCGCGGCCGGACGGTGGCGGTGCTGTCGATCGATCCCTCCTCGCCGTTCACCCAGGGGGCGCTGCTGGGCGACCGCATCCGGTTGGCCGAGCACTTTCTGGACAGCGGCGTATTCATCCGCTCGATGGCCAACCGGGGCGCCCTGGGCGGGCTGAGCGAGGCCTCGCTCCAGGCGGCACTGCTCATGGACGCCTCGGGCCGGGACCTGGTCCTGCTGGAGACGGTCGGCGTGGGTCAGGCCGAGGTGGACATCATCGATCACGCGGACAGCGTGGTGCTGGTGCTGATGCCCGGTTCGGGCGACTCGATCCAGGCGCTCAAGGCCGGGGTGATGGAGATCCCGGACGTGATCGTGGTCAACAAGGCCGACCACCCGCTGACCGACACCATGGTCCGGGAGATCAAGGGCGTGCTGGCGCTCGGCCCCCGGCAGGCCTGGGAGGTCCCAATCGTCCGCACCGAGGCCGCCCGCGGAGAAGGCATGGAGGAGCTGGTGGAGCAGCTCGACCGGCACCGGGCGCACATCGAGGCCGAGGGCACGCTGATTGAGCGCCGGCGGCGCAACCTGATGAACGAGGTGCTGGGCATCGCCAGTTACCGCATGCGCCGTGAGCTCGAAGCGTCGATCCGCGAGGACCCGGAGGTCAGGGAGCTGCTGAACCGGGTGGTGTCACGCGAGATCGACCCGGCGAGCGCCGCGACGTCGATCCTGGAGCGGGGTCAGGCTCCGAGCTGACGCGCGATGACCAGCTCCTGGATCTCGTCGGTGCCCTCGCCGATGGTCAGGATCTTGGCGTCGCGGTAGAAGCGGCACACCGGGTACTCCTCGATGTAGCCGTAGCCGCCGTGGATCTGCACGGCCTCATCGGCGGCGTGGACGGCCAGCCGGCCACTCTTGAGCTTGGCCTGGGCGGCGGTCAGGGTGAAGTTCGCCCCTCGGTCCTTCAGGTAGGCCGCTTTGTGCACCAGGAGGCGGGTGGCCTCGATCTCGGTGGACAGGTTGGCCAGCTTGGCCTGAATGGACTGGAACTTGGAGATCGGCTGCCCGAAGGCCCGGCGCTCCTGGGCGTAGGCCAGCGCTTGGTCGAGCGCGCCCTGGGCCAGCCCGACACCCATGGCGGCCACGCCAATCCGCCCGATGTCCAGCACGCGCAGGAACTGCTTGAGCCCTGCTCCCCGCGGGCCGAGCAGGCTCTCGGCCGGCACCCGGCAATCGCTGAACGACAGCGGTCGCGTGTCGGAGGCGTTCCAGCCCATCTTCCGGTACGGCTCGCCGGGCTCGTACCCGGGGGTGCCGTTGGGCACGAGGAGGTTGGAGATCTCACGCGTCGCTCCACTACCCCCGGTCACCGCGGTGATCACCACCATCCCTGAGATGCCGGTTCCGGCGTTGGTGATGAACTGCTTGGAACCGTTGATCACCCACTCACCGTCCTCGAGCACGGCCCGAGTCTGGGTGTTGCCGGCATCCGAGCCGGCCTCGGGCTCGGTCAGCCCGAACGCGCCCAGCCGCTCGCCGCGACACAGCGGCGGCAGCCACTCGGCCTTCTGCTCCTCCGACCCGAACAGGTACACGGGCTGGGTGCCCAGCGAGGTGTGCGCGCACAGGGTGATGGCCACCGACGAGTCAACCCGCGCCAGCTCCTCCACCACCAACGCGTAGTCCAGCGAGTCGCCTCCTCCTCCGCCGTGCTCCTCGGGGAACGGGATTCCCATCAGGTCGAGTTCACCCAGCCGCCGGACGATCTCGTAGGGGAAGGTCTTGGTGCGGTCCAGCTCCTCGGCCACCGGCGCGATCTCCTGGGTGGCGAACTCGCGAACCGTGGA
>DATKRM010000258.1:0-12602 GCA_035532195.1 Solirubrobacteraceae bacterium
GCGGTGTCCTCGATGTGACCGTGCCAGCCCTCCGGAAGTCCCAGCAGCTGGGCCACCCAGTCGAGCACCACGCCCTCCAGCTCCGTGGCCGCGGGAGCCGTGCGCCACAGGATGGCCACGGAGTTCAGCGCGGCCGCCAGCAGCTCGGCCAGGATCGCCGGTTCCGACGTGACCGAGGGCAGGTAGGCGAAGTACCGGGGATGCTGCCAGTGCGTGATTCCGTCGAGCAGCACCTCGTCGAGGTCCCGCAGGACCGCCGCGAACGGCTCAGGCTCAGCGGGCGGGCTGACCGGCAGCCGGCTCCGGATCTCCCCCGGCTCGACCCGGGCCAGGACCGGGAGCTGGCGTACGCGCTCCTGGTAGCGCGCCGCCCAGTCCAGAGCGGCGGCCCCGTCGCGGCGCAGATCCGTCAAGGAACCGCCGGGGCGGGCGCGCTGAACTCATAGCTGACCCCGGTCAGGTCCTCGGAGACCTGCCACAGCCGCCGCCAGGCGGCCTCGTCATACGCCTTGCCCGCGGCGGTGACGATGTGCGGGTAGCCGCGCTGCTCCATGAACCCGTCGGGTCCCACGAAGCTCCCGCCCGGGAGATCCGGCACGGTGGCCGCATAGAGGGTGGGCAGCGCGCCCATGTCCGCGGTCTGGGCGAGGAGGTTGGTCACCTTCATCACGGCTTGTTCGTACCAGGGAGGGGCCGCGAACTGGAGGTTGGTTCGCGCGTATCCCGGGTGCACGGCCAGGCTCTTGAGCTCGGTGCCGGCCTCGGTGGCCCGGCGCTGGAGCTCGAAGCAGAACATCAGGTTGGCCAGCTTCGACTGCCCGTACCACAGCCAGTTCATGTAGCGACGCTCGCCCTGGAGGTCATCGAAGCGGATCCGCCCGATCCGGTGGGCACCGCTGGACACCGTCACCACCCGCGGTTCCGACGCGGCCAGCAGCCGAGGCAGGAGTAGACCGGCGAGCGCGAAGTGGCCCAGGTGGTTCGTCCCGAGCTGGCTCTCGAACCCGTCTTTGGTCTCCCGCCGCGGCGGCGCCATCACGCCCGCGTTGTTGATCAGCAGGTCGAGCTCGCCCTGGTAGCCCGCGGCGAACCCGCGCACCGACGCCAGGTCAGCCAGATCGAGCTCGCGCACCTCGAAAGATCCCAAGGTGATCGAGTCCGCCGCCGCCCGGCCCTTGTCCAGGTTGCGTACCCCCATCACCACATGCGCACCGGCCCGAGCCAGCTCCCGGGCGGCCACCAGCCCGATGCCGCTGTTGGCACCGGTGATCACGACCGTGCGGCCGGTTTGATCAGGGATGTCACTTGCGGTCCAGCGGGGCATCAGGAAGCTGTCCTCCTGGCTACTGATTCCCCGTATGCCTGTTCTCGGAACCGCAGGACCGGGTCGTCAGACAGTTCGATCCCGTCGGTCACCCGCGTGGGATCGAACACCAGGATGTCTCCGTCCTTCTCGCGCTCGGTCTCAGGCTCGGTGATCTCGAACGTGCCCGCGCGGACCCGCTGGCGGTCCTTGGGCCAGCCGCGGCTGGGGTCGTCCGTGGGGTCGCCGGGCGCGGCGATCTGGAGCTCGAGCGTGAATCGAACCGGACCCCGAGCCACACGTTCCTGGATCTCGGTCTGGAGGTAGTCGCGCCCGCGGCGCTTGGCATCCCGGGGGCTCAGCCGGCGCACCGCGCCCTCGGGCAGCACGGTGTAGCGGACATAGCGCTCGGTGCCCTGGGCGTCGATCCACTTGAACGCGTGGATCGCGTAGTAGGGAATCGAGGCGTAGCTCTCGGGTGGCCGCAGGGTGGGCGCGGCGACCGGGATCACCCGCAGCGCCTCCGGGTGGCGGATCAGGAACAGCGGCAGCTTCCACTGGGCGGCTTGAAGCTTGACGAAGTCGGTGAACCCTTCCGGGTTCTTGACCGGGAACAGCGGCGCGGTGGCCGCCACGATGTCAGTGCGCGATCCGTCCGGGAGATACAGCTTCACCGCGAACCCGCGTGGCTCCGGTGCGTAGTCCGGGTGATCTGGGTTCCCGGCGCCATTGGACAAGCGGAACGTGGCCGGGATCTCGTCCCCCTGCATGTGGCCGGCGGTGGTCAGCGCAGCGGCTTCCGGCGTGGCCTTGAACGTGCCCCGGAACAGCTGGCCCTTGGCGTGCAGAGCCCGGAAGCCGGGATGGCGTCCGAACACCTGGTTGACCGCATCGATGGCCTGCCCGGCGTCAGCGCTCATTCCTCCACCACCTCGAATCGGATTCCGGCGCGTTCCACACGCGCTATCAGGGCCTCCCCCATCGCTACCGCGGGTGTGAGCTGGCCGGCTCGCTGCGGCAGCTCGTCCTTGGCCAGACACAGCGCCGCCTCGCCCAGCATCTTCGACGTCTCGGTGTACCCGGGATCCCCGCCTGAGACGACAGTCTTCACCCGCTGCCCGTCGGCCCGGGCGCGCATCGTGACCTTGAACCAGGCCCGGGCGCGTTGCTCGGGCGTCGGACCTTCGCCCGGGTCCTTGATCTTGAGCAGCAGGTTGCGTGTCGGCTTGGTCTGGGCCAGGGCCACCGCCGCCCCGGCGCCGAGCGCCATCCCGGCCACCAGCGGCAGCTTGCCCACCACCAGGTAGTGGCTGTAGCTGAAGTCCGGGCCGTAGCGGTCGAGGGCCCGGGCCGAACGCAGGACGGTCTGCGGATCGATGGTGGGAAACGGGACCACCCAACCCCCGATGTCCGGCTCGTTGTGGGGGCGGCCTGAGAGTCCCCGCACCCGGCGGCCGCTGGGCTGGGGCTCGCCGCGGGCGCGCTCGCGGGCCACCCGCACGCTGTGACGCAGCCGGCCCATGGCGTGAATGGCCGAGTGGAAGGTGCCGCCGGAGAACCGGGCGTTGGCTTGCATGAAGCCTTCGAGCGCGATCGGCACCCCTTCGGGCAGGCGGCCCACCGTGTACAGCGCGCCCAGGTCGTACGGGATCGAGTCAAACCCGCAGGAGTGAACGATCCGGGCGCCCGAACGCTCGGCCAGTTCGTGGTAGCGCAGCCACATCTCATCGACGAACTCCGGCTCGCCGGTCAGATCGACGTAGTCGGTGCCCGCGGCCGCGCAGGCGGCCACCATCGGCTCTCCGTGGTGGATGTACGGGCCGACGGTGGTGATCACCACCTTGGTCGACTCGGCCACCGACCGCAGCGACGCTTCGTTGTTCACGTCCGCCTCGAGCAGCGGCAGCTCGGCGTGATCGGAGCCGAGCCGCGAGCGCACGGCTTCGAGCTTGCTCCGGTTGCGCCCGGCCAGCGCCCACTTGGTCTGGGTCCCGCCCTCCCCGGCGTGCTCGGCCAGGTACTCCGCGGTCAGCCCGCCCGTGAACCCCGTGGCGCCGAACAGGACGATGTCATGCTCGCGGTCAGCCACCGGCTGAAACCTCGCGGGCCGCGGCCAGAGCTTCGTTTGGTGACACGCCGGCGCGAGCGGCCACCCAGCAGGAGACCGGAGCCGCCACCCGCTCGGAGGAGTGGGCGGCCTCGCCGGCCAGGTCGAGCAGCGTGCTGAACTCCTGAGCGGTGGGCGTGTCGGTGCCGAGCCGGGCCGCGAAGGCCTCGATCCATTCCTTGGCGTTCATCGCCAAGCGACTCTAACCGCCGACGGCCGGCCGTGTGGATCAGCCCAGGCGGCGCAGGAACGGGATCAGGTGCGAGAAGAACACGTTGCGCGGAAACGCCCCGGCTGGGTCGTTGTGGGCGTAGGTCCCGGCGCGGTTGATCAGGACGAGATTCCGCTTCGGGATGTGCGCGAGCTGGGCCAGCTGCTGAGCTCCGGCCAGCACCCGGCCGTCCCCCAGCGCCGCGCCAAACGCGTAGATCCGCAGCCGGTGCGGCAGCCGGCGGGCCATGGTTGAGCGGACGCCTAGCACCTGCTGGGCCGGATTCGACACGCCGTTGCCCACCGCAGCCGTGTCGTCGGTCAGGCGCTGCGGGAAGTACCACTCGGTGCCGTCAGCGCCGACGATGCCCGCGCCGGCAAACATCTGGGCGAACCGGCGAAGCGGGGTCAGCGCGCCCCGGCCGTCCCAGCCATGCAACCCATTGGGCCCGGCCGGACCCACACCCTTGCCCAGGTGCCCCTGAGCGGCGATAAGCGAGCTCGGCGAGGTTCCGACGTTGAGTGCGTAGCCGTACTGGCCGGCGTTGGTCACCGGCACCGGAGGCTTCAGATCGGCGGGCAGAAGCGGGAACTGCTGGCCGAGCGAGCGGGCGTTCGGCGCGGTCAGCACGCCCAGCGAGCCGGTCGCGTTGAACACACCGGCGAATGGCGCGCCAATCCCACCGAACGACAGCCAAGCCGAGGCCTTGGGCTGGTTCAGCTGCGACAGGGCCGCCTGAGCTTGCGCGCCCGTCTCCGGCGGTCCACTGCCGCCATCGATGTACACCAGCCCGGCCAGCTGCCGGGCGCCCGGCTGGCCGCCGAAGTTCCACGTGGCGTAGGCGGTGACCACCGAGCCACCCAGCGAGTGACCGCCCAACACCACCTTGCCGCCGAGCTTACGGGCCGCCGTGATCACTCGCCGGAGATCCTGGACCGCCACGGCCATGCCCCAGCTCTTGGGGTATTGGAGGCCGAGATAGCGTGACACGGCGAAGTGGTGCTTGATCGACTTGTTCGTGATAAAGCCCAGGTAGTAGTTGAACACCTTCTGCGTGCCGGCCCTACCCTGCTTGGCCTGGTCCAGCGCAGACTGGTCCTCCAGCAGGTTCTCGCGCCGTTCCACCGACCACACCTGCCACCCGGGCAGCTTGGACAGGATCCACCTGGCCAGGGGGACGAAGTAGGCCGCGCCGGCCGAGGTTCCCGGCTCGAGCACCAACACGTTGCGCGCGCCGTAATACCCCACCTTGATCACCCCGACCTTGTCGTAGCGCACCGGCGTGCCGGCCGGCCGGGCACCCGGCATCCAGGTGACCGCCGTGGTGACCGCCAGGGTCCTCGCCCCAAGGGCGGAGGCAGGCGCGAGGCTCGCCACCACGAGCCCAAGCAGAAGAACTCTGCGCCCCAATCGCATTCGGGGCGATGCTACACGGCAACGCGCAGCCCTTGAGGCACCCTGGCATGATCCTCCGCTTCAGAGTGCAACGAAAGGCAGGCTGTACACATGGCAGTTCTAGACGGAAAGGTGGCGATCGTCACCGGCTCTGCGCGAGGGATCGGCCGGGCCACGGCCGAGCTCCTCTCCGAGCAGGGCGCCAAGGTCCTGATCAACGACCTCGACGGCGACGTGGCCGAGCAGACGGCTTCCGAGATCTCCGGCGACACGCTCGTGTTCGGCGGCGACCTGACCAAGCCGGGTGTGCCGGACGAGCTCGTCCAGAAGGTGGTGGACGAGTGGGGCCGGGTGGACATCCTGGTCAACAACGCCGGCTACACGCTCGACGCCCCGATCCACAAGATGTCCGACGAGTGGTTCCAGAAGATGCTGGACATCCACTCGATCGTGCCCTTCCGGATGTGCCGCGCGGTGGCTCCCCACATGCGCGAGCCGGCCAAGCAGGAGAAGGAGGAAGGCCACGAGGTGTTCCGCAAGATCGTCAACGTGACCTCGATCTCCGGCACCATGGGTAACGCTGGCCAGGCCAACTATTCCTCGGGCAAGGCCGCGGTGACCGGACTGACCAAGACGCTGGCCAAGGAGTGGGGCCAGTTCAAGATCAACGTCAACGCGGTGGCGTTCGGCTATATCGAGACGCGCCTCACCGCCTCCAAGGACGAGGCCAACGTGGCCGAGATCGGCGGCGAGAAGGTCCAGCTCGGCATCCCTGATCAGCTGCGCGGGATGGCCTCGATGCTGATCCCGCTGGGGCGCCCCGGCACGCCCGAGGAGGCCGCCAGCGCGATCTTCCTGCTCTGCTCGCCGTGGGCCAACTACATCCACGGCCAGATCATCAACGTGACGGGCGGGCAGTTCTCCGGGATGTACACGTAGTACGGGCCTGAGCGGCCGCCGTCCGGGGCACCACTACCCCCGGACGGCGTACGCAGCCGTGATCGGCTTCAGCCTGACGTGTCAGTGTGCTGAACTGGCTCGGATGGCCAAACCCGAGCTCGAGTTCTTTGATCCGGAAACGCTCCCCTGGCACCCCGTGGTGGGCGAGCCGGGTGTGTCCCAGCGGGTTCTGGCCGAGGATCCGGCCACCGGGCTACTCACGCGATTGGTTCGCTGGGATCCGGGTCTAAAAACCTCAAGTGCCGGAGCGGTCAGGCACGAGTATTGGGAGGAAGTGCTGATTCTTTCGGGATCGCTGCACGACCTCACGCTCGATCAGACCTTTGGCGCCGGCTACTACGCGTGCCGACCGCCCGGCATGGTCCACGGCCCGTGGGAAACCGGCGTTGGGTGCACCATGCTCGAGACGCGTTACGCGCGAGTGCCGGCAACCTGAACCGCCCTCGTGTCCGGCGCCTCGGATGCCGATGTTGCCTCATAGATGCCTGTTGGTGAGGAGCTGGACCCCGACCACCTTGAGTCGCAGCTGCGCCAGCTGGCGTTTCGTGACCATCTGACCGGCCTGCTCAATATGGCCGGGATGGCCAAGCTGGTCGAGGCCGCGATCGCCCGGGCGCGCCACGAGGGCACCGGCACCGCGGTACTCATCCTCGATGTCGATGACTTCCGGCGGGTCAACGACTCGCTGGGCAACCTGGGTGGCGACGAGCTGCTGGCGCTGATCGGCTCCCGGCTGCGTAACTCCACCGATGGCAAGCTCGTCGTGGGGCGCCGCGGGGCCGACGAGTTCGTGCTGCTGACCGAGGATCTACCCGCCAATCGCGAGGCAGCCGTCCGCGCGCTGGGCGCGCTGGTCCAGCAGGTCCACACCACGCTGAGCCGGCCGTTCAGAGTGGCCCGCTCCACGTTCGAGATATCGGCCTCGCTGGGGGCCAGCCTGTTTCCGGCGGACGCCCTTCATTACCACGAGCTGATTGATCACGCCGATCAGGCCCTGTACCTGGCCAAGCGTCAGGGCGGAGCCAGGATGCACCTGTTCGAGGAGCGGCCTCGGCCCTCGCTGATCGAGCTCGAGGGCGCGCTGCGCCTGCGCCGGGCCCTGGAGCAGGGCGAACTCGAGCTGCACTACCAGCCGGTGGTCGAGATCGCCGACGGGCATAGGCTGGGGGGCCTCGAGGCGCTCCTGCGCTGGCGAGACCCCGACCGGGGACTGTTGACCCCCGACCAGTTCCTGTCCCACGTCGAGCACTCGCCGGTACTGGAGCTGATCGGTGAGTGGGTGTTCTCCACGCTGTGCCAGCAACTGGCGCGCTGGGGCGAGCGCGGGTTCGCACCCCGCGTCAGCTTCAACGTCCCGGCTCGTCAGCTCGAGCAGCCCGGGTTCGCCCAGTACGCGATTGACACCGCCCGCGGGCACGGCGCCGATCCGAGTCGACTGGCGCTGGAGATCATCGAGTCGAGCCCGGTCGAGCTCCAGGCGGTCCTGCCGAGTCTGCGCGCCCTGCGCGAGGAGGGGTTCGTCCTATCCCTGGACGACTTCGGCATCGGTTACAGCTCGCTGGCCCGCCTGCGCGCGATGCCGTTCACCCTGCTGAAGACCGACCGGCACTTCATGACCGGAATCCCCGGTGACTTCCGGGCCGAGGAGCTGATGCGGACGATCGTCCTGCTCGGCCACCGCCTCGATCTCCGGGTGATCGTGGAAGGCGTGGAGACCGCCCAGCAGGAGCAGGCACTGCTGCGGCTGGGGGCCCGGATCGCCCAGGGCTACTACCTGGGTCGCCCGGCGCCACCCGACGAGATCGAGCGGCGCTGGAGCTAGCCCGCGGAGGGCGTCTCGCCCACACCGCGGGCGTCCCATCAAGCCGCGCTCGCGGTGAGCTCGTACGGCTCCGGATCGAATCGCCGAGTCCGGCGGCGGAACTCGGCGGCAAACCCGGGGTAGATCGCGTAGTTGCGACCGCTTGAATCGGTGTAGTAGGCGTTGCAGCCGCCATCGGTCCACACCGAGCCGGCGCTCCGTCGATCCATCTCCTCGACGTAGCGCTCGAGCGAGTCGGCGCGGACCTCCAATCGGGTCACACCGCGCCGCTCCATCGTGTCCAGAGCGCTCATCACGTACTGGATCTGGGACTCCAGCGTGAAGATCACGGAGTTGATCCCGATCGCGTTGGGGCCGAGCAGGATGAACATGTTCGGGAACCTGGGAACCGTCGAGCCCAGATAGGCCCGGGGCGACTGGTCCCACACCTCACCCAGGCTCGCGTCCCTCACCCCTCGTACGCGGTCCACCATCAGCGAGCGGTTGTACTTGTATCCCGTGGCCGCGATGATCGTGTCCACCTCGTAGGACGTGCCACCGGAGGTCGCAATCGAGCCCTCGGTCACGCGGGCGATCGGCTCGGTGACCAGCTCCACGTGGGGCCGGGTCAGCGCCGGATAGAAGTGGTTGGACAGGATCGGACGCTTGCAGCCGAACCGGTAGTGCGGCGTCAGCTTGGTCCGCAGCTCAGGCTCACTGACCTGCCGGGCCAGGTGCGCACGCCCCACCCGCTCGATCGGGGCCAGCAGCTCGGTGCGGCCGCGGAACCCGACGCCGATCGCCTCGTACATGGCGAAGTAGAAGTTCCGTTGCGCGTCCTGGGCCGCCGGCACCCGCTTGTAGAGCTGCCGCTCAGCCGCGCCCATCGCCCGGTCGGGGTGAGGCATGACCCAGCCAGGCGTGCGCTGGAACACCACCAGCTGCTTCACCTTGCGCTGGATCCGGGGAATGAACTGCGCGGCCGCGCACCCGGTCCCGATGACCGCCACCCGCTCGCCCCCCAGGTCATGATCGTGGTCCCAGCGGGCGGAGTGAAAGCGGGTGCCGGTGAACGAGTCCCAGCCGGGCACCGACGGGTCCTCCGGCTCGGCGAATCCTCCGATGGCGCTGACCAGGACGTCCCCCAGCATCTCCCCGTGCGAGCTGCGCAGCCGCCAGGCGGCCGCCGTCTCATCCCACTCGGCGCGCTCCATCTCACAGCCCAGCCGGACGTGCGGCGTGACCCCAGAGCGGTCGGCCACGTCACGGATGTAGTCGAGGATCTCCTCCTGCAGCGGATACAGGCGCGACCAGTTGGGGTTGCGCGCGAACGAGTACGAGTACAGATGGGTGGGCACGTCGCACTGGCACCCGGGATACGTGTGCTCGAACCAGGTGCCGCCGATCGACGGGTTGCGCTCGACGATCACGAAGTCGTCGATCCCGGCCTGACGCAGTCGGACCCCCAGCCCGATGCCGGCGAACCCGGCGCCGATGATCACCACCCGGTGACGCTCCATCAGATGACCTCGGCCCGGGCCAGGGCGGCCTGTAGCGGACCGGGAGCGAACCGCAGCACCCGGAAGGCCAGGCTCGACTCCACCCCCACGGGCACCACCCCCCGGTTGTGATCAACCGCGCCCACGATCGCCTTGGCCACGACATCCGGCGAGCGGCCGAAGCCCAGCGCCCGGACCGCGGCTGCCCGCTTGTTGGCCGCCGATCCCACCATGCGCGAGTTGGACGCGATCGGCGTGTCGATCACGCCCGGGCAGATCACGCTCACGCCCACGCCGTGCGGGGCCCAGTCGGCACGCAGACACTGCGAGAGCATGAGCACGCCGGCCTTGGCAGCGCAGTAGGCGGCCAGCGTGCGATGAGGCAGGTAAGCCGCTCCCGAGGCGACATTGACCACGTGGCCGCGCCGGCGGACGACCATCCGCCCGCCGAAGGCGTGGCAGCCGTAGGCCACGCCGTCCAGGTTTACCCCGCGCAGCCAGTCCCAGTCCTCCGTGGTCCCGTCCAGGAAGTCGCCCACGAGCCCCACCCCCGCGTTGTTGACCAGCACGTCGACCGGACCGAGCTCGGCCTCGATCCGCTCGGCCAGGCCCTCCACGGCCTCCCGGTCCGAGACGTCGCACTTATAGAAGGCCGGGCGCCCGCCGACCACGCATTCCTCGGCGGTGGCCTGAGCCGACGCTTCATCGATGTCGACGGCGACGACGCTCGCTCCCTTACGCGCGACCCGTAGCGCCGTGGCCTTGCCGATCCCGCTGCCCGCGCCGGTGACCACGACCCTGGTTCCCGAGACCTTCATCCCGGGCGCCTGACCGCGATCATGCGCAGCCCGTGACGGGGGCGCAGGGTCAGCGTGGCCTCCGCCTGGACCGGATGCCCGGGGACCAGCTCGTAGGTGAAGCGCTGGCTCATGATCGCAGTGACCAGCGTGGCCTCCATGAGGGCGAAGCTGGAGCCGATGCAGATCCGTCGTCCGCCACCGAACGGCAGGTACTGAGACCGATGCCGCCCGGCACCGCGCTCGGGCAGGAAGCGAGACGGATCGAACACCTCCGGCTCCGGCCACCACCGGGCATCGTGGTGGATCGCGTGGACGGGGATGAGGATGCTCGCTCCCCGCGGGATCCGGTGGCCGTCGATCACGTCGTCCTCGATGGCGATGCGGGGAATTGCCCAGGCCGGCGGGAACATGCGCATCGCCTCCTGCACGCAGGCACCGGTCCAGGGCAGCTGCGGGAGATCTTGGGCCGTGGGCCGCCGGCCGGCCAGGACCGAGTCCACCTCGTCCAGGAGCCGCTGCCGGGCGGCGGGCTCCCGGGCCAGCAGGTACCACATCCAGGACAGCGCGTTGGCCGTGGTCTCGTGCCCGGCCAGCATGAAGGTGGTGGCTTCATCGCGCACCCGCCGCGGCGAGAGCTTGTGACCGTGTTCGTCGCGCACGGACAGCAGCAGGCCGAGCAGGTCGTCGTCCGGGCCGGGGTTGGCCTCGCGCTCGCGGATCACGTTCCACACCATCTCGTCCACGCCGCGCATGATCGACTGGATGCGGCTGAGCGGCGGCGGCAGCAGCGGCGCGTGGTGCAGGAAGCTGGCCCAGGCCCGGAACAGCCAGGCCGGAGGGTTGACCAGCATGATGCCGCGGGTGGCGCGTTCGGCCGCGCGCAGTCCCGTGGTCACGGTCGGCCCCAGCCGCTGGGCCAGATCGGCCATGCCGCGCCCGAATAGGGCACAGCCCACCACATCCAGCGTGAGCTCGGTCATGGCCCGGGACATGTGCACGCTGATCCGCTCTGAGCCGTTATCCAGTCGCCCCATGAACTGCTCGATAGGGTCGATCATCAGGTCGACCAGACCCCGCAGGTGCCGCTTGGCGAACAGCGGGTTAAGCAGCATCCGGTGCCGGCGCCACGAGTCGCCTTCGTCGGTGAACAGGCTGAGACCGAGCACCGAGCGCAGCAGCTCGTACTCCACCGACTTGCGGTAGCGCTCGACGCCGTCGTGCAGAACGTGATCCACGTAGTCGGGATGGCCCAGCACGAACATCGTGCGGCCGGCGAAGCTGTAGCGCACGATGTCGTTGTCCCGCAGGCTGCTGACCAACGGGCCCTCGGTGGACAGCCCGTTCATCAGCGTGTCGTGAGCCACCCGCAGGCCGCTCACGGTGGGAGTGCGGCGAGCCGCGAGGGCCGACATGGTCAGACGGCCGCCGGCGCGGGGTAGGGACGGGTGGTGAAGAACTCGGCCTCGAGCCGGCCCAGCTCGGTGGCGGGCTCCTCGCCCAGCAGCCACTCGCGGGCCACATCGAGCCAGTTACCTTCCGCCTGGAGCAGCCCCAGCAGCCCGATCAGGAGCATCACCCCTCGCATGAGCACGAAGTGCTCGGCCGGGAGCATCAGCGACTTGAAGTCCTCGGCCTTGCGCAGACGGCTGTAGGAGCGCATCATCGCGCCGGTCGCGGTGCCGTCGACCTTGACCACCTGGTCGGTGAGGAGCCAGCCGAAGATCGACCAGTAGCTCTCGTAGAACGGCTCGGCCAGCGCCGGGTCGTCGGGCAGCTGCCCCAGCGGGGCGATGACCTTGAACAGCGCCTGGGCGTCATGTTCGTAGGTGGCCCGGGTGGAGGCCATCAGCTGATCGACCTCCTGCTCGGACATCGTCTTGAAGAAACCGAAGTCCAGGAACGCCACCCGGCCGTCGGCCATGAACAGCGAGTTGCCGGGATGAGGGTCGCCGTTGAGCAGCCGGTGGCGCAGCGGCCCGTTCATGTAGAAGCGGATCAGCACCTCGCCCCAGCGATCGCGCTCGGCCTGAGAGCGGTCGCGCACCTGGGAGGTCCGCTCGCCCTCCACGAACTCGGACACCAGCACCCGCTCGCGGCACATCGAGCTGATCACGTCGGGCACGAACATGAACGGGTGGCCGCGGTAGACGCGGGCCATCGCCTTGTGGTTGGCCGCCTCCAGCTCGTAGTCGAGCTCCTGGGAGATTCGCTCCCGGATCTCCTGCGCGATGGGGCCGGTGTCGATCCCGGGCGCGATCATGCTGAGCAGCTTCAGGGCCAGCCGCAGGTTCTGCATGTCGGCCTGGATCGCCTCGGCGATCCCCGGGTACTGGACCTTGACCGCCACGTCGCGGCCGTCGTCGAGCCGGGCCCGGTGCACCTGCCCGATCGAGGCTGCGGCGATCGGCTCCTCGTCGAACTCGGCAAATGCGTCCTGGAGCTTCTCCCCCAGATCCTGCTCGATCACCTTGCGGATCGACTTGAACGGCACGGGGTCGGCGTCGTGCTGGAGGACGGCCAGGATCT
>DATKRM010000259.1:0-7049 GCA_035532195.1 Solirubrobacteraceae bacterium
CGGCCGGCTCTTCCTTGCCCGCCAGCCGCTCGCGGCCCCGCTGGACGGCCGCGATGAACTTCGACAGGTTGACTTCCAAGGTGTTGAGGATCTCGTCGGCGTAGTCCTCGGCGCCGAGGCGGATCTCACGCTCCCGGGCCCGCGCTTCTTCGATGATGTCCTCGGCCGCCCGCTCGGCCTGCTTGGTGATCTCCTCCTGGGAGATCATCCGGTCCTGGCGCTCCCGCGCCTCGGACACGATTCGCTCGGCCTCGCGCTTGGCCTCGGCCAGCATCTCCTGGCGCTCCTTGACGATCCAGCGCGCCTGCTTGATCTCCTCGGGGATCGTGGCGCGCATCTGGTCGAGGATGTCGTAGATCTCCTCCTTGTCCACGCGCACCTGATCGGTCAGGGGGACCGGCTTGGCGTTGTGGACCAGATCGTCCAGTTTGTCGATGAGTACGAGAACGTCCATCGCGAACCTCTGTTTCGTCAGCGGCCGAGTCGTTCCTGCAAGGCCTTTGCCACTTCCGGTGGGACCAGATCGTCGATGTCGCCGCCGAAAGTGGCCAGCTCTTTGACACCGCTGGAGCTCAGGAAACTGTACTTGGCCGACGCCATTAGGTAAACGGACTCGATCTCCGGCGCCTGCGTGCGATTGAGCTGGTTCAGCTCGAGCTCGTATTCGAAGTCTGAGATTGCCCGTAGTCCCTTGACGATCGCCAGGGCTCCGCGCTGCCGGGCGAACTCCACAAGCAGGATGCTGAACGGCTCGACGCTGATGTTCTCCAGGTGCGGCGTGGCATTGCGCAGGAACTGCGCTCGCTCCTCGGCGGTGAACACGGTATTGCCCTTGCGCCAGGGCATGTTCACCACCGCCACGACCAGCTCGTCGTACATCGTCGAGGCCCGGCCGATCACGTCCAGGTGACCGTTGGTCACCGGGTCGAATGTGCCGGGGCAGATGGCGATGCGGTTATCGGGAGCCATTGACGTAGATGCGGATCAGCGTGTCGCCGTAGCGGCGCTCGTCCGTCAGTGTGAGCGGTCCGAGCTGGAGAGGCATCCTCCGGTCGCTCTCCACCACCACGCGGGCGTCGGGGGCCAGGACCGGCGCCAGCGCTGTGGGGAGCTCCCTGGCCAGGGCGCTCGCGTGGCGGTATGGGGGATCGACGAAGACAAGATCGTATTGACGTCCGGCTCCGACTGCCCACTGGAGGAAGGGCAGCACCCCGCGGCGCTGCACCTCAGCGGCCAAACCCAGCGACTCCAGGTTGCGCCGAATCGCGACCACCGCAGCCGCGGAGGAGTCGACCAGGGTGGCTTCGGAGGCCCCACGGGACAGGGCCTCGATCCCCAGCGCACCTGACCCGGCGAACAGGTCGAGTACCCGCTCGCCCTCGACCGAGCCGAGGATCGAGAACAGCGCCTCGCGCACGCGCTCCGGCGTGGGCCGCGTGGCCCGCCCCCTCGGCGCGACAAGGCGCTGGCCGCCTAGGCGCCCCCCGACCACCCTCACGCTCGGATCGGGGCTCCGGCCTCGGCGCCGTAGGTGGCCAGCAGCGCAGAAGCCAGCAGCGCGTGGTCGGGTTGCTCGAGCTCCGGATCGTCCTCGACAATCGCTCCGGCCTGGCGGGCCGCCCGCTCCAGCAGCTCGGCGTCCCGCGGAAGCTCGGCCGCGCGGAACGCCGGCAGGCCGTGCTGCCGGGTCCCAATCAGCTCGCCTTCGCCGCGCAGCTGGAGGTCGATCTCGGCCAGTTTGAAGCCGTCGCGGTGGGCGGCCACCGCGCGCAGCCTCTGAGACGATGTCGCACCGAACAGCAGGCACAACGACGGGTGCTCCCCCCGCCCGATCCGACCCCGCAGCTGATGCAGCTGGGACGTGCCGTAGCGGTCGGCGTCCTCGACCAGCATCACGGTCGCGTTGGGCACATCGATGCCTACCTCGATCACCGACGTGGCCACCAGGACGTCGGCCTGGCCGCTGGCAAACGCCGTCATCGCCGCCTGCTTGTCGGCCGGCCGTAGCTTGCCGTGCAGCAGCACGACCCGAAAGTCGGCCAGCTCGCCGGTGCGCAGCCGCTCGAACTCGGCCGTGGCCGCCCGCGCCGATAGAGCCTCTGACTCCTCCACCAGCGGGCACACCACGTAGGCCTGCCGGCCGGCGCGCAGCTCGCTGCGGATGCGCTCGTAGGCCCGGGTCCGTTCCGCCGTGGTTCCACACACGAAGGTCTCGATCGGGCGCCGGCCGCGCGGCAGCTCGCGGAGCAGGGTGAAGTCCAGGTCTCCGTAGCCGGCCAGTGCCAGCGTGCGGGGGATCGGGGTGGCCGTCATGTGCAACACGTGCGGCGCGCGCCCGTCCGGACCCTTGGCGTCGAGCGCCGCCCGCTGGCGCACCCCGAAGCGATGCTGCTCGTCCACCACCGCCACGCCCAGACGCGCGAACTGCACCCCCTCCTCGATCAGGGCGTGCGTGCCCACCACCAGGTCGAGCTCGCCGCTGCCCAGCTTGCCGCGGAGGTCCGCGGCTCGCCGAGCCGGGGTCGAGCCGGTGAGCAGCCCGACCGGGACCACCGCATCTGGCATCAGCACCTGCAGGGTGGCGAAATGCTGCTCGGCCAGCGTCTCGGTGGGAGCCATGAGCGCGGCCTGATAGCCGTGCTCCACCGCCCGCAGCAGCGCGTACAGGGCCACCACCGTCTTGCCCGACCCCACTTCGCCCATCAGTAGCCGCTGCATGGGTCTCGGCCGGGCCATGTCGTGGTCCAGCACCTCGATCGCTGCTTGCTGATCGCCGGTCAGCCCAAACGGAAGCTGGCTCAGCCAGTCCCGCGCGGGCCCCCGCTCGTCGTCCAGGACCGGCGCCAGGGTGGCGAATTCCCGGGTCCGCCGGCGCCGGCGGAGCGCCAGCTGGGCCAGCAGAAGCTCCTCGAAGGCGATCCGCTGGCGACCGGCCTGAAGGTCGCCATCTCGGGCCGGAAAGTGAACCGCAGCCAGCGCGGCCTGACGATCCGGCAGGCCCTCGGCCACCCGTATCCCCGCGGGCAACGGCTCATACACGTCGGCCAGGTCCGGTCGGTGCTCACCCACCAGTGCCAGCAGCTGGGTTGAGGTGATGCCCTCAGTGGCCGGATAGTGGGCCACCGCACCCTCCCCCGTCAGGGCCTCAGAGGTCTCGGAATGGCTCTGGACCGCGAACCGCCCCCGCCCGCGGCACTTGCCGTGCAGCACCAGCCGCGTCCCCGGCGGATAGCGGCTGACCAGCCAGGGCTGGTTGAAGAACGTGGCCTTCATCACCCCGGTCTCATCGCCCACCGTGGCCTCGACGAGCGGTCGCATGCCCCGGCGCCTGACGGACCGGGAGGCGATGCTCCTGATCTCCACCACCACGGTCGAGCTCTCGCCCACGGCCAGCTCGGCCACGCTCCGTGCCTCCCGCCGGTCGGCGGGGAGATGCTCCAGCAGGTCGCCCACGCTGCGGAGCCCGAGCGACTGCAGCGCGGCTGCCGGCTTGGCACCGCCGATCGCCAGCGGGGGGGCCAACCGCGAGGGCCGGGGGTAGCGAACCGGCGCCGTCTCGAGCTCCTCAGGCTCAAGCGGGCGAGAACTCGCAAATTCGGTAGCGGGCACTGCTACCTCCGATGATGCCTGGTGGTCCGGTCGCCGCGGCGTGGCTACTCGGCCGCCAGCAGCCACCAGTAGCTCTGCTGCCCTCCGTCGGAGAGCTCGAGCTCCACCCCGTCGGGGGCCAGCGAGCGGACCGTGTCGTCGTCGAGCGGAGCGCCAGCCCCGCGCAGGCTGGTCAGCAGCTCGGCATCGGTGGCCAGGCGCGCCATGACGCCGCCCAGCGCTTGAACCGGGGTGCCCCAGACCACGATCTCCTCCTCGACCAGTCCGATCGCGTCTCCCTGACGGAACCGTCCCTGCACGTCGTCGCGCGCGGCCGGCGCGACCGCTCCGGTCCGCACCCGGTCCAGTGACTCGGCCATGGCCGCTGCGTTCTGCTCGGCGGTGTGGTGGGCGTCAAGCGACACGGCAGCCGCCAGGCCGGCCTGGGGAGAGCGTGCGTCGACGACCCGCACCACCTTGTCGGCCAGGGCCGCCGCCCGCTCCGCCGCCATGGTCACATTGGGACTGTTGGGCAGCACCACCACCTGCTCGGCGGGCACGGCGTGGATGGCCGCCAGCACCTCGTAGGTGGACGGGTTCTGCTTGGGACCCACGTCGAGCGTGTCCAGCCCGAAGCTCTCGAACAGCATCCCCATGCCCTCTCCGGTGGTGACCGCCAGGCCGCCACACACCGCGGTCTGGCCGGGGGCGACGAGCCGGGCGTCCCGGGCCTCGATCTGCACACGCATGTCCGCCACGTCGAGGTGGCTGACCGCGCCGTCCGGCGCGAACAACGCGGTGGCGGCGTCCGGGTCATCGGTATGCAGGTGCACCTTCAGCGTGGTCTGGTCGCCCACCACCAGCACCGAGTCGCCGATGCGCTCGAGCTCACGCACGAACCGCCGCTGATCGAAGTTGCGCCCGGTCACGGCGAAGTTGGTGCAGTAGCGGTACCGGGTCGAGGAGTGCTGAGGATGGGTCACCCGAGCCGGAGCGTGATGCTCCAGCGAAGGCGGTTCGGTGCCGCGGAGCGCCCCGACCATCCCGGCCAGCAGGACGGTGAGGCCGTATCCGCCGGCATCCACCACCCCCGCCTCGCGGAGCACCGGCAGGAGATCCGGACCGCGGCTGACCGACTCCTTCCCCGCCTCCAGCGCCCGCTCGATCACCTCGGCGATCACCGCGTCCTGCTCCTTCGCCGTGGCGTCCGGACCGAGGCGGCCGTCGTTGGCATGGGCGATCTCCGAGGCCAGCCGCGAGGCCATCTCGCGCACCACGGTGAGGATCGTGCCCTCGGCCGGTTCGCGCACCGACCCATAGGCCTGGTCGGCCGCCCGGGCCATGGCGGCCGCGATCAGCACCGGATCGACCAGCTCTCCGGGCCGTGATGCCAGCTCCTCGGCCGCGCCGCGGATCAGCTGCGACAGGATGACGCCGGAGTTACCTCGGGCGCCCAGGAGAGCCGCCCGGGCCACCGATGAGACGAGCTCCTCCCGCCCGATGTCGTCGATCGTGCGCTCGTCCGAGGTGCCGCTCAAGCGGTCGAGCTCCTGGAGTACCGCCTGCAGCGTGAGCACCATGTTGTCGCCGGTGTCGCCGTCGGCCACCGGGAATACGTTGAGGTCGTTGACTTCCTCGCGGCGGGCCTCGAGCGCCTGCAGCCCGGCCTCGACTGCGGCCCGGAAGCGAACAATGCTGGGGTCCGACACGGCGGTGGCCGTCAAGGCGATGGCGGGAAGCTCACGCCCCTACGGCGCCTTGGTTACCTTGCCGGCCTTGAGACAACGCGTGCACACGTACACGCGCCGGGGCGTGCCGTGGTCGTCGATTCGCACCCGCTGCAGGTTGGGGTTGAAGCGCCGCTTGGTCGCCACCATCGAGTGGCTTCGACTATGCCCGAAAGCGGGAGCTCGTCCGCAGACGTGGCAGATCTTCGATGACTTCAGGGTGCGACGCTTCGCCATGCGAGGCGCGAGTATAGGAGGGTCGCCTTTCGAACCTCGTCCGCCCCGGGAATCGAACCGGCGGGTCAGGGGTAGGTGGTCCTAGATGGCCGCCCGGCCCCAGTCACCCCTGCCCGTTCACTCGCGGCTCTCCGAGCGTTATGAGCTGGTCAAGCCCATGGCCTCCGGGGGCATGGCCTCGGTGTGGTGCGCCCGCGACCGGCTGCTCGACCGCCCGGTGGCCATCAAGCTGATGGCCGAGCAGCTGGCCACGGACTCCGCGGCGGTCCGGCGGTTCGAGCGGGAGGCGCGGGCGGCGGCGCGGCTCTCGGACCACCCCAACGTGGTCACGATCTACGACGTCGGACAGACGCCGCCTGGCTTCGACGCGCCCGCGGGCCGGCCGTTCATCGTCATGGAGCGGCTGCTCGGCGGCACGGTGGCCGACGCACTGCGAGCCGCGCCGGTGAAGGCCCAGCGCGCGCTCAACTGGCTGCGCGAGGCCGCGGCGGCGATCGATTTCGCCCACGCTCGCGGAGTGATCCACCGGGACATCAAGCCCTCCAACTTCCTGCTCGACGCGGGCCGGGCCCTCCACGTGGCCGACTTCGGGATCGCCCTGGTGGCCACCGAGGACACACTGACCGCGACCGGCCAGCTCTTGGGCACCGCGGCCTACCTGGCCCCCGAGGTCGCGCTGGGCCGCCCGGCCACCGACGCCAGCGATCGCTACGCGCTGGCCGTGGCGGCGTTCGAGCTATTGACCGGCGAGCGCCCGTTCCGCGCCCGCCACTTCGCCGCCCAGACCCGCCAGCACATCGAGACGCCGCCTCCCAGCCCCAGCCAGCGCAACCCCGCCCTGCCGCCAGCCCTGGATCGGGTCCTGGCCCAGGGCATGGCCAAGCGTCCCGAGGAGCGCTTCGCCTCCGCCGACGAGCTCGTGGGGGCCATCGCGGACGCGCTGGTGGACCGCCGGCCACCGCCGGCCACCCCGCCGGCCACCGCCACGGCGCGGATGCCCCGCCCCGCCGTGGCGCCTCCCCGACCTGGTCCGAGCCCGGGCACACCACGGCGAGCCCGGGCCATCGCGCTGGGCGCCCTGGCTGCTCTGCTGCTCGGCGTAGGGATCGCCGCGGCCTTGGCCGGCGGCGGGAAGCGAGCGGCGGGGTTCCAGGCCGGAGCCGGGTTTGCCCCGCCGCAGCACCATTCGGCGCCCGCCAAGCCCGCCACCCACGCCGCGGCACCAGCCGCCGCGCACGCGGCTTCGACCACGACGTCGGCGCCGCCGCAGTCGGCCGATGCACTCGAGGCCCGGGGCCATCAGCTGCTGCAGGCCGGCAACTACAACGGGGCGATACCGGTGCTCCAGCAGGCCGTGGCCGGCGCCCCACACGGCAGCCTCACCTACGCCTACGCCCTATATGACCTGGGTCGCTCGTTGCGGCTGGCCGGTGATCCGCGGGCCGCCATCCCGATCCTGGAGCAGCGCCTGCAGATCCCTAACCAGACCGGCCTGGT
>DATKRM010000260.1:0-2010 GCA_035532195.1 Solirubrobacteraceae bacterium
GGCCGGAGCCGGCTCGAGCAGCCGGCGCACCTCGCCGGCCGGGATCCGCCAGCCCGCTTTCCGCCCGCCCAGCCGCACCCCGCGGATCCGTCCGTCGCGCAGCCAGCGCCGCACCGTCTCGGCCGTCACCCGCAGCGCCGCCGCCGCCTCGTCCACCGTCAGCATCTCTGGCATCTCGGAGCCCATGGCGCACCCTCCTGTCATGCCCAATCATACGCCTTAATGCTTGACAGGGCAAGACCCAGGGTGTATTATGGTGTTGGAAGTAGTATGAAGTGGCGCGGTCGGGTTGCAGCCCGCCGCGCCAGGAGGGAACCGGAGAGATGTCAGCCCACACGGTCCCGACCGCCACCATCGTAGCGCAGCGGCTCGCCGAGCGGGCGTTCCGCGCGGCCGCCCTCGTCGCCCAGTTCGACGCCGAGCAGACTGCCGGCGTCGAGCCCAGCGTCCGCGCGCTGCAGTCGTTTCGCTGGCAGCCGGCCGAGAGCGAGCACGAAGCCGTCGCCGAGCTGGTGATCGCTGGCGCCGCCGGCGTGCACCACGTCCACGTCCACGCGGCGCGCCTGAGCGCCGACCCGGAGCGCTGGCAGGTCGACGCGGCCTGCGACTGCCCCGACGCCTGGGGACACACCTGGTGCGGGAGCTGCAAGCACGAGCTCGCCGCGCGCGCCCTGGTCAGCAAGGCGCTCGCCGCTGGCTGCCGGCCCAAGCCGCCGGCGGCGGCCGTCGCCCTCGCCGATCCCAGCTCCACCGAGTTTCGCCGGCTGCAGGCTGCCCAGCGCGGTCCCGCCCTGGTGGGAGCCGCGGCCGAGCGCGCCGCCGAGCGCGCCGACGCGGAGCGCCGCGGAGGCCTCGCGTTCCCCATCAATTGGCCCGAAGCCGCCTGACCCGTCAGCCGTCCCCGGCCGGGGCGTTCTGCTCCGGCCGGGTTGCGAAAGGCACGACCGATGCAGCCCGAAACCGAAGTCCGCTTGATCGCCTTGGTCGCCGAACTGGCCCGTATCACGCGCGAGCTCGCCGGTCCGCACGGTCGCGCCGGCTGCTCGATCACCACCCGGCTGCAGCTGCTCGAGGAGGCGTGGGACGCCGAGGGCTCCGACCACGCCGAGGATGTGGCGCGCGCCCTGGTGCGCGAGCACTACCTCCGCAGCCATACCGGACGGAGCCGCCAGGTCGCCCCGGCCCCGGTCGAGCCGGAGGATCTGCCGCTGCCGCTGCGGCTGCCGCCGACCCGTCCCGCCGGCGCGCGCATGCCCGCCCGGATCCTCCACCGCCAGCCCCACCCGCCGCGGCTCCGCTGCCGCGCCTGTGGCGCCCCGCTCACCCCGCGCGAGCGCAGCGACGTCTACTGCTGGAACTGCCTGCCGTTCTGAGTGCTCGGCGAGCTGCCGCTGGCACGCCGCACACGCCGGACCGGGCCGCGCGGCAACGCGGTCCGGCCCCGTGCCAGCACCTCGAGATGGAGATGCGCAATGTCCAGCCTAACGACCCCCGTCACCGACTACAAGGCCGCCCTCGATACCCTCAGCCACCAGGTCGAGCAGCTGCGGGCCACCGACGCCTGGCAGTCCTGGCTGCGGCTCACCAGCGCCATGCACGCCTACAGCCCCCGCAACCTGCTGCTGATCCTGGCGCAGTGCCCCCAGGCCACCATCGTTCACGGCTACCGCCGCTGGCAGGAGCTCGGCCGCCAGGTCCGCAAGGGCGAGCAGGGCATCCGGATCCTGGCGCTGGCGCACTTCGACGTCATCAGCACCGACCCCGTCACCGGCGAGGTTGTCAGCAAGCACGCCAGCCGCTTCCGGCTCGCCAGCGTGTTCGACATCACCCAGACGATGGGGGAGGAGCTGCCCGAGCGGCCGCGCCCGCAGCCGATCGCCGGCGTCAGCGACACCGGCCAGCTCATCGAGGCCCACCTGCTCCGCTACCTGGCCAGCCTGCAGATCACCGTCCGCGCCGGCCACCCGAGCGAGATGCACGGCGCCCGCGGCTTCTGGGACGCCCACACCC
>DATKRM010000261.1:0-3063 GCA_035532195.1 Solirubrobacteraceae bacterium
GGGCTATGGCGGAACCGGAACGTGCAGGCGGCCCGCGCGCTTGCTCAGTGGGAGGAGCTCGTAGATGCCTTTCTTGCGCCGCTGTCTGCTCACCGTTGTCATCGCATTGGTGCTGCCCGCCGCCGCGCAGGCGACCACGGCGACCGTCCATACGTGGGGCTACCTGAAGACGCGGGACGGAACCATGCTGCGCTACGACCTCCTGCGTCCCGCCGCACTGGCCGGTCAGCGGCTTCCCGTGCTGATCAACTACGAGGGATACGCGGCCGGTACCGATGCGACCGACAACGGGGTCTCGACCTACTCCGACCGGTTGATGAGTCGCGGCTATGCCCTGCTGGGCGTGTCGGTGCGGGGCACGGGCTGCTCGCAGGGCCAGTTCGACCCCTTCGACCACACGATGGGGGAGGACGGTTACGACGCCGTCGAGTGGGCGGCGCAGCAGCCGTGGTCGAACGGGAACGTCGGCATGATTGGCGTGAGCTTCGGGGGCATCACTCAGCTACTGACCGCGGGGCAGCAGCCGCCTCACCTCCGGGCGATCGCGGCTTCCTCGGCGACGTCTGATCTTTATCGGGACGTGTCTTATCCGGGCGGGATCCTGGAGTACGACTTCCCGTTTGCTTGGACCGGCATCCAGAAGGAGGGCGGAACGGAGGAGCTGCTCACCGTCGCCGCCCAGCAGGGTGACTCGCAGTGCGCCGCCAATTACGCCCAGCACGAGGCCGCGAACGACACCCAGCACCTGATCCCAAAGCTGGTGCTCGATCACCCCTACACATCGGACGAGAACTACCTCTGGGAGCAGCGCAAACCCGAGAATGCCATCCCCCACATCCGAGTTCCGGCGATGCTGTTCAACCAGTGGCAGGACGAGCAGCTACCGGCGCGCATCTGGGACGACTACTCGCTGTTCCCACACCAGGGTCGCCTCTGGATCAACGTCAGTAACGGCAACCACGGCCGCGACTACTACAACTCCCGGACTGAGCAGGAGACCCTTGACTTCCTGGATCACTTCGTGCGGGGAGTGCCCAACTCGTTCGTGTCCACGGTGCCGCACGTCGCGATCTGGATGGAATCGAAGATCCAAAACGCGAGCGGTGACGAGAACATCCCGTCGTGGTCGATCAATCTGCCGTCCTTGCCGCACCCGACGCCCAAGCGCCTGTACTTCGGAGCCGGCGGTTCGCTGACCAACCGTTCTCCGGCCGGGCCGGAAACCGGCGACAGCTACCGCTATCCGCTGCAGTCAGCTGATGTACTTGAGCCTGGCCCGGAGGAAAACGGGATGTCGACCGGGCAGTTCACCTTCTCGGCTCCGGTCGCGCCCGGGGGTTATGTCGCATACACCACGCCTGCGCTCACTCGCGACCTCGTGGTCGCCGGGCCGGCAAGCCTCAACCTGTGGCTGTCTTCCACCGCCAGCGATACCGACCTCCAGGCGACGGTGACCGAGGTGCGGCCCGATGGCCAGGAGGAGTACATCCAACGGGGATGGCTGCGGGCGTCGCACCGTAAGCTCAATCCGAAGCGGACGACCGTCCTGCGGCCGTACCAGACCAACACGCGGCAGGACGCAAGACCGCTTGTGCCGGGGCGTCCGACCTACATGCGGATGGAGATCTTCCCGTTCGCCCAGGCGTTCCGCGCGGGCTCCCGGATCCGCATCTACATCGAGGCTCCGACTGGACACACGGGCTTCTTTGCCTTCGATCCGGTCCCCAACCCCGCGATCAACACCGTGCTCCACGACCGGGCACATCCGTCGCGACTCGTACTCGGGATCCTGAATGGACAGGTGGCTCACGCGCCGCTTCCAGCCTGCGACACCCTCCGCAACCAGCCGTGCCGAGCCGACCCGCTCAAAGCCGGCACACCATAGGGCCGGCTGCGCCGTCGTGTGAGAGCCGATGTCGCGCCGGATCGTGCTCCTGACGCTGGTCGCACTCGCCGCGCTGCCGGCCGCAGCGCAGGCCAGCGTGATGCTGCCCACCAGCCGCCCGGCTGATCCGGCCGGCCGGATAACACCTCTGCAGGCGTTCCCCAGTGGGGTCGCAGTCAGCCCGGACGGCAAGACGGTGCTCGCACTTGCCGGTCCGGCCATCCAGGGCGGGCTACCGGCCACGCCGCCTGACCCGCTGCCGCAGCCCGGCGTCCAGGTGTACGTGATCGACGCCTCCACCGGAGCAGTGCGTCAGGTGCTCAACCTGGCCGACGCGTTTCAGGGGATCACGTTCGCGCCCGATGGCCAGCACGCCTACGTGGCCGGCGGAGGCGCCCACAGCGTCGAGGAGATCGACTTCGACTCAACCGGCAGGGCCACCGTCGGGCCTGCCTACCAGGTGGCCGGCTTCGCTTCGGCGGTCAGGCTCGAGCCCGGGGCTAAGCGGATCTGGGTGGGCGAGCCGCAAAACGGCCAGGTGCAGCTGGTCGACCTGACGACGGCCTCCGTCGTCCGCACGATCCCGGTGGCCGGCGCCAACCAGCTCGCGCTCTCGCCGGGCGCCACCACGCTCTACACGGCGGATTGGCGCGGTAACGCGGTACACGCGATCGACCTGGCCACGGGAACCGTCCAATCGGTGACGACCGGCGCCCACCCGACTGATCTGGCGGTCGACCACTCCGGCCAGGTTCTGGTAGCCGACGCCAACGACGCCACGCTGGCCAGCTTCGGCACCAGCAGCACGAGCGCCTCGCTGCTCGACGTGGCCCAGATCGGCCAGCACAGCGACTCGCCGAACGCGATCGTCATGGGTCCGCGCGGGCGGGTCTACGTGAGCCTGGGCAACGATGATGCGGTGGCCGTGCTGGCGCCTCGGAACGGGGCGCTCAAGGTGATCGGGCTGATCCCCACCGGCTGGTACCCGGATGCGCTGACGCTCAGCCCCGATGGCCGCGCGCTGTACGTGGTAACCGCCCGGGGCCTGGCCCACTCGATCCTGGCTACCCAGCCCTATTTCAACCCCGACCCCGCGTCGGTCATACCCGACGGGGCTTACGGCACGGTGGGAACGCTCGAGCGGGTGGTGCTGCCACGCACGGCTCGTGGGCTGGCGG
>DATKRM010000262.1:0-12222 GCA_035532195.1 Solirubrobacteraceae bacterium
TCCAAGCCCTGGTGCCGCTGGCCACTCGGCCGATCTTCGGGGCCGAGCCGCGTGAGCTCTCGCTGCTGTTCACGCTGTTCTACATCGCTTCCTCAGGCGACGAGCAGAACCAGGGGACGTTTGAACGCAACTTCGACACCCGAGGGGGTGCTCAGCAGGACCGGTTCGTGGGCGGATCGCAGCTGATCGCGCTCAAGATCGCACAGCAGCTCGACGGCAGGGTGGTGCTGAGCTCGCCGGTGCGGAAGATCGTCCAGGGGTCGGGCGGCGTGACCGTCTACTCCGACCGGGTCACGGTGAAGGCCAAGCGGGTGATCGTGGCCGTCCCGCCCGCGCTGGCCGGCCGGATTGACTACGAACCGCTGCTGCCGTTCCAGCGGGACCAGCTCACCCAGCGCTACGGCCAGGGCACGCTGTCCAAGGTGGCCGCGGTGTATGACACGCCGTTCTGGCGGTCCGCCGGCTTGAACGGGACCGCGGTGGACACCGGGTTCCCGGTCAGCGCCACGTTCGACGACTCGCCGCCCGATGCGACGGCCAGCAAGGGCCCGGGTGTCGTATTCGGGTTCGTGGGCGGCGACAACGCGCGCACTTACGCCAGCATGTCGCCGACCGCGCGGCGCCAGGCCGTGCTCAATCAGTTCGCCAACTTCTTCGGCTCGCAGGCGCTTCAGGCTCGCGCCTTCTTCGAGACGTTCTGGTCCGGCGAGGCCTGGTCTCGGGGCTGTCCGGTGGGCATTCCGGCCACCGGCGCGCTGTTGGCCTACGGCCCGTGGCTGCGCCAGTCGATCGATCGGATCCACTGGGCGGGCACCGAGACCTCGAACTACTGGAACGGCTACATGGACGGCGCGGTGCGCTCCGGGGAGCGGGCGGCCAGCGAGGTCCAGCGCGCCCTGTGAGCACCTCCGTCGCCCGCGGCGAGGAGCTGGCGTTCGCCGGGCTGCACGGCCAGGCTGAGCTGCTGGCCGGACGCGAGGTGTCCTCGGAGGAGCTGGTGTCGCTGGCCCTGGAGCGGATCGAGGCCTCGCGGCCCACGCTGAACGCGTTCCGGGCCCTCCGGATCGAGGCGGCCCGGGAGGAGGCTCGCCAGGCCGACCGCCGGCTGGCCGTCGGGGAGCGGGCGCCGCTGCTCGGGGTCCCCGTGGCGATCAAGGACGACACCGACCTGGCCGGGCTGACGACCGAGTTCGGTTGCCCCGGCAGCTTCGAGCCCAAGACGCAGGACGGCGAGGTGGTGCGCCGGCTCAAGCAGGCCGGCGCAGTGATCGTGGGCAAGACCACGACCCCCGAGCTGGGCCAGTGGCCGATCACCGAGGGGCCCGCGTTCGGGATCACCCGCAACCCGTGGAGCCTGGAGCACACGCCCGGCGGTTCCTCCGGTGGCTCAGCCGCGGCGGTGGCCGCCGGGCTGGTACCCGCGGCGCTGGGCTCGGACGGCCTGGGCTCGGTGCGTATCCCGGCGGCGTGGACCCACCTGGTGGGGATTAAGCCCCAACGGGGTCGTATCTCAACCTGGCCCTACGCCGACCCATTCAACGGTCTGGCCTGCATCGGACCGCTGGCCCGCACAGTGGTCGACGCGGCGCTCCTGCTCGACGTGGCCAGCGGGAACCATCCCGACGACCGCGATCAGCCGCCCCCTCCGGCTGAACCGTTCCAGCGCGCGGCCGAGCGCGCGGACCCCGGGCGCCCGCTGCGGATAGCGCTGGCCCCCAAGGCGCCATTCACGATCTTCCCCACCCGGCTCGATCCCCAGAACCGGATGGCGCTGGAGCGGATGGCGGGGGTGCTCGGGTGTCTGGGCCACGAGGTCGAGGAGGCCAATCCGAACTACGGGGTGTTCGGGGCCGGGGTGATCCCGCGCTCGGTGGACGGGCTGGCCTGGTGGCTGCGCGAGCTGCCCGACGCCGCGGCGCTGGATCGGCGCACCCGCGAAGCGGCGGGGGCCGCGCGCTTTCTGTCGCCGCTGCTGCGCGCCGGCCGGGCCCTGGAGATGCCGATGCGGTGGCAGGTCGGCGCGATCTTCCGTCGCTTCGATGTGGTGCTGGCGCCGACGACGGCCCGCCCGCCGATGCCGGTGGGCACGATCGACGGCCTGTCCGGGGTGGAGACCGACCGTACGATGATCCGCTACTGCCCCTACACGTGGCCCTGGAACGCCACTGGCTGGCCGGCCGTCAACGTGCCGGCCGGGCTGACCGACGCCGGACTGCCCGTGGGGCTGCAGCTGATCGGCCCCGAGGGCCGCGAGGCCGAGCTGATCGCGCTGGCCGCGCAGCTCGAGGCGGTCGAGCGCTGGCACGAGAAACGGCCGCCGCACGCGCCCGGGCCCGCCGCCGGTTAGGGTCTGGCTGTGCCCACGGTCCGCGAAGCCGCATTCGAGCTGTTCCGGGCCCACGGGATGACCACGATCTTCGGCAACCCCGGGTCGACCGAGCTGCCGATGCTGTCCGACTTCCCGGATGACTTCACGTACGTACTGGGACTCCAGGAACTGGCGGTGGTGGGGATGGCCGACGGATACGCGCAGGCCACCGGGCGGCCCACCCACGTGAACCTGCACACCGCGCCCGGGGTGGGCAACGCGGTGGGCGGGATCTTCAACGCCCAGGCCAACAAGTCGCCGCTGGTAATCACCGCCGGCCAGCAGGTCCGGCCCCAGATCACGATCGAGGCCAACCTGACCAACCGCGATGCCGTGCTGGGACCGCAGCCCTACGTGAAGTGGGCGCACGAGCCGCCGCGGGCCCAGGATGTGCCGGGAGCCCTGGGCCGGGCCATCCACCACGCGACGCTGCCGCCTCGGGGCCCGGCGTTCGTCTCGATCCCGATGGACGATTGGGATGCCGAGGCCGATCAGGACCGCGTGAAAGCGGCCGTGGCTCGGGTGGTCGACGGCCGGGCCACCCCGGACCCCACCGTGCTGGCCCAGCTGGCCTCGAGCCTCGAGGGGGCGCGCAACCCCGTGTTCGTGGCCGGCCCGGACATCGACGCCAGCGGCGGCTGGGAGGCCGCGGTGGCGCTGGCCGAGAAGCAGCGCCTGCCGGTGTGGGCCTCCCCGGCCACCGGCGGCAACCGCCTGGGCTTCCCCGAGGGCCATCCCCAGTTCCAGGGCATCCTGCCGCCGGCCATCGGAGCCGTATCCCAGACGCTGGCCGGGCACGACCTGATCGTGGTCGCCGGCTCGTCGGTGTTTCCCTACTACCCGTATATCCCGGGTCCTCTGCTGCCCGAGGGCGCCTTGCTCGTGCAGCTGACCAGCGATCCCGGCGAAGCGGCGCGGGCTCCGATGGGCGAGGCGATCGTGGGTGACGTGGCCCTGGCGCTCAGCCAACTGGTCGAGCTGGTGGGGGAGACCGACCGGCCGCACCCTGACCCCCGTCCGGCTCCGGGCGAGCCGGCGGAGGCCGACCCGATGAGCGGGTCGGCGGCCATGGCGGCCCTGGCCGAGGCCTGGCCGGAGGCAGGGATCGCGGTACTGGAGAGCCCTTCGAGCACGCTGGCCCTGCGCAACCGGCTGCGGCTATCCAAACCTGGGAGCTACTACTTCGGGGCCAGCGGGGGCCTGGGATTCGGGATCTCTGCCGCGGTGGGGGTCCAGCTGGCCCAGCCCGCGCGCCCGGTGGTATGTGTGCTGGGGGAGGGGTCGGCGCAGTACGGCATCACCGCACTGTGGACCGCGGTGGCCTACAAGGCGCCGGTCACCTTCCTGGTGCTGCGAAACCAGGAGTACATGATCCTTAAGTGGTTCGCGGCTATGGAGCAGGTGTCGGGCGCCCCCGGCCTCGAGCTGCCAGGGCTCGACACCGCCGCGGTGGCCCGCGCCTACGGGATGCCGGCCAGCGATGTGTCCGAGCCTGAGCAGCTCGTCACCGCGCTGCGGGAGGCGATCGCCGCCGAAGACGGGCCGCGCTTGATCCAGGCCCGCGTGGCCAGCGGAATGTGGATGGAGTGAGCCGGCCGCCCGGCGCCCCACCGGCCGGGCTGTGCAACTCATGCCGTCACCAGCAGGTGGTCCGCAACACCCGCGGATCGGTGTTCTCGCTGTGTCGCCGCTCACGTGAAGAGCCGGAGCGGTTTCCCCGCTATCCCCGGCTCCCGGTGACGCGGTGCGAGGGGTATGAGCCGTCCTCTGGGCCACGCGGTTGATCGCGTGCCCTCCGCGACTCTCGACCAGCTCCCTGAGTGGGCTCATGACCTAGTGGGGCAGGCTCGGGTGGGCCACCTCGGCCTGGTCGACCGCGCCGGGCAGCCGCGCGTGCTGCCGGTGACCTACGCAATCTCCCAGGGCGCGGCCTGGACCGTCATCGACAACAAGCCGAAGCGACCCGGGCGCGAGCCGGCTCGCGTCGGCTGGCTGCGCCGGCATCCGCGGGCGGCGATCACGGTTGACCGCTATGCCGACGACTGGTCCGAGCTCGGGTGGGTCCAACTACTCGGCCAGATGGCCGTCCTCGATGGCCCACCCAGCGGCCCGGGGATGGAGGCGCTGGCGGCTCGCTACCCGCAGTACCGGGTCGACCCTCCGCCCGGACCGCTCCTGCGCCTGAGCATCGACCGAGCCGTGTGGTGGCGGGCGGCGGGAAGCTGACAGAAACCGGCGCCCGAGTCGTTGATTGGGTAGAGCACGGAAACTGATCTCACCCGCCCGGTCCTAACCGCGGCGGAGGGCAAGGAGGACGCAGTGGCCGCACTACTTGGACAAGCCAACGACCCGCACCCCGAGCGGGACGAGGGTGCAAAGCCCTCAGAATGGCTGCCGGCCGACTGGGTCGAGTCAGTCCTCGAGGGTCAGAGCGCGAGCGCCGAGGTGATCGAGATCCAGCCGGGAGTCCGGTGGGCGCCGCGGGAGACGTCCCCTGCCCCGGAGCTGGCCGGCGCCACCGCGCCCGGCCGCTCGTTCCAGCTGCTCCGGCTTAGGCTGCCGCGCGGCCCCGGCTCCGCGTGGGTGCACCGGCGCCATCTCCAGGCGGCGGCCGCGGCCGCGCTGGTGCTCGCCACCCCGGTCCTCATCGGTGCGCTCAACCCTGGCTTGACCGGGAGCGCGCGGCCGGCCGCCCAGAGCCCCTTCCATCCGTCGGCCATTGCCGGCGCTCCGGCTGTGCGTGCTCCGGGCGGCCCCCGCCTACCGGCGGCGGGTCCGAAGCCGCTCGCGCTGGGCGGCCACAGCACCGGCTCGGCCGCCGTCGTCCATGCGGCCCCGGCCGCAGCCGCAGCCGCGCCGGCGAGCGTGAGCAGCCGCACCTCGTCTGGCCAGAGCACATCGAGCTCGCCGCACAGCTCTTCTACCCCGCCGGCCTCGACCCCGCAGCCCCCGGGGTCGGGGACCGGTAACCCCGGCTCGACCTCCGGCAGCGGCGGTAACGGCGGCGGTGGCGGCGGTAACGGCGGCGGTGGCGGTGGTGGCAGCCCGACGACCAGCGGCGGAGGCGGCGGCCCGACGCCGAGCAATCCGACGCCCAGCAATCCGGTTTCGCAGGTGCTCGGCGTCGCGTCGAACGCGCCCCAGGCGGTCCAGGGCGTCGTGAAGACGCTGCCCTAGCCGCTACTGCGGCGGCATCGGGCTGAGCATGATCACCGAGCTGCCGTCCTGACCCTGCTCGGAGTGCTCCTGGAACAACCCGTGGGCGGTGATCACGCTGACCAGCTCAGCCTCGGGAGCGTTCGACACCTGGCTCACGGTGGGCGGTAGATCCTCAGGCAGCGTGTCGCGCAGCGGGCGGTTCAGCCAGGGCTGGAGCTCCGTGCGATCGAAGGCCAGCGCCAAGCTGACTGACTTGGTTTGCTGGGTGGTCTGCGGCTTGGGGCAGATCCCGGTACAGCCCTGAACCGTGTGGCCGGGGGGGAGGATGGCCACGACCGTGTTGATTCCGCTCAGGTACTTGAACGAGTACAGGGCCATCTCGAGCGCTTCGCGCCGCAGGAGCAGCAACCTGGAGTTCGAGGGGGTGCCCACGCCGATCGAGCAGTCCGATGATCCCTGGCCGCACAGGTTGTAGACCACCGTGCTGTTCGCGGGCAGCGGGAGCAGGGAGTTGGCCGAGGAGCTGGTGCCGGAGCTACTCGAGGCTGGGACCACCACCTGCAGCGGGTTGTTGGGGTTGTTGAGGTTCACCGCCGTGACCACAGCCAGCTGGTTGGCCGCGCTGGCGCGATACAGCGGAGCCACGAAGTCGGCGATCTCCTGTGCCCCGGCCAGACCGCTCTGGCTGGGGTTGAAGGCAGACCAGTCGCCGCCCGAATTGCCGGTGCGCCCCGAGGAGGAGAGCCCGAGCGCCACACACAACGACACCAGCCCCACCACGAACAGCGCGACCAGGCCGGCGCGGAAGCGGTGCATGTGCTGGATGCTTTGTGGCTGGGGAGCGCGTGCGCCGGCGAACGCGATGTCAGGACCCGAACCGACCGGAGAATCGGCCATGTGCTCATCGGCGGTGTGATCTGAACCGGCTCGCCAGGCTCGGCGGAAGCGGAGCCTCATACCGGCGGCCAGGTCTTCTCTTCGAGGAGGTCGATCTTTGGACGGACCAGCTCGACGCTGTTGAGCAGGTCGACCACCTCGTCGCCATGCATCTCCTTGCGTTGGATCAGTTTCTCGGCGATCCGCTCAACGCGGTCGCGGTTGGCGGCGACCGTCGCATACGCGGTGACGTAGGCTTGGCCGAGCAGCGCGCTGACGGCCTTTCGCTTGTCGCGGTCTGAGAGCACGGCGCCGATCGGGTTCTGCTCGAACGGTCCGCCGGTGCCGGCCCGGTTCATGATCTGCACACCAATGTCCTCGAAACGCTGGAGCAGCTTCTCGCGCTCGGCGGCAGCATCCTCCAGTGAAGCGAACCGACCGTTCAGGTCGATTGGGTTGGGACCCATCGCGCACATGCCGACCATCCAGGCGGCGCGGGCGGTGGCGCTCATAACGTCGCCGCCGACCCCGGTCGAGTTCTCGCCGTAGAACACGTGCTCGGCCGCCATCGCCCCCAACGTCCAGACGAGCTTTGAGAACTCCTCGCTGCGCCACGAGGAGAAGCGCTCCTGCGTCTCGATCGCCTGATGGTGGCCGAGCGACTCGCCGCGCTTGCGGATCGACAGGCGGGTGGACAGGACGTCCTTCATGTACAGGTGCCCGTTGACCGCGTGGCCGGCCTCGTGGATCGCCACCGCCCGGGTCTCCTCAGGGATGTAGTCGATAGCGACCGCCGTCCCGGCTTCGACCGTGGTCATCGCCTCAACGATGTCCGGCCAGCCAAACACCTGGCGGCCGTCGGCGTGTGAATAGGTCAACGCGAGCGAGCACACCTGCTCGATCATGGCCGGGGCATAACCGTTGGTGATCCGGGCCAGCTCGTCGCGGCGGCGGTCGGTGTCCAGGTCAGGCTCGTGGTCGACCTTCCCTAGGTACAGGTTGAAGATGTCCTTTCGGTCCTCGAGCGTAGGCGTACGGAACCACACATGGCGCCCCATCCGCCCGGGGCGGATCAACGCGGGGTCCAGACGGTCGATCGGGACGTTGGTCGCGCCGATGAAGAACACTTGCTCGGGTGCTGGGCGTGGCGGCGGCAGCCGCAGCGACTGCCCACCGATCCGGCGAGGTATGAAGTAGAGCGCGTCGAGGATGGCGTTCAGTCGCTTGGTGAACTGGAGGCGCATGAACGGTGCCTCGCCGACCCCGTCCATCTGCACCAGCAGTTGGTTGAGCGCGAGCCCGCCGCCCATGCCCCCCATCATCCCGGGGAACATGACGTTCTGAATCCATTGTGCCGGCTTGACGAACAGCGCCGGAACGCCGGAGGATCGGAGCTCCGCGCGCTGGGCGAACAGGCGCTCGCGCCAGGCGCGGGTCTCGAGGATCAGGTCACCAGTCGGGGTCAGCGAGCCCCAGCGGCCGAAGAAGCAGTACTCCTCGAAGCTCTGGCTACCGGCGGTCGAGTCGCCAACCCCCATCCCCGTGGGTCCCTGCCCCAGGCTGGCCCGCCGGGTCCCGACGGCATCGATCTCGTCGATGAAGATGATGCATTGGCCGCCCCACTTGCGCGCCAGCTTCTTGGCCTTGCGGATCAGGAACATCACCACAATCACGTCGATCCCGATGAACGTGGCAGCAAAGCCCGAGCCCGGGATGGTCACAAACGGGCAGTTGAAATTGGTGGCGATAGCCTTGGCCAGCATCGTCTTGCCGGTGCCCGGGGCGCCGAGGAACAGCAGCCCGCGCTCGCGCTTTCCGCCGGCCTTCTCGAACTCCTCGCCCGATTGCCATAGCCGCACCACCCGGGCGACCTCTTCCTTGGGCTCCGCCTGCCCACGGACATCCTCCATCTGCACACCCCAGCTTGCGTCGCCGGGCTCATAGCCTCGCACTTGCCTGAGGTTGGCCAGCAGGAGCGGGCCGAACAGAATGAACGTGTTGATGAAGAAGAACACGACCAGGGTGAACGCCACGTTGGGCAGCGTGCCCCCGAGCGACCCGATTGCGTTGAAGATCGCCGAAACCCCGCCGATCCAGCTGTGATGGCCGGCGATGGCGACGATCGCCCCCACGAAGAAGATGAACACAGCGAGAAAGAAGACCTTGCGATACAGCGAGCGCCAGAACCATGTCCGCCGCCGTGCGACGACATCCTCCTCGGCCACATCCCGCGAAACGCCGTACATGCTCGGCCAGGGGAGCGCCCTGCGGGCCACCACGTCGATCAGACCACGGAACGCGATCACGCTCCCCACGGTCGCCGCGATCGCGGGTCCCAGGGACAATCCCGCCCGGTCGTAAAGCACCACGAAGAACATCGGGCTGGTGAAGATGGCCACCGCGGTCGCGGCGCGCCGAAGCCGCCGCCATTCCCCAGCCAGCATGGTTGAGTCGATCCCCACGCGAGGCGACCGTCTGCTCTCCTCGGCGTACGCCATGTGTGGAGATTGAGGGTACAGGGCGCGCGGCCCGGCGTGGACGGGTGGCCGGCGGACGTGCGACCGGTTCGTGGATCGCCCACCGGCAAGGCAAAAAAAGAGGGCGCGGGGATCGCCCGCGCCCTCTGGTCCTGCCTTACTTCAACTTCCCGATCAGGCGCTGCCACCCGTGAAGATCTGGCCGCGGATCGTCGCGGACGTCACTCCGGTCTGGCACGAGGTCGGGCTCGGCGGCTGGAAGGTCAGCGCGCCGTCTCCCGAATCGCCCACCGGGGTGGACGGCTCGTTGGTGGTGTAGGTGGTGGTGCCGATGGTGGCCGACGCGACCACCGTCCCCTGCTGGAGCACGCCGGCCAGGGCACCGGTCGTCGAGTACTGCTCGACCGTGGTCTTGCCGTCGCTCCAGCTGACGACCGCGATGCCCGGACCGGTCGTGCTGCTGACGCAGCTACCGGATCCGCTGACCGCGGCCGGGGTCGTGATGGTCCCGGTCATGCCCTGCGGGCCGGGCCCGCCGGACTGGCTGCCGCTCTCGCAGTTGCTGAGGTTGCCGCTGAACGTGTAGGTGAACGGCGAAGCCGCCGGTCCCGTGCTCAGCGGAGTGTTGAACGTCGCGGTGCCCTGCAGCGTGCAGGTGCCGCCGTTGTACGCCATGGCCGAGGGGGCCAGGGCCAGAGCGGCCACACCGATCGCAGCGACCGACGTCGCCGCAGATACGAGTCGCTTCGTCATAGAGTGACGATCCTCCTGGATTAGGGGTGGGTTTCTATGGCGAGGAACGCTCGTTTCGGGGCATGTGCCCCGACGCCTCCCGCCTCAACAGCGATTTATATAGATCTCTAAGCGCATTTTGCGACTGAAATTCGGCCAATCGAGGCGAGCGGTGGCCTAAGGATGAAATTTGGCCCAGGGGGCGAAGCTTTACCGCCGTCCGGACGTTGTCAGCGTGGGGCCCACGTATCAGTTCAGAGGAGAAATGAGGGCACGATGAAGAACCTGTTGCACAAGCTGGGGGTATCGGCCACGGTTGGGATCGCCACATGTCTGGTGGCCTCAGCGCCTGCCAGCGCGACCAGCGCCTGGGAGGCGGCCAAGCAGGTCGACAACCAGGCGACCGCCGCCGGTGCCGTGGGCAGCTACATCGGACTGGCCGACGGTGGCAACGGCCTGTCAACGGCGTTCTTCGAGCAGACCGTGGGCGGCAACCTGGGCTACTACGCGATCCGTCGCGGCGCCTCGGACTCTGCCTGGGGCGCCCCGGCCGCGATCTCGACGCCGTCCACGGCGTCCGGGACCAGCCCGATCACGGCAGCCGCCGACGCCGGTGGCAACGCCCTCGGCCTCAGCGTCCAGAACCAGGGCGGCGTTGGAGGCATCTTCGCCTCCCCGTGGTTGGCCAGCGCCTCGGCGCCCGGAGCCTACGGGCTGATCATGAGTAGCTCGCCCGCCCAGGGTGGGCTGAGTGACCCCGCAGTCGCCTTCGACAGCTCTGGGCGCGGTTACGCGGTAGCCGGCGCAGGTCAGGGCAACGCCAACGGCGACGAGCCGATCCTCCTCTCGGTTTACACGCCGTCTGGCGGCTGGAGCACAGCGGCGCCGATAGCCCAGAACAGCTCTGCCACGAGCTGCACGACCAAGCAGATCTGTGGCCAGGAGCCCCGGCTGGCCGTCAGCCCGGACGGCACGGTGGTGATCGCCTATCTCAGCGCGATGCCCAGCCCGATTCCGGGTGGTCCAAGCACATACCAACTCAACGCGGTGCGTGCCCCGGTGGGCGCGGCCGCGGGATCAGGCGGCGCTAACTCGTTCACCGCTCCCCAGCCGATCAGCTCGAACCCGGTGCCGATCAGCCAGGGTCCGGGCGGCAACGGCACGCCCGAGGTGAACTTCGACGTGACGATCGACGCCTCGGATACGGCAACGATCGTGGACGCTGAGAGTCAGAGTGGTGTCAACAACGCCGTGTTCGCCACGCAGTGGGCCGGCTCGGACTCCAAGCCGGGCAAGCCGACCCAGATCTCCGGCTCGCAGTCATTCCCACCCGAGCCTCCCGCGGCTGACCCGCGCGTGGTGAGCAGCGGCTCAAGGGACGTGACCGCGGCCTGGACTGAGTCCGGGCCCAACCCCCAGGCCAGCACGATCATCGCCGCTGAGCTGCCGCCGGGCGCCAAGGGCTGGAGCCCACCCACCGGGGTGTCGGCATCCACCCAGGGGCCGGGCGGGGGAGCGGATGCTCCCGCCACGAACGTCCCGCCGTTCGCCCTGGCCGAGGATTCGGCGGCCACTGCGCTGCTGACCTGGACCAACGGCGGCAGCGTGATGTGGTCAGGTCGGGAGGTGTCCGGTGGCTGGACCACCCCGGGCAGCATCTCCGGTGCCTCGGGCGCAGTCAACGGGACGCTCAGCTTGTCCGCCGGGCCTCTCAATCAGGGCGACGCTATGTGGGTCCAGAGCAGCAACGGCCGCAACGCGGTGTTCGCCTCACGCTTCAGTGGTCTGTCGTCGCTGCCGCCCACGGTTTCCGGCGTCAGCCCGAACTCGGGAACCGGGCTGGGCAACACCGTGGTCCGGATCACCGGCTCGGGCTTCACCGGAGCCACGGCGGTCAACTTCGGCAATTTCCCGGGTCAGAGCGTGAGCGTCGATAGCGACACGCAGATCACGGTCACCACACCACCCGGCCAGCCGGGAACGGTCGATGTGACCGTGACCACGCCCAACGGGACCAGCGCCACGAGCCCGGCCGACCACTACACCTACCAGCAGGCGCCGCCCGGCTCGCCCACCGTCACCGGCGTCAATCCCAGCTCGGGCCCGGCAGCGGGCGGAACCACCGTGAAAATAGCTGGGACGAACTTCAGCAACGCTCAGCAAGTGATGTTCGGCTCTCAGGCGGCGACCAAGTTCACCGTCGACTACGACAACCAGATCACCGCCGTGGCCCCGGCCGGGTCGGGCACGGTGGACGTGACCGTTACGACACTCGCCGGGACGAGTGCGACCAGCTCGGCTGATCACTTCACATACGTCAGCTCGGCTCCCGGGGTGCCCACCGTGAGCGGCGTAAGCCCCAACTCGGGCCCGGCGAAGGGCGGAACGTCGGTAACCGTCAAGGGCACCAACCTCAGCGGGGCCACGGCGGTGCATTTCGGCCCCAACGCAGCCGCGAGCTTCAACGTGGACAGCGGCACGCAGATCACCGCCACCTCGCCGGCCGGATCGGGCACGGTCGACGTGACCGTGACCACCGGGAAGGGCACGAGTGCGGTCAGCGGGGCCGATCAGTTCACGTACACCTCCCTGGCCGGCGCACCCCCGAAC
>DATKRM010000263.1:0-3577 GCA_035532195.1 Solirubrobacteraceae bacterium
CCGCTGACCACACCGCCCGCGGCCCCCATCACCACGGCCAGGATCACGAGACGATCAGATCGACGGCCACGGCCACCATCAGCCCCGCGAACAGGAGCCCGATGGTCTGGCTGGCCACGCGCTGCTGAAGCCATGTCCCGAGCAGCACTCCACCCACCGCCGGCACCCCCACGAGCAGGCCCTTGGCCACATCCACGTTCCCGTACGCGCCCTGAGCGATCGTGGCCATGCCCGCGATCACCACGATCGCGGCCAGCGAGGTGCCGGTGGCCGCGCGTTCCTCGTAACCCAGCCACAGCACCAGCAGCGGCACCATCACCACCCCGCCGCCCACGCCCAGCAGCCCACTGAACAGCCCCGCCGCCGTGCCCGTGACAGCCAGCTTCAGCACGCGAGCCGTGGGCATGAGCGGGCATACTAAAGACGTGACCTCTGCACTCAGCTACGAGGCAGTGGCGCCGCTTCGCCAGGACCCGGCTCACGCCGCGATTCTGCTGGACATAGACGGCACGCTGGCGCCGATCGTCGATCAGCCGGACGAGGCCAGCGTGCCGGAGGGCACGCGGCAGCTGCTGATCCAGATCTCCCGCCGCTACGGGCTGGTGGCCTGCGTGAGCGGGCGCCGGGCCTCGGAGGCCCGGGCCATGGTGTCGATCGGCACGATCTCCTACCTCGGCTCGCACGGCGCGGAGCTGCTGCGGGCCGGTTGGACCACCCCGGTGCTCGATCCCCGGCTGCGCGATTGGGCGCACCGGATCCGCGAGTTCGGAAATCGCGTGGACACGCCCGATCTGCGCCGTCTCCGGATCCGCGTCGAGGACAAGGGGGCGATCTTGGCCTTCCACTGGCGTCTGGCCCGCGACGAGGACGCGGCCCGCGCGGCCATCGACGCCGTGGCCGCCCAGGCCGAGGCCGAGGGCCTGGGCACCCATTGGGGGCGCAAGGTGCTGGAGGTCAGGCCCCCGGTGCAGATCGACAAGGGCGCCGGGATCGCCAACCTGCTCCAGGACACGGACGTCGACGGCGCCATGTACATCGGCGACGACGTGACCGACCTGGACGCGTTCCGGATTCTCAGGCGGCTGGCCGACGAAGGCCGGCTCACGCACGTGGTCCGGGTGGGGGTGCGCTCCCAGGAGGGACCGGCCGAGATCGTCAGCGAGGCCGACATCGTGGTCGAGGGCACCGACGGCGTGCAGGAGTTGCTCTCGGTTCTGCTCACCGAGTAGGCGCCGGTGCGCTTCTCCGACTTCCTGCGCACGACGGTCCTGATCAGCGCGGCTGCGGCCACTGCGCTGGCCGCGGTGACCGTGGCTGGCGCCAGCTCCAACGGCGACGACCTCGTCGTCCCGGTGGCCGCCGGCTGGTGGGTCCTGGCCGGCGTGATCGGCGCCTGGGTGGGCCGCCGCAATGCGGCCTCTCCGGCCATCGCCACGCTGCTGGCCAACGCCAAGACGCAGTCCTCGCTACCTGAGGTCAGCCCGGCCCGAGTGGTGATCAACCGGCTGTGGCCCTTGCTCGTCTCGACCATCGGGGCCGGTGCGGTGGCCTTCGTCTTCCCTCAGGTCTCGGCCGTGGCCACGGGGTTCGCGGTCATCTGGGCACTCGCCTGGCGACGCCAGGCCTCGGCGGTGACCGCCATCGAGGAGCGCGACGGCGCTCGCTTCTACGTGGTCCGGACCTCGCCGCTGCAGCCGATGCAGCTCGTCCGCACCCCCGGCTTCCGCTCCAACCTGATCGAGTTCAACGGCGCCTCCCGCCGGCCGCCGGCTACCCGGGTCTAGAGCTCGGGTGGCCAGCACCGACGTCCTGGTCGTCTCGATCGACGGCACGATCGGCTGGGGAGCCGCCGCCCGCGAGCTGGTGGGCGCGCTGCGGCGAGCCGGGGCCCAGGTGGAGCACGTGGGCACGGGCCCGGTGCCCCAGGTGCGGACGTTCGCGCTGACCGACCTGGTCCAGGCTCGCGCGGCCCGCCGGGCGGCCCGCCGGGCCATCGACCGGCACGACCCCCGCGCGGTGATCTACTGCTCGATCACCGCGTCGCTGCGCTGGCCCCGGCCCGGCGCGGTGTGGCTCGACTCGCTGGCCGCCGAGAACCGGCCCGGCCGGCACGGGATCTGGCAGCGCCCGACCGAGCGCCGCCGGTTGGACCAGGCGACGCTCATCCTGGCCATGAGTCCCCGGTCACTCGACCCCATCCCTCGGCCGAGCCCGCCGGTGGTGGTGCTGCCCAGCCCGGTCGAGCCGTCGGGGGCACCTGAAGCCGAGCGGGACATCGCCGCCGTCACCTACACCGGGGACCCACTCAAGCGCCCGCTGGGGCCGGTGCTGGACGCGTGGCGCCGCGCCCGGCGCCCGGACGAGACCCTGGTGGTGGCCGGCCCGGCCACGCTCCAGCCGTCCCCCGGGATCCAGCCTGCCGGCCGGCTCGAGCCGGCGGCCTACCGCGCCCTGCTGCGCCGGGCCAGGCTGTTCCTGGCCGCGCCCCGCCGCGAGGACTACGGGATCGCTCCATTGGAGGCGCTGGCCGATGGCTGCCTGCTGGTCACCACGCCCTCGGCCGGGCCCTACCCGGCGCGGGATCTGGCCCGGCAGCTCGACCCGCGGCTGGTCTCCGAGGACCTGGCCCGAGCCATCCGCATCGGGTTGGACGATCCCCGCCCCGCCTATGCCGAACACGCGGCGGAGCTGCTTGAGCCGTTCTCGCCCGCCGCGGTGGACCGGACGGTCGCCGAACGAGTTCTGCCACGATTGCTCGCGCCGCCGTGAGTCCCCTGGCCTACATCCCCAGTCCGTCCGAGAACGGCTTCCACATCGGTCCGCTGTTCGTGCACGCCTACGGGCTGGCCTACGTGTTTGCCGTGACCGCCGCGATTCTGGTCACCCGCTGGCGCTGGTCGAAGATGGGCGGGGACCCGAAACTGCCCCAGGAGACGGCGATCTGGGCCTTCCCGGCCGGGCTGATCGGGGGGCGGATCTACTTCCTCATCACCACCCCCAGCCAGATTCCGCCCCACTGGTGGGGGCCGTTTGCCATCTGGAAGGGCGGGCTGGGGATCTGGGGCGGGGTCGCGGCGGGGGCCGCGGTTGGCCTGTGGTACGTGCACCGCCACCTGCGCCCGGGCGAGAAGCTGGTCGCGTTTGCCGACTGCACCGCTCCCGGCCTGCTGTGCGCCCAGGCCATCGGCCGGATCGGGAACTACTTCAACCAGGAGCTGTTCGGAAAGCCCACCACACTGCCGTGGGGCCTGAAGATCGACGCGGCCCATCGCCCCCCGGGGTACCTCCAGTACGCCACCTTCCAGCCCACGTTCCTCTACGAGATCATCTGGAATCTGGGGCTGGCCGGGCTGCTGATCTGGCTGCACTCCAAGCGCAAGGTCAAGGCGCCCGGGCTGTTCGCGCTGTACGTGGCCGGCTACTCGGCCTTCCGGCTGTTCGAGGAGAGCTTGCGCATCGACTACTCCAACCACCTCCTGGGCGAGCGGCTGAACTTCTGGATCGCCTTGGCCCTGTGTCTGTTCGGTCTCATCTGGTTTGTCTCGATCCAGAGGGAGTGGGGGCTGCTGCGCCGCCT
>DATKRM010000264.1:0-2283 GCA_035532195.1 Solirubrobacteraceae bacterium
GTGGGGTTGATGCAGGGGCTGGCCGACGCGGTGAAACAGGGCGGGGGAGAGGTGTGGACCGACACGGCCGTACGGGCGCTCAACGTGGAAAGCGGCTGGGTGCGCGGCGCCACCGTGACCCGCGACGGGAAGGAACGCGAAGTGGTGGCGGACGTCGTCGTGTCAAACGCCGGGCCCGCCGCCACCGTCGCGCTGGGCGGTCGCGAGCACTTTTCCGCCGACTACCTCGAGCGCATGGGGCGGGATCTCCGGTCCACGGCCAACATCGTGGTCAACCTGGCCAGTCGGGATCGGCTCATGACGGCGCCGGGAATCATCACGTTCGGGATCACCCGTCGGCTGTGCAACATGGCCAACCTGACCGCGACCTGCCCCGAACTGGCGCCTGAGGGCTGGAACCTGTACGTGGCCTACGGCGTCCCGGTGCCGGCGGTGGGAGATTTCGATCAGGCCGCGGAGGTCGAGGCCACGCTCCAGGACCTTCGTGACCAGTTTCCGGACTTCGACCGCCGGGCTCGGATCCTGTCGGTCCGGGTCATGCGGGGCGAGTGGCCGGCCCAGCGCAGCATCGCCGGTTTGGACCTGCCCCAGCTCACGCCCATCGAGAACCTCTACAACGTGGGCGACGGGGTGCGGGAGTACGCCAGCGGTGGTGTGCAGGCGTGCGCCGAGACGGCCCAGCTGGTGAGCCAGCGGATTCTCAGCGCCTAGTTGCGGACGGGCGCGTAGAGCGTGTTCCAGACGATGCCCGTGTAGGCGTCGATCAGGCGCTCCAGCTCGGGTTCCCGAGCCCGGCGCACCAGCTGGTGGAGGCCGCGCTCGGCCATCCAGGTCAGCCAGGCGGCCGTCTCGGTGGCCGGGAGCGAGGGGTCGATGAAACCTTCGCGCTGACCGGTCTTGATGTGCTTGCGCAGCCCGGCTGTGTTCCAGTCCATCATCGCCTGGACCAGCTCGCGGACCGCCTGGTCGTAGGCCGCGGCGTCGTACATGGCCGCCATCAGCGTGGTGTGGGGGCGGTAGGCGTCCACGACCTGGCTGAGCACCGCCCGGAGGTCCGCCCGGGTCGAGCCCCGGCCCAGCGCCCACCAGTCGCGCGCGGCGCTCTCCATCTCGGCCTCGATCTCGGTGAACCAGGCCCGCAGCAGGTCGCCCTTGTCCTGGAAGTAGACGTAGAACGTGGAGCGCGAGAGGTGGGCCTCGGACACCAGCCGCTCCACGCTCAGCTCGGTGTAGCTCTCGCCCTCAGAGAGCAGCCGCTCGACCACCGCCAGCAGCCGGTCTCGGATCTCCTCACGGCGCTGGGCCCGGCTGCTCTGGCTGCGGCGGGTCACCGACGGCATCGCGGATCAAGCTATCACCTGTGGTACGGTGGCGGACGCCATGACCGGACAAACCGTCCGCCAATCGTGTGTATCGCTGACGGCGGACGGTGACGTGGCGCGGGTAACGCTGGCGCGGCCAGAGGCGAACAACGCGATCAACCGCGCGATCGTCCACGGCCTAGCCGCCGCCCTGGACGAGCTCCAGGCCATGGCGCCACGTGCCGTGCTGCTGAGCGCGGACGGCGACCACTTCACAGTGGGGGGCGATCTGCAGCACCTGGCGGCGGAGGTCGACCGGCTGGCCGACGACCTGGGCGAGATCGTTCCGGTGTACCACGACGTGCTGAGCAGGCTGGCCGGGCTCGACGTCCCGGTGGTGTGCGCCGCCCAGGGCGTGGTTGCCGGCGGCGGCCTGGGCCTCGTGTGGTGCTCGGACGTGGTTATCGCCGCCACCAGCCTGCGACTGGCCACCGGGTTCGCGGGACTCGGACTGAGCGGTGACGGCGGATCGAGCTGGTACCTGCCGCGGCTGGTCGGCCCACGGCGGGCCCGGCAGTTGATGCTCCAGGGCCAGCGGCTGGGCTCCGAGCAGGCGCTGGCCTGGGGGCTGGTGGACGAGGTGGTGGAGCCGGACCGCCTTCAGACCGTGGCTGGGCAGCGCGCGACGGAACTCGCCGCGGGACCCACCGCGGCGTACGCCCAGATCAAGCATCTGCTCCGCGCCAGCGATCAGAACACGTTGGCCGAGCAGCTGGAGGCCGAGCGGGCGGCGATGGTGGACTGTGCGGGGAGCGACGATGCGCGCGAGGGCATCCTGAGCTTCGCGGAGCGGCGCCGGCCGGAGTTCCGGGGCCGCTAGCCGTGGGCGTTATCGCCAGCGGCCAGCGGCGGCTGAGCGCGGAGCAGGTGGCGCTCCGGGGCGCCCGGGCCGCCACCGGCTTTGACCAGCTGGGGATCGGGG
>DATKRM010000265.1:0-7430 GCA_035532195.1 Solirubrobacteraceae bacterium
CGCTGGCGGCCAGCGGCTCGTTGTACATCGGCCCCGGGCCGCGTCCCGGGCCGGACATCCTGTACCGAGCCCCGGCCAAGGCACCCCAGCTGAGCAACTCCGGCCCCTGGCACGCCCCGCCGATCCTGGTCTCCGGAGCCAGCGCCTACCGGAATGGCGAGTTCCTCTACCAGGACTGGCTGTACGACGACCACGGCGCCCACGAGGTCTCCGATCCCAACTACCCGGGCTCGAGCGGCGATCTGTTCTCCAAGCCGAACGGGACCTACGACTATCCGACCGGGCCCGGGTACGCCAGCAACGCGGCTGACCTGGTGGAGTTCCGGGTCAAGCCTAAGACCCAGGCCACGCTGTTCCGGATCACCCTGAACACACTTGAGAACCCGACGCTGATCGCGTTCTCAATCGCCATCGGCGGCAACCCCAGCCACCCGCTCCCGTTTCCCGACGGGGCCAACGTCGTGGCGCCGGCCAACCTGTTCCTGACCGTCCACCCGTCCGGGTCAAAGCTGGTCGCCGACCTGGTTCACGCTGCGTCCGGGGCCAAGGCCGGCGGCGCCGCTCCGTCTGTGCGTGTCGATCTCCACCGCCGGCAGATCACGGTCTCAGTGCCTCACAGTGACTGGAACCCGCGGCGGCGGACCGTGCGCCTGGCCATGGGCGTGGGGCTTTGGGACAACTCGGCCGGCCGCTACCTGCTCCCGCAGGCGGCGGCCGACGCCACCCACCCCGGAGGCGCCGGCCCCGCGGCCAACCCGCCGGCGTTCTTCGACGTCGCCTTCCGCTCGAACGCTCAGGAGCCGCTGGAAGTGGTGACCGCCGGCCTGGGCGTCGTCACCGATCCCCGCTGGTGGCGAGACGAGGCCCAGGGCACAGCGCTGGCCCAGGGCGACATCACGCCGTTCCACGCCAACGTGAGCTTCGCCAAGCTGTGGCGCAAGGCCACCGACAACTCGCAGATCCCTCGCACCGGCGTGTTCGACCGCATCCTCCCCAGCCATTTCGAGCCCGCCCAGGGGGCCGACTTCTCCAAGGAGTGCGGCCTGCAAGGCGCATCCAACCCCTCCAGCTGCGTGCCCGAGTACCTGGGCCAACTCCAGCCCTACGCGATCTACGTGCCGCGCAGGCCCACCCCACCCGGAGGCTGGGGCATGACGCTGCTGCTGCACTCGCTGTCGGCCAACTACAACCAGTACAGCGGAACCCGCAACCAGTCCCAGTTCGCCCTGCGCCAGAACCCGTCGATCGTGATCACCCCCGAGGCCCGGGGTCCTGACCAGTTCTACGAGGGTCTGGGCGAAGCCGACGTGTTCGAGGCGTGGGCCCAGGTGGCCGGCCTGTACAAGCTCAATCCCGCCTATACCGAGATCACCGGCTACTCGATGGGCGGCTTCGGGACGTTCGACGTCGGCTCGCAGTTCCCCGACCTGTTCGCCCGCGCCCAGCCGACAGTGGGCGAGGAGACCGACAACAACGTGCTGGCGTCGATGCGCAACCTCCCGGTCCTGATGTGGAACGTGGCCGGCGACGAGCTGGTGGGCGCCCAAGCGTTCGGACCGACGGAGATGAAGCTGGCCAACCTGGGCTACCGGGTCGAGCTCCACATCCACCAGCCCTGCGCCGCGATCACCACCAGCGCCATGTGCTCCGCCGTGTTCCCCAACCACCTCCAGCTGGCCATCAACGACCAGTTCGCCCCGGCCGCCACGTTCCTGGGTAGCGCGCTGGTCGACCGCAACCCGGCCCACGTCACCTACGTCGCGGATACCGCCCGCGACTCGAGCAAGTTCGGGATCGTCGCCGATCACGCCTACTGGATCTCCGGCGTGGCCCCGCGCAGCACCGGATCGGAGGGCACGTTCGACGCGATCTCCCACGGCTTCGGCGTCGGCGACCCGACTCCGTCGGGCGTGCAGAACGGCACCGGCACCATCGACGGGGGGAACCTGGGCACGATCAACTACGTGAGCCAGGCCCAGACCTGGGGCAGCGCACCCGCCACCCCGCGCGCCGACACCATCGACATCACCGCGACCAACGTCGCCCAGGCGCAGATAAACGTGCAACGTGCAGCCGTCGACTGCAACGCGAAGCTCAACATCACCACCGACGGCCCGATCGCGGTCACCCTGGCCGGGTGCAACCGCGTGGTCAACGCCGGGTAACGCCGGCGGCGGCGGCGCGGGCGCCGCCGCGAGGCGTGACCGCGGCGCGCCGCTTGTTACGCCGGCACGGCGCGCTTGGCCAGGTGGTGGCCAACCTTACGCTTCACGCGCTGCAGGGCGTTGTCCACCGTCTTGCAGTCGCAGCCCAAGCGCCGGCCCACCTCCTCGTAGGAGTAGCCGTCCAGGTATAGGGCCAGGACCCGTGATTCGAGCTCGGACAACGCCGTGGACAGGCAGGCCACCAGCGCCCGGAGCTCCTCTGAGCTGATCACCTGGTTTACCGGGTCGTGGACCGGCGAGCCCGGGAGCATCTCGTCGAGCGTCGAATCGCTGTCGCCGGCATCCCCGGCCGGGGTGCTGGAGAATGAGACGTACTGATTGAGCGGCACGTGCTTGTTCCGCGTGGCGGTCTTGACCGCTGTGATGATCTGCCGCGTGATGCACAGCTCCGCGAAGTTGCGGAAGCTTGACTCGCGGTCGGTGCGGTAGTCGCGGATCGCCTTGTAGAGGCCGACCAGTCCTTCCTGGATCAGGTCCTCGGCATCTCCGCCAGCCAGGAAGTACGAGGAAGCCTTGAGCCGGACGAATCCGTAGTACCGGCGCACCAGCCGGTGATACGCGTCGGGGTCGCCCTGCTTGGCCAGGGCAATCAGGAAACCATCCTCAACCTGAAGTTGAGAGTTAGAACTAGCAGAGAGTCGGGCCACGATGAAGCGTTCCCTTCTGACCCCTCCAAACACGGCGGGGCCTTTGGAATTCGTGGCGCATCACCTCCCCTGGCGCCGCACCATTCGGCGTGGCTATGTGGGCCACGCCGTCCTCTCCTCCAGATCGCTCGAAGACTCAACCTCCGGTTGATCTTTAACTCCCGCGCGGCAGATTGACAGATGTACCGGGGGCTGTCAAGCCGTAGATCAGGACGGCCGCGGCGGCGCTGACGCTGAGCGATTCCAGCTGTCCCCGCAGCGGGATCGACACCAGCTCGTCGCACTGACCGGCTACCCGGGGGCGAAGTCCCCGGCCCTCGGACCCCAGCACGAGGATGCTGGACTGGTCGTACTCCACCTCGTCATAGCGGCGTGGGGCCTCCGCGTCGGCCCCGTAGCACCAGCGCCCGGCCCGCTGGGCCGCGGCCAGGAAGTCGGCCACGTTGCGCGCCTGGGCCACCGGCAGATGCTCGACCGCGCCGGCCGAGGCCTTGCACACGGCGGGCGTGACCTGAGCCGACCGCCGCTCGCCGATGACCACCGCTGCGGCGCCCGCGCACTCCGCCGTACGGCAGATGGCACCCAGGTTCTGCGGATCCTGTACCTGGTCGAGTACGACGATCAGGCGCCCCGGCGAAGCGCTCAACAGGTCCTCCGGGCTGGCGTAGAGGAACTCCGAGACGTCGGCGCACACCCCCTGATGCTCCTCCGATCCGCAGCGTTGCTCGATCTCCTCCGAGCTGGCGATCCCGAGCAGCCGGCCGGCCGCGGCCAGCCATGGCTCCCGGAGCGCGTTCTTGGTCGCCCAGATCCGCTTCACCGTACGCCGGCCCCGGAGCGCCTCGCGCACCGCGTTGCGGCCGTAGACGATCACTGCGGCGGGAACACGTCCGGCCCCTCGGGTCCGTCGCGGACCTCCCAGCCCAGCTCGCGAACCTGCTCCCGGAGGGCGTCGGCTCGGGCGAACTCACGCGCCGCACGGGCGCGCTCACGTTGCTCCACCAGCTCGATCACCTCGGCCGGGGGCTCAACCTCGGCGACATCCAGCAGGTTCGCCAGGCCGAGGACGTCCAGCATCTCCCGGAGGTCGGCGTCCCCCACCGCCTGGCCGGCGCTATTGGCCCGGTTGACCCACTCGAACACCACGGCCAGCGCCCGCGGCGTGTTGAAGTCCTCGGCCAGGGCGGTGAAGAACTCCTCGCGCAGAGGACGTGACCACTCCGGCGAGGGGAGGCTGGTGAGTCGGCGGGCCGCCTCACGCACCCGCCGGACGCTGGCCGCCGCCTGTTCCAGGCGCTCGTCGTCGAACTCCACCGGCTGGCGATAGTGACCGCCACAGAAGTACATGATCAGGGCGTCGCGGCCATAGGTATCGAGCGCCTCGTGCAGCAGGAAGATGTTCCCCTTGGACTTGGCCATCTTGGCCTCCTGGAGGCGGACCATGCCGTTGTGGACCCACAGCCGGGCCAACGGCTGACCACGGGCCGCGCACGTCTGCGCCGCCTCGTTCTCGTGATGCGGGAACACCAGGTCAGAGCCCCCGCCGTGGATCTCGAAATCCACGCCGAGCAGCGACTCGGCCATGGCGGAGCACTCGATGTGCCAGCCGGGACGGCCGGGGCCCCATGGCGACTCCCAGACCGTGTCCTCGCCGGGCTTGTGGGCCTTCCACAGGGCGAAGTCGAGCGGGTCGCGCTTGCGATCGGCGCCCTCCAACCCCTCCCCCTGGTCCATCTGATCCAGGTGCTGGTGGGAGAGCTCGCCGTATGGGGGGTAGGCCGACACCGAGAAATACACGTCGCCACGGGACTCGTAGGCATAGCCGCCATCCACCAACTCCGCGATCAGCTCGATGATCGCCGTCATCGACTGGCTGGCCAGGGGCTCGTGGTCGGGCCGCCCCAGCCCCAGGCGGTCGGTGTCGGCGAAATAGGCCTGGGTCATGTCTCGGGCCAGCTCCGCGCTCGGCCCTCCCAGAGCCCCCGCCGCCGCGTAGATCTTGTCGTTGACGTCCGTGACGTTCGTTACAAGTGTTACGTGGTAGCCCTCATGCTCGAGGAACCGCTTCAGCAGCAGAAACACCACGAACGGTCGGGCGTTCCCCACGTGGATTCGCCCGTACACCGTGGGTCCGCAGGCGTAGATCCCCACCTCGCGCTCACGTCTGGGTTGCAGCGCCCGCACCTCGCCGGTGCGGGTGTCGTGCAGCAGAATCTCTCGCAAGATCCGGCAACCCTAGCGTTCGAGACCGGGCGCTTCGATAGGCTGGAGCTGGTTGTGAGGTGCCATTGAATGGCAAGGACGCTTGATCCGCAACAACGTTTGCAAGAGGCCGAAGCCGGCTTCCGGTCGCTGCCCGACCGCTACCTGGGCGCTGACCCCGGCTTCGACGCCACCTACCAGATCAAGCTGTGCGATCTCGGCCACACCTGGGAGGTCCGCTGCACCCAGCACGCCGCGCTGGTCCGCAAGGGCTCGAGCCGGCGCCAGCCGGATGTGACGATCACCACCGACTCCCAGACCTGGGCCCAGCTGCGGGGCGGCGAGCTGTCCGGGGTGGAGGCGTTCCAGCGCCGGCTGCTCGAGGTTCGAGGCAATCTGGACTTTGCGGTCGCGTTCGAGGGCCTGTTCCGGCTGCTGGGAGGCCGGCCGCCCCTGCTGCGTATCCACGACATCCCCGTGGGCCGGCAACGGATATCGACGCTGACCATGGGCAGCGGTCCGGATGTGCTGCTCCTGCACGGGCTCGGCGGGACCCGCGCCTCGCTGTTTGAGACCGCCGGCGCGCTGAGCGGCCGCTACCGGGTGCACGCGCCCGACCTACCGGGATTTGGCTCCTCCTCCAAGCCGGCCCTGGGGGCCTACAACTCCCGCTGGTTTGCCGAGATCATGTTGGGGCTCATGGACGAGCTGGGGATCGAGTCGGCTCACGTGGTGGGCAACTCGATGGGGGGACGAGTCGCCCTCGAGATGGGGCTGTCGGCCCCGCAACGAGTGGACAGCCTGGGCCTGCTATGTCCCGCCGTGGCCTGGATCAAGCGGGGGCTCCACCCCATCGTGCGGCTGCTGCGACCCGAGTTCGGCCTGCTGCCCCACGGCTTCAGACGGTCGGTGGTGGCCTCGCAGTTCTGGAGCATCTTCCACGACCGTGACGCAGTCGATCCTGCGGTCGGCGAGCTGATGGTCGATGAGTTCCGCCGGATCTACCACTCGGCCGGCGGCCGGTACGCGTTCCTGGCCAGCGCCCGCAACATCTACCTGGAGGCGCCGTTCGGCGAATCGGGCTTCTATCCGCGCCTGGCCGGCCTGACGTCCCCGGCCCTGTTCATCTGGGGTGAGCACGACCGGTTGGTCCCCGCCGCGTTCAGCCGCTACGTAGGCCGGTGGCTGCCCGACGCCCAGCAGGTCACGCTCCGTGACTGCGGCCACGTCCCTCAGGTCGAGCGGCCTGAGGAGACCAACGGCCTACTGATGCGCTTCTTCGCCGACGTTGAGCGCCGGGCCGGTGCCGGCCACGCGGCCGGCGGCGCCACGCCGCTCGCGGCTCGCCGCGCTCTGCGCGCCAGCTAGCCGGGTAGCATCACTCTCATGGCCACGACGGGCGCTGCCCGCAGCCCGAGCACCAACGGCAACCGAGCCTCCGAGACAAAGTCGAGCTCGAGCTCCAGCTCCAGTGGAAGCGGGTCCCTGCCCGGTCGCCTACTTCGCGGCGTGACGGGTCAGGTCCAGCGCCGGATTCCTCGCGCTGATCTGGACGAGCGCGACCCCGACTACATCCGCGAGCAGCTGCCCTGGATGTGGCTGGCCGCCAGCATCTGGTTCCGCGGCGAGGTGCGCGGGTTGGGCAACATCCCGGATTCGGGCCCGGTGCTGCTGGTGGGCAACCACTCGGGGGGCAACATCACGCCGGATACCGCCGTGTTCACCCTGGCGTTCAGCACGTTCTTTGGGGTCGAGCGGAACTGCTACCAGCTAGCCCACAACCTGGTGCTGAGCATGCCCGCGCTGGGCTGGCTCCGGAAGTTCGGCACGGTCGCGGCGTCACAATCCAACGCTCGCAAGGCGCTCCAGTCCGGGGCCGCTCTGCTGGTCTACCCGGGCGGCGACTACGAGGTCCACCGTCCCAGCTGGCAGCGCAACAAGGTGGACTTCGACGGTCGCAAAGGCTTCATCCGCCTCGCCCTGGAGCAGAACGTGCCGATCGTCCCGGTGGTCTCAATCGGCGGGCAAGAGACGGCGTTGTTCCTGAGCCGGGGCGAGGGCTTGGCTCATTCGCTGTACCTCGATCGGCTGTTCCGCCTGAAGGTCCTGCCCGTCTCGCTCGCGCTGCCCTGGGGCCTGAACCTCGGCGACATGCTCGGTCACATCCCACTGCCGGCCAAGATCACCATCGAGACCCTCCCGGCCATCGACCTTCACCAGGAGTTTGGCCCGGATCCTGATGTGGACGAGATCTACGACCACCTGATCCGGCTGATGCAGAACACGCTTGATGCCCTGGCCTCCGAGCGGCGGCTCCCGGTGCTGGGATGAGAGTCAGGGCCAGCGTCGAGATAGC
>DATKRM010000266.1:0-8800 GCA_035532195.1 Solirubrobacteraceae bacterium
GCAGGATGGGTGCTGACCGAGACGCAGGCCCACGAGCTCCACGCCGCGGGGATGGAGCTGGGTGCGCATTCCATGACCCACCCTGACCTGCGCACGCTCGACGACGACGCCCTCGGAGCCGAGCTGGCCGACTCCAAGGCCGCGATCGAGTCGATCACCGGAACCGAATGCCGGACGCTGGCGTATCCGTTTGGCGTGCACGACGCCCGGGTCCGCCAGGCGGCCGGTCAGGCCGGGTTCGCCCTGGCGTTCGCCTACCGGCCCGGGTCCTGGATCGCGCTGGCCGCGCCGCGCGTGCCGGGACCGCTGATCGGGCCCGCGACTCAGCTCAGCGAGTCCAGCACCTCCTCCACGCAGCCCTGAGCCAGCTCCCGCAGCTCCGCGTCGGTGCGGTCCTGGATCGGGTGGGCCACCAGCACCCGCCGGATGTCGGGCTGCCCCAGCGCCGCCGACTGGTGCACCGCCGCATCGGCGAACACCGACGAGGCCACCAGCACCGCCGGCCGGTCCAGCCCTTCGAAGCCGAGTACGTCGCGCAGACCGCACGACACGCAGGAGCCTCAGTCGGCCAGGGCCTCGATCACCGCTTCGCAGCGGTCGGCGATCTCGCTCCGCAGATCGGCCGGGGCCGGCTTGGTGAACGTGGGCTTGGCGGTGCGCAGGACGGTGTGGCCCCGCTCGGTCAGCAGCCGCTCCAGCTCGTCCAGGAACACGTCCCCGCGCGGCTTGCGGATGTCCAGCAGGGCGATCGTGGCCGGCTGTCCGGCGGCCATCCGCCGCGCGGCCAGGGGGCGGCCGCCGGGTGCGGCCTGACGAGTGGGGTCGAGGATCCTCATTGCCACGGGGCGACGCTCCGCGTCACCGGCTCCGAGCCTATCTCCCCGGCCACCCAGCCGCCGTACACCATGCTGAACAGTCCGGCGTCACCGCCCGCGTGGGCCAGCAGGATCCGCTCCGGCGCTGCGAACTTGGGCACCGGGGCCGCGGGGTCGGTTACGAACCGCTCCTCCAACCCCTCGGCGATCCCGCCGGCGCCCCGGACGAGCTCCCCGGCCGGCGCTCGTGAGCGCTCGAACAGCTCCTGACGTACCCGGCCCCGGTCCCAGCCGGCCTCACGCAAGATCCGCCCGTGGTCGGGCCCCAGGACCAGGACGGCGTCGAAGGCCAGGCGCAGGCGCCGGTGGCCCACCCACTCCAATCCGCCCGCCAGGCTGGCGCACAGCTCCTCGGGCGTACGGGCCAGCTGATCGACGATCAGGCGCGGTGCCTCGGCGGCGAACAGCGTCACCCCGGTCTCCCCCGCAGGGACGCCGCGATCCTGGGCCAGGCCGAGCCAGGGCGAGTCCTCCAGCCGCTCGGCGAAGCACGAGCTGAGCTTCCCCGGTTGCCCGTGGGCGGCGCGATCCTCCTGGCCAGGGCGTCCGCCCCCGACGTTTCGCACCACCAGCTGCAACGCCCGGCCGACCGTCAGCGTGGCTCGGTTGCCCTGGCCGAGCGCGTTGCCCGCGCTGTTCATGCCCACCCGCTCAGACAGCGGGCCGGAGACCACGACCAGTGGCCCCGACGGATGCGTGGTCGACACCAGCCCGAGCAGGGCGAATGCCGGGTCGCAGGCCGCGTCCACCGCGGCCAGGAGGATCGGTAACACGGCCGGCGGGCAGCCGGCCATGACCGCGTTGATCGCCACCTTCTCCACCGTGGCCTGGCCGTCGTAGGGCGGGACCACGGCCACCAGGTCCTGGGCGTCGCGGCTGGTGGCGTCCAGCATCTCCACCACCCGCTCGGGCGTCGGCGGCACTAGGGGCAGCCCATCCGAGAAGCCGCGGTCAAACAGCGCCTCGAACGGATCCTCCAGCTCGCCGAGCTCCAGCTCGCGGGCCCGCAGACGCCCCGTCTCCCGCGCCGCCCGGGCGGCCAGCCGCGCCGCCACGACCGGGTCCCGGGTCAGGCTGGCGCATCCCGGCCGGCGCTCGGGCAGCCCGTCGAGCTCAAGCGGTGCGCCGGCCCGCCGGGCCAGCTCGGCCAGCCGGGCCCGATCCAGCCCCTCGACGCGATCGGCCTCGGATCCCCGGTCCAACAGCACCAGGGTCGGAACCGCGTCGGGGTCGAACCGAGCCGAGAGCTCGAGGTCGCGGTCGAGCTCGGGGACGCGGGCCAGATCCAGGCGCCGGGCCTGGGCCTCGGTCTCCTCGGGCCCCGACTGGGAAAGGATCCGGATCGCCGCGCCACGCTGGCGGGCAGCGTCGAGCACAGGCAGCACCTGGTCGCATACCGGACAGTCGTGCTTGACCAGCGCCAGGAGCTCCACGCACCGACCTTAGGGCTCGCGAGCGGCTGTGTAAAGTCCTGCGCCGCCCATGTTTTCTAAGGTCCTGATTGCCAATCGCGGTGAGATTGCGGTGCGCATCATTCGCGCCTGCGAAGAGCTGGGGATCGGCACCGTGGCCGTCTACTCCGAGCTCGATCGCGAGGCCCCCCACGTGGCCCGGGCCGACGAGGCCTACCTGATCGGGCCCGGGCCGGCCAACGAGAGCTACCTGGTGATCGACAAGCTGATCGAGGTGGCCCAGCGCGCGGGCGCCGAAGCCATCCATCCCGGCTACGGGTTCCTGGCCGAGAACGCCGGGTTCGCCGCCGCGCTGGAGAAGAACGGGATCACGTTCATCGGGCCGCCGGCCTCGGCCATCGAGGCCATGGGATCCAAGACTCGGGCCCGAGAGCTGATGTCCAAAGCGGGAGTCCCCATCGTGCCCGGCACCACCGAACCCGTGGCCACGTTGGAGGACGCCAAACAGGTGATCGAGCAGACGATCGGATACCCGGTGGCCGTCAAGGCGGCGGGGGGCGGGGGCGGCAAGGGCTTCCGCGTGGCCGAGTCCGAGGACAAGCTCCAGGAGGCGTTCGAGGGCTCCGCCCGCGAGGGCGAGAAGTTCTTCGGCGACCCCACGGTGTACCTCGAGCGCTACCTCCCCGACCCCCGGCACGTCGAGGTTCAGGTACTGGCCGACAAGCACGGCAACGTGATTCACCTGGGGGAGCGCGACTGCTCGATCCAGCGCCGCCATCAGAAGCTGATCGAGGAGGCCCCGGCCCCGGCTGTGGACGACGAGCTGCGGGCCAAGATCGGCCAGATCGCCACCGAGGCCGCGGCCGCGGTCAAGTACACCGGAGCGGGCACGATCGAGGGCCTGCTCCAGGAGGGCGAGTACTTCTTCCTGGAGATGAACACCCGGGTCCAGGTGGAGCACCCGGTGACCGAGCTGGTCACCGGGATCGACATCGTCAAGGAGGGCATCCGGGTGGCCGCCGGCGAGCCGCTGTCCGTGTCGCAGGACGAGGTGGAGCTGCGGGGCCACGCCATCGAGTGCCGGATCAACGCCGAGGACGCGAGCAAGAACTTCGCGCCCGCCCCCGGGCGGATCGGGAGCTACCGCGAGCCGGCCGGTCCCGGCGTACGGGTCGACTCGGGCGTCGAGGCCGGCTCGGAGGTCAGCCCCATGTATGACCCGATGGTGGCCAAGCTGATCGTGTGGGATTCCGACCGTGAGCAGGCCACGGCGCGGATGTTGCGGGCGCTCGGTGAGTACGAGATCGAGCACCTGAAGACGTTGATCCCGTTCCACCAGGCGATCCTTCAGACCGACCAATGGCGCAACGCCGAGACGGCCCGGGATCTGATCTCAGACCGGAAGTGGCTGAAGAGCCTGGCGTTCCCCCCGGCCGAGCCGGCCGAAGCGCCCGAGGAGGAGGGCGAGACGGTCGAGCAGAGCTATACGGTCGAGGTGTCAGGCAAGCGCTTCGACGTCAAGGTGATCGGCGCGCCCCTGGCGGCCGGAGCCGCCAATGGCGTCGTGCCGGGGGCGGCTCCCGCGGGCCGTAAGCCGCCGCGACGTAGCGAACGGGCGGGCGGAGGCGGCGGCGGCGGGGGTGGCGACACCCTGGCCTCACCGATTCAGGGGACGGTGCTCAAGGTGGCGGTCGAGCAGGGCGCCGAGGTGGCGGAGGGCGCGCTGGTCGCGGTGATCGAGGCCATGAAGATGGAGAACGAGATCACCGCCCACAAGGCGGGCAAGGTTTCCGAGCTGCCGATCGCCGTGGGAGCCTCGGTGGCCACCGGCGACACGCTGGCCGTCATCACTGCAGAGTAGGCTCGCGAAACTTCCGGGCGGGGAGCGGGGCTAGGGCTCCCGCGGCGCGCCTTAGGTCACCCCGATGAGCTTCGCCGCCTCGCGCAGGGTGTGGACCTCCGCGTCGGGCTTCTTCTGCCCCTGCTCGAGCTGCTGCTTGTTGCGGTTGACCCAGATCACCGGGATCTTCTTCTTGATGCAGGGCTCGACGTCGTAGTAGTAGCTGCCCGCCACGTGGATCCAGCCCTTTTTGCCGCCGATCCGACGCTCGCACTCGGTGAAGTGCGCCGGGTCGGGCTTGTAGGAGCGGACCTGCTGGGCGGTGACCACCAGATCGAAGTCCACCGGGATGAGCCGGCGGGTCTGTCCCAGGAGCTTGTCGTCGATGTTGGAGACCAGGCCCAGCTTGTATTTCTTCTTTAGCTTGTTCAGGACCGGGTTGGTCTCCTTGAACGGGGGCCAGCGCTGCACCGAGTCGGGCAAAAAGCCGGAGCGCGAGGGCTCCATGGGCCAGCTGAGGTTCTTGGCAATCTGCACCGCGGAACGCCGCAGCACCTCGGCGTACAGCTCGTAGGACCCGGCCTTAATCTGCTTCTGGACCTCGTGGAACTGCTGGAGCAGCTCCTCACGATCCAGGGTGAAGCCGTCCCGAACCGCCTCCTTCTGGAACGCCTCGTAGACCCCGGTCTCCCAGTCGATGAGGGTTCCGTACACGTCGAAGGTCACGAACGAGATTTGCTTGGGGATCGCCATCCGGCGGCCATAATGCCATGGGAGGCCCGTCTAGCGCGGTCGAGTCGGCGGGTGTGGGCCTGCGAGCGACCTGCTACCCGCCGCCATAGCTGACGATCAGATCGGTGACCACCCCGATCATGAAGCCGGCAGCGAGCATGTACAAGCCGAGCTCTCGATGCCCGTACCGGCGCATCGCGTGCCACACCTCGCCGATCACATAAAGGATGGCGCCGGCGGCCAGCGCATAGAACGCCAGCTCGAGCGACACGCTGGTCACGGCGTAGCCGACCGTCGCGCCGAGGAAGGTCGGGCCGCCGGCGATCAGTCCGACCCTGCCGAGCCACTTCCAGGACGGCACAACGTCTCCGAGGGGCCCGACGATCCCGAAACCCTCGGTTGCGTTGTGCAGGGCAAAGCCGATTACCAGCACGGTGGCCAGGCCGACCGCTCCAGCTCGTGCGGAGACGCCGATGGCCAGTCCCTCGGCGAAATTGTGCAGCCCGATCGCCACGGCAATTGCCAGGCCTCGACGGAGTGTCGCGACGCGGGCGATCTCGTAGGCCCGAGCGAGTTCGGCGGCCTCCCGGCGGGCGAGCTCCCGGCTGCGGGCTTTCCGAGCCTGGCTGGGGCGGAACCTCTGGGCCGGCTCGACGTCGGCGGTCTCGACGACCGGCCCGGCGCCGCCGGCGATCGGCGGGACGCTCATCGGCCGCAGCCGTCGCTCGATGACGGCCAGCCCGCTGCACCCGATCAAGAATCCGGCGCCCAGCAGCAGCGTTCGAGTGATGATCTTGCCCACGTTGCCGTGACCGGGGCGGGCCGCGTCGATCGGAGCCTGGACGATCGACAGCGCGTGCTGGAGAACGTCGACGAAGATGAACGCGAGGATGCCGACCGAGACCATCGCCAGGCTGACGCGTCCGCGGGTCGAGAGTGTTCGCAGCCGGCCGAGCGGAAGGCCGAGATAGATCGTGAAGCCAGCGAGGCTCCCGAGCGCTGCGGTCTCGGCGAATGACATGAACGTCCTCCCGGGAAGGCGCTGTACGGTTTCGTACGCCTTCGCTGGGAGACCCTAATTAGGGCCGCCGAACTGTCAAGGCTGAAAAAGGTGCTACACGGGCCGGGCTTCGGCGCCGAGGGCCGCCCGGGTTCCGAGCTCCACGATGCTGAACGCCAGCCCGACCAGCATGTCCGTGAGCTCACGCAGGCTCTTGGGACCCTGCGTGACGATGTGCTCGTGCACCAGCTCGCCGATACCTCCCACCAGGGCGCGCAAGTAGGGCTCGGGCACGTGACGCATGGCGACGTCGGCCGGACTGGTTCCGTTCGGACGGGGGCGGTAGAGGTCGACGAATGACGAGAACACCCGGCGGCGGAGCTGCACGGCTTGCGGACCCGCACCGAGGATGTCTACGAGCAGGGCGCGAGCCAGGTCGGGATTGTCGGCCAGGAGCTCGAGATATCTGGTGATCCCGGTCCGAACTCGCTCGTGCCAATCGTCCGCACGCGAGGCGCGCACGGAGGCCGCGATCTCTTGTACGAGCGCCCGAGCCCCGTCGGAGTATGCCTCCAAGAAGCACTGTTCCTTGTCGTCGAAGTGCTCGTAGAAGGTGGTGCGTGAAACGCCCGCGAGGGCGACCACATCGGCCACTGTGACATTCACGTAGCCACTGGCCCCCACAGCCCGGGTCATGGCCTCGAGCATCCGGTCGCGCTGGGCGCCCGCGAACGCCTTCCGGTCGTTCTCCCAGCCTCGCGGCAAGCCGCGGAAATACAGCGAGCTCGGATTGCGGGCGTCCGCCTGGCGAGGAGGTGCTGTGCGTGAAGACACTTACGTGGCCGAGGGACTAAAAACGGACCACAGGCGCTTGACAAAGACGCCCGCCAACTAGGATAGTCCCGCCCATCTAGACGTGTACGGTTTCGTACGGGCCCCGTCCAGGTGGTTCGTGCGGCCGTCCAGATTCCACCACGGGAGAGGCAGGGATTCGGCGTGCGCGCGTTCATCGCATTCGCAGTTGGCTTGGCCTGCTTGCTTGTCTTCGCTGTCGGGAGCGCGTGGGGGTCGCCCGTCCCGCCGATTCAGAATCCGGTACCGACGCAGAATCCGGCGCCCTCGGCCGGCACCGTGCTGATCAGCACGCCGGCGGGCAACGTCCAGATGCCGCCCTACGCGGACGCCAACTTCGCCGGCCACGTGTTTGAGAGCCCGTGCCAGTACACCGGCTCCGACTCATACACGAAGGGCCTCTATGACAAGGAGGGGTTCGGGGCGAACACCAACTTCGTGCGGTATCCGGGCCACTGCACGCGGATCCATTTCGTGTTCGGTCCGCTGATTGTCAAGCCCGGGCAGAACGACGTCCTGCTGCAGCCACTGACGATCGAGAAGCCGGCCCAGGACGGGTACATCACCATGTTCCGGCCGAACCTGGTCGACCAGAACGGCAACGTCCCGCCGGTGGAGCAGATCCACCTTCATCATGCGACCTGGCTGGCGACGACCAACAACTACGGCAACAGCGCGTTCTTCGCCTCCGGTGAGGAGAAGACGATCGCGCCGTTCCCGACGGGTTACGGGATGCCGATCCAGGCCACCGACCAGTGGCAGCTCCTGTACATGGTCCATTCGGCGGTCGAGAAGCCTCAGGTGGTGTACATCACCTACGACGTCGACTTCGTGCCCAAGGCCGACGGCGATGCTCTGGGCATCAAGCCGGTGTTTCCGGTCTGGATGGATGTGCGGCCCTCGGCCTACCCGGTGTTCAACGTCCAGCGCAAGTACGCCGACGCCAACGGTCAGTGCACCTGGCCCAAGCAGGAGTGCGCCGCCTTCGATCCCTACGGCAACACGACCGTAGGCCAGGGCCAGCCCGGAAACGGTACGGGCACCGACCTGCAGATGCCCCAGCGCGGCGGGTCGTTCGGGATGATCCAGCATTTCACCGGCGGCACGCTCGTCGGCCTGGGCGGCCACTTACATCCAGGCGGGATCGAGAACCAGATCGACGTGGTGAGGGGCGGCCAATCCGCCCGGATCTACAACGGCATCGGGACCTACTGGAGCCACACCACCCCGAGCCAGTGCTGCGGGCCCGACAACTCGTGGAACTTCTCGATGCGGGTCTCAGGGCTGCCGAACTGGGGGGTCCACATCCAGCCGGGCGACGTCCTGCGCAGCAACGTGGTGTATGACGCCAAGTCCTTCGCCTCATACGAGGACATGGGGATCGTCGTCGCCTTGATTGCGCCCGACGACGCCAATGGCAACCCGACTGCTCCGGGCGTGGACCCGTTTACCGCACCGGTCGATAACAGCGACCGGTGCACCTCCGGCGGGGTCACGGCGGCCACGCCGACGCTGTGCCCGAACGGGCTATGGGAGACGCACGGCACCTACGCCGAGAACACCAACTTCAGCGGCCCGACCCCTGGGGCCACGCTCAGCGCCCCCGACGGATCGGCGACGACCAACGTCGCCATCGGCAACTTCCAGTACACGCCGGGCGACCTGACGACGATCGGGACAACCGGGATCCCGACCGTGAAGCTGGGGTCAAACCTGACTTTCACCAACCTCGATTCAGGAATCGACGCGTTCCACACCATCACCACCTGCGCCTATCCGTGCGTCGGGCCCACTGGGTCGGCGTTCCCCGTCCCCGACGGCACCACCAGCACGGGCCGGGCCATCGACCTCGATTCCGGGCAGCTGGGCTACGGCGTCCCGGCCATCAGCGGGGTCAAGAACAACGCGCAGTGGACGATTCCGGTCACCGCGGCAGCGGGCTACCAGCCGGGCGAGGTCGTGACGTTCTACTGCCGCATCCATCCGGGGATGCGTGGGGCGTTCAAGGTCGTGCAGTGATCGCAGGCAGCCGAGCCAACCAGACAGGGAGTCACGAACGATGATCAAGTGGAGCAGGTCATGGCCAGAC
>DATKRM010000267.1:0-10023 GCA_035532195.1 Solirubrobacteraceae bacterium
CGGATGTGATGCTCACACCGGCCGGAACGGTCTTGGTGAGGCCAGCCTTGATCTTGTTCTGCAGGTCGCTCTGGTCGGCCGTTCCGCAGGCGGACAGCGCGAGCACCGGCACGGCGGCCAGCGCGGCGGCACCCATCCGGGCGCGGGTGATGGTCGGGGACTGCATGGTTCCTCCTGAGGGTCCGGTTGACGAGTGCCCTATGTGGTCGTGGTCGCCGGTGTGCTCGGCGTGGCCGGCGTGGCCGGTCCGCCCCCACTCGGAGTGAACTGCATTGCCGTGACGTTGTTGTGCTCGAGCGTCACTTCGGCCACGACGCACAAACGAGATTCGCATGTTCCTCCTCGCGGTTTTTCTGATGGCCGGGCCGCGGAGTGCCCCCCTTCCGTTCGCGACCCTATAGAACCCCGCGGACGGCTGCAAGCGCGCCGCTAGAGCGTGCGCAGGCGCTCCACGGCCTCCAGCAGGCGCTCGTCCGGAGTGGTTAGCGAGATCCGGAAGAAGCCCGCTCCGCTGGGGCCGTAGGCGTCGCCGGGAGAGATGACCACTCCAGTTTCCTCCAGCACGTGCTCGCAGTACGCGGCGGAGGAGTCAAATCCTGGCGGGATCGGCGCCCACACGTAGATGGTGCCTTTGGGCCGAGCTACCTGGACGCCGGCCGCGGCCAGCGCGTCGCACACCAGGTCGCGGCGCCGCGCGTATATCTCGTTCATGCCGCGCACCCGCTCGTCCAGCTCAGGTCCCAGCGCGACGGCCCCGGCGAGCTGGACGGCGTCGAACAGCCCTGAGTCCACGTTGGACTTCAGCCGCCAATAGTGGCCAATCGCCTCGGCGTTGCCCACGATGGCCGCGCAGCGCCAGCCGGTCATGTTGTAGCCCTTGGAGAGCGAGAACACCTCCACGCCCACCTCCTTGGCCCCGGGCGTCTGCAGGAACGAGGGCGCCACATATCCGTCGTACGTCGTCTCGCTGTAGGCGTTGTCGTGCACGGCCAGCAGGTCGTGGTCCCGGGCCAGCTCCACGATCTCCTCGAACAGCCCGTCCGGCGCCACCGCCCCGGTCGGGTTGTTGGGGTAGTTGACGAACAACAGCCGCGCCCGGTCCAGAGTTGCGGCTGGGATGGCAGCCAGGTTGGGCGCGAAGCCCCGGTCGGGCTCGAGCGGCAGCACCACCGGCTCGGCCCCGACCAGCAGCGGCCCCGCGGTGTACACCGGGTAGCCCGGGTCCGAGGCCAGGGCCACGTCGCCGGGATCCAGGAAGGCCAGGTTCAGGTTGAAGATGCACTCCTTAGCGCCGATGGCCGGCATCACCTCCGTCTCGGGATCCAGCTCCACTGCGAACCGCCGGGCGTAGAACGCGGCCACCGCCTCCCGGAACTCGACGCGGCCGCGGTTGGTCGGATAGGTGTGGGTGCTCGGATCCTCCACCGCCCGCTGGGCTGCAGCCACGATCTCTGGGAACGTGGGGGTGTCGGGATCCCCGATCCCCAGGCTGATGACGTCGACCCCGGCTGCCCGCTTGGCTGCGATCTTGCGCTCCAGCTCGGCGAATAGATACGGCGGTATCCGCTCCAGGCGGCTACTCGAGCGCATCGAGCTCCTCCACGAACTCAGCAGCCAGCGCGCCTCGGAACACCGGCACCGCCCAGCCGGTCAACTCGATGTCCAGGTCCGGGCTCACGGCCACCTCGAGCTCACCGCCGTCCAGCACCACGGTGACCGGCGAGCTGGCACCGGACAGCATGTGGGCCACCGCGGCCCCGATCGCCCCGGTCCCGCTCGAGGCGGTCTCCCCCGCCCCGCGCTCGAAGATCCGCGCCCGGATCCGGTCGGCCGCCAGCCCGGCATACCACGACACATTGGTGCGGTTGGGAAACAGCTCGTGCCGTTCGATCGACGGCCCGATCTCAGTCAGGTCCAGCGCGGCCAGCTGGGATTCGCTGTCCATCCGGATCGAGCATTGCGGGTTCCCCACCTTTATGTGCTGAAAGCTCCACCGCCGCCCCCCGGCCGAGAGCTCGCCGCGCCCGTCGGGGCCGCCGGCGGGGTAATCGGGACTGGTCAGATGGGCTTGGCCCATCTCCACCGAGCAGGTGGTCGGGCTGAGGATCGTGGGCCGCAGCTCGCCCGCGGCGGTGCGCAGCCGGAACCCTTCCGAGCCGGCCCGGCCGTGGCGATGTAGGTACATGATGGCCTCCCGGGCCCCGTTTCCCGACACCTCGGCCTCAGACCCGTCGGGGTTGAACACGCGTAGCCGGGGTGGCGCGTCCGGGGACTCACCGTCGGATAGGAGCAGGATCCCGTCCGCGAACACGCCGGTGTGGGCCGCGCACATGGCCCGGATGCGAGCCGGCGTCAGATCAAACGGGAGCTGCCCCGACTCGACGATCAGGTAATCGTTGCCCAGAGCTTGCCACTTCTCGAAGTCCACGGGCGGCCAGTCTAGATAGCGTCGGCGGCGTCATGACCGCCAGCGCCTATGCCCATCCACGCGGCCGCGTGTCGACGGCGTACGTCCGCTTGCGCGCCCGGCCACTGGTGGCGCTGGCTGTGGTCTGCCTCGTGTCCACCGCCGTGCGGCTGGCCTGGTTGCCCGCGCCGTGCCACGAGCCCTGCCGCGCCGGCACCCAGCACGTGCTGATCTTCGACGAGGTCTACTACGTGAACGCCGCCCGGGTGATCGCGGGAATCCGCCCGCCGGCCGGCTCCAACTACGGCCTGGCTCCGCTGGGCGACGACCCCAACGGGGAGCACCCGCAACTGGCCAAGCTGATCATGGCCGGGTCGATCGAGCTGCTGGGCGACAATCCGTGGGGCTGGCGGATACCCAGCATCCTGCTGGGCACGGTGGCGCTGCTGGGCATGTTCGCGCTGGTCCGGGCGATCGGTGGCCGCCCCTGGCTGGCGGTGGGGGCCACGACCCTGATGGCTTCGGACAACCTGCTGCTGGTTCACAGCCGGATCGGCACCCTGGACGTGTTCACGGTCGCGGCGATGCTGTGGGGGGTGGCCCTGTATTTGCGGGGGCGCTGGCTGCTGGCTGGAGCGACAATCGGGGTGGCAATGTGCACCAAGCTGGTGGGGGGCGATGCGCTGCTCGTGCTGGTCGCGCTTGAGGTGCTCCGGCTGTGGCAGGACCGCCAGCGGGTCCTGGCCCGGCTGGGCCGGTTGGCCGGCTGCGTGGCGGCCAGCGCGGGCGGGTTCGTGGGGCTGCTGGCCCTCCTGGACCGGATCGCGCCGCCCTACGACGACGCCAACCGGACGCTGATCGGCGGCGGCGTGTTCGGTCACATCCAGCACATGCTGAGCTACGCCGACTCGTTGACCAGCCCCCAAGGGCCCCAGGGAATCGCCTCCTATCCCATCGGCTGGCTGGTCGACTACAAGCCGATCCCGTACCTGGTGGTGGTGCCTGAGCACCCGAGCGCGGATCTGCACAACGTCCACCCGGCGGTCCATTTCCTGGGCCTGATCGGCCCGCCGCTGCTGCTGGCAGCGCTGCCCGGGCTCGCGCTGGCCGTGGTGTGGCTGGTCCGCCGCCGGCTGCGGGCCGAGCTGTCCATCCCCCAGCTGATCGTGGCCTGGTTCGCCGGCACCTTCCTGCCCTTCTTCCTGGCCAGCGCCGCCCTCAGCCGCACCAGCTATCTGTACTACATGGTGATCGTCATGCCCAGCCTGTATCTGGCCGCGGTGTGGCTGGCCGAGCGCCTGTGGCACCGGCGAAGACTCGTGGGGGCATGGGTCGGGCTCGTCGCCGTGGGGGCGGTCGTCGCCTATCCGCTCACGCCACTGCCGTTCTGAGGAACCGCTCGATCACCCGCGCAGCCACCGCTTCCGGCTCCAGCGCCGATACGTCGATCGTCTCGATCCCGGCCAGCTTGCGCATCCAGGTCAGCTGGCGCCGGGCGTAGTTGCGCGTGCGGCGCTTCATCGCCTCGACGTCTCCCACCAGCAGTTCATCGAACCCGAGCGCCTTACGCGCGGTGGCCGAGGCCCCGGCCGCGTTGGCCCGACGCACCTCCTCCCCGGCGCCCGCCGCGATCATCTGGTCCACACGCCGGTCGATCCGCTCGTAGAGCACCTGGCGATCCATCACCAGCCCGACCAGGAGCGTGGGGTGGCGCATCGCGTCGGTCCACAGCTCGGACTCCTCGGGTGGCGGCTCGAGCTCGCCCGCGTCAAGCAGCTCCAGCGCCCGCACGATCCGCTGCCGGTCACCGGGCTCGATCGTCTCCGCGGCCCACGCCGCCCGCTCGGCCAGAAGCTGGTGGAGCGCCGCCGGACCCCGGCGCTCGAGTTCATCGATCCACCGCTCGCGCAATCCCTCGGGCGGCGGTGGGCGGAGACTCAGCTCGGTAAGCGCCGCCCGCAGATACAGCCCCGTGCCGCCCACCACGATCGGGAGTTGGCCGGAGGCGATCAGGCCGTCGATCTCCGCGTGGGCCAGCTCGGCGTACTGGCCCGCACTGAACGTGCAATCGACCGGCACGACCGACAGCAGCCGGTGCTCGAGCTGGGCCCGGGCCGCGGCATCGGCAGCTCCGGTGAGGATCTCCAGACCCTCGTACACCTGGAGCGCATCGGCCGAGAGGGCCACCGGATCGTCTCCCCGCCACCGCAATTGGCGAGCCAGCGCGAGGGCCACCGCCGTCTTCCCCACTCCAGTCGGGCCGAACAGCGCGATCAGCTCGGCGCGCGCCATCGCCGCAGTATCCTCCCGCCACCTTGACCTCGCTCAGCGGCAGAGTGTTGTTGACCGGCGCCACCGGCGGCATCGGTAACGCCATTGCCCGGGCGGTGGCCGCCCGCGGCGCGCAGCTGGTGCTGACCGGCCGCCGGATGGAGGCGCTGGGGCCGCTGGCCGCCGAGCTGGGTGCCGCCGTGGTGGCCTGCGATCTGGCCGAGCGCGACCAGGTCGAGCGCTTGGTTACCGAAGCCGGCGAGGTAGACGTGCTGATCGCCAATGCGGCGCATCCGGCCAGCGGGCTGTTCACCGAGTTCGATCAGCTGAAGATCGACAAGCTGTTGGAGGTCAACCTGCGGGCGCCGATTGCGCTGGCTCGCGCGCTGGCCCCGCCGATGATGGCTCGGCGCCGCGGGCATCTGGTGTTCATCTCCTCGCTGGCCGGCAAAGCCGCCTCACCGGCCTCGGCCATCTACTCGGCCACCAAGTTCGGCCTCCGTGGCTTCGCCCTGGGGGCGCGCGAAGACCTCCGGCCCCACGGCGTGGGGGTCTCGGTGGTCCTCCCCGGGTTCATTCGCGACGCGGGGATGTTCGCTGAGGCCGACGTCGAGCTCCCGTGGGGCGTGGGCACCCGCACTCCGGAACAGGTGGCCGCCGCCGTCATGCAAGCTGTGGAGCGCAATCGGGCCGAGATCCCCGTGGCGCCGATGGCGCTTCGACTCGGCGCCGGCCTGGCCAGCGTGGCGCCGACGCTGGCTTCGGCGGCCAGCCGCCGCATGGGCAGCGACCGGATCGCCAGCGACGTGGCGGCCGGGCAGCAGCACAAGACTTAGGCGGCTTAGTCTCGGATGATCTCGTGCTCGCCGGTGACCGAGCTGAGTGCCGCAATCACCTCGTCCGCCAGCTTGGCGCCGTCGTCGGCGTGGTCCGGCGTGGCCTGGACTCTGACCACGACGTCGTCTGAGTCGATCTCCTCGAGCAGCACCTTGGCCCGGTTCCGGGTCGGCGTGCGGATCTGCTCGTCGAGGATGGCCTGAACCTGGCTCGGCCGGATTCCGGCGTTGAGGCGAATCCGCACATCGATCGAGTCCGGCTCTCGCAGCGGCATCACGGCCGACGCCAGTACCACGTTGTTGGGGATCATGACCCGCTCAGCTCCCTGGGCCAGCGTGGTGTAGAGCAGCCCCTGCGAGCTGACGACGCCCTCGATGCTTCCAGCCACAACGCCGGCCTGTAGCCGCACCCGCTCGCCGACCCGGAACGGCCGGGCGCTGATCAGCACCATGCCGGCGAACAGGTTGCCCAGCGTCTGCTGGGCGGCCAGACCGAGGACCACCGCGGTGAATGCCGCGCCACCCACGAGCGTGGTGGGCTTGACTTGCGCAATGCTCAGCGCGGCCAGGAGCGTGATGGCGATCGTCACCAGGCGGATCAGGAATCCCACCGTGCCGGCAGTGGACGGATCCATGCGCCGGAAGAAGATGGGCGACGCCGCCTGGCCGATGTCTCGAGCGATGGCCCAGCCCAGGGCCACCAGGAGGATCACCGTGGCGGCTCGGATCGGCGTCTGCCAGGAGCTGTTCGGCCCGATCCCCAGGATGTCCTTGCGCAACGCGTAGACCACCAGGATCCCGGTCAGCAGAGGCAGCAGGACCGCGGCTTGGCGCCGCGCCTTGCGAACCACGCTCTGGCTCACATCCGACGCCAGCCCCACGCGCTCCCAAGCTTCGCTGCGGGTTTCGAACATTCGGTCGAACCCAGCGTCTCGCTTCTGTCTCAGTCGGTTGTACACGGTCCCTAGCTTAAAAGAGCCTGCCTTGGGGCGGGCTAAAGGCTCTGTGATCGTTATGTCTACTTGCCGCTGAATGGCCCGTGGCAGCGTCGGGATCGACGCGCGCTCCGCGCTCGAAAATCGTCCGGCGCTCCTGGCCGCCCGTCGGTCCTGTGGCGGCGCGGGCCGAAAATCCCGCGCTGACCAGCTCAGACAGCCGCCGCCGCTCCGCCGCCGGCGCGTAGGCCCCCCGCCGGTACAGCTCGCGGTAGCGCTCGACCAGATCCGACCGGTGCTCCTCGAGCCAGTCGAACCACAGCTGTCGGACCTCGCCTCTGAGATGAAGCGCGATACCGCTCACATAAGCCGCCCCGGCCTCGGCGGCCATCTCCAGAATCGGCCGCACCTGCTCCGGGTCGTCGTTCACCCCCGGCATGAGCGGCGCCACCAGTACTCCGGTGCGGATCCCCGCCTGGGCGAGCTCGGCCACCGCCTCTAGCCGCGCCCGGGGATTCGGCGTGTGCGGCTCGGTCGACCGCCAAGCCTTCTCGTCCAGCGTGGGCACCGACAGCGCGGCGCTGAACTCGGTCCGCTGGTTGATCTGCTTGAACAGGTCGAGGTCGCGCAGCAGCAACGGCGATTTGGTCAGCACCGAGCAGGGGTTCCCGGCGTCCCGCATGGCCTCCCAGATCCCCCGCATCAGCTTGTACCGGCCCTCCACCCACTGATACGGGTCGGTGTTGGTGCCCAGGGCCACGTGCTCGCCTTCCCACGACGGCCGCGCCAGCTCAGCCCGCAGGAGCTCAGGCGCGTTCACCTTGACCACGATCTCCCGCTCGAAGTCTTCGGCCGCGTTGAAGCCGAGGTACGTGTGCGTGGGGCGAGCGAAGCACCAGAGGCACGCGTGAGTGCAGCCACGAAACGGGTTGATCGTCCACCGGAACGGCATCCGCGATGCCTCCGGGACCCTGTTGAGAATCGACTTGGCGCGAACCTCGTAGAACCTGGTCTTAATCGCGCCCGGCGCCTCGAAATGGCGTACCACCGCCTCGTCGCGGTAGCCCGGCAGGCGGGTCCGCTCCTCCTCGTCCATGCTCAGGTTGTTCCAGCGCACGAACATATGTTCGCGCTTCGTCCGGACAAGTACCAGCCAAAGCCCACACCGCCATGCGGCTGCTGAGCGCGGTTGGCGCGGCGGGGCGGTACAGATCTTGCAGACGCCGTAGGAGGCCCCGCTACGTTCGGCACGTGCCGGTGTTACGGGCAGCAGTGAGGCGTGATGTCATCTGGCGCGTGTGCCGGCTGGCGCTGGCGCTCGGGTTGACCTGCGGTGTCGGGCCCGCGCTCGCGCGGCCCGGACGGCAGCTGAAGACAGTCCGCTACCGGGGCTACACCGTGCGGGTGCCGTCGGCGTGGCCGGTATACGACCTCGCGCGAAATCCGGACACGTGCGTGCGGTTCGACCGCCACGCGGTGTATCTCGGCGTTCCCGGGCCGCAGCAGGACTGCCCGGCGCATGCCGCGGGCCACACCTCCGCGATCCTGCTCGAACCGGTCAGCGCGGCGGCGGCTCGCGCCGGCTCGCGCCGAGTGCGCGTGATCACGACGGCGGCGGGAACACGCAGCGAGGGCGGCGGCGCGGTCGCCCACGCCGCGTCGGTACCACAGGCCCACACCGCATCCGTCTACACCGGGCTCGGGTTCGATACCTGCGCCACCCCGTCGACCCGGACGATGTCCACGTGGTCGTCCTCCTCCCCGTACCGCGCGGTCGGGGTGTACATCGGCGGCGCAAACACCGCATGCTCCCAAGGCAACCTCAACCAAAGCTGGGTCGCGACCGAGGCGGCCGCGAGCTGGCATCTGATCCCGATCTACGTTGGCCTGCAGGCGCCCAGCAACAGCTGCGGCTGCGCGAGCATCATTCCCAGCAAGGCCTCGTCCCAGGGCACCGCCGCCGCCGACGACGCGGTCGCGCACGCGAAGGCGCTCGGTATTCCGTCCGGCAACCCCGTCTACTACGACATGGAGGGCTATCCGACCGGCGGCACGAACACCTCCGCGGTGCTGACATTCCTGTCGGCGTGGACGATCGAGCTCCACACGAAGCGGTACGTCTCCGGGGTGTACAGCAGCGCGAGCTCGGGGGTCAGCGACCTGGCCTCCCGCTACGGCACAGGATACGCCGAGCCCGACGACCTGTGGATCGCCGACTGGAATGGGCAGAAGAGCACCAGCGACCCGTACGTTCCGGCGTCGGACTGGAACAACCACCGGCGGCTCCATCAGTACAGCGGCGACCAAAACGAGACGTACGGCGGGGTCACGCTGAACATCGACGGCGACTACCTCGACGGCGCGACGGCGGGGACGAGCGCCGGCGGTGCAGGCGGCCACCCGCCCCCGCCGCCGAAGCTGTCGGTGATGACCGCGGCCGACGGGACGACGTCGATCGACGCCTCGTGGCGCGGAGGGCGTGGGCTGACCGCCTGGCGCGTGCTTGCCGGCCTCACACCGAGCGCGCTCAGCCCCGTTGCCGGTGCGACCGCACATGGCTCGCACATAATCGTGCGAGTTCCGAACGGCTCGCCGTACTTCGCGGCGCAGGCGCTCGGCTCATCCAGCCAGGTGCTCGCGACGTCTGCATCGGCTGCCGCACCCGCCCACCTGGCGCTGTTTGGGCACAGCGCGTTCGTGAGCCAATCCGGCACCGGAGGCATCCCGGCCGGCTGCTACACGCCCCGAACCTGCCACATCGCCACGACGATCTCCATGGGCCGCACGGTGATCGCCAAGACCGGCACCGAATCGATCCCCCGCCCGGGCGCCGGGATCCTGTACTTCACACTCACCTCAACCGGCCAGTTCATGCTCGCGAATGCCCCCGCCGGACGGCTTCACGTGATGGTCAGCCTGCACGACACCGGCGGCGTGAGGGCGACGGTTCCGCTGACCCTGATCGGCTTTTCGACGGGCGGGCACACCCTGCCTAAGAGCCTCAGGCAGGCGCCTTCGGTCCGGATCCTCGGCGCGACCGACTTCGTGTCGGCCCGAGGCATGGGAGGGATCCTTGCGGCGTGCTCATCGCCGACGCCGTGCCACGTCGCCGCGACGGTGTCGTCCTTCGACGGCACGAGGGTGGCCAAAACGGGCACCGAGACGATCGGCGGCGAGGAGGCCGGGTACGTGTTCTTCCCGCTCTCGGGGAGCGGCCGCCGGCTGCTCGCCCACGCCGCCGGCAATCAGCTGCAGGCAAACGTCGCGCTGGCAGCGGGCGCCACCGTCGCGCGCGGGACGATCGCGCTCGTCTGGTTCAGCTGACGCGTGACGCGAACCCCAGGATCAGGTCCGCCGTCTCTGCCGGAACGTCCAGCCGCGGCCAGTGGCCGACGCCGTCGAACTCGGTCGGAGTTCGGCTGTCCGACGTCCGATCCACAGCGCCGTGAACCTACCATCTGGGCCGTGTCCCAGAACCTGGCCAGCATTGACTTTCTGCCCCGTCCAGAGCAGGAGAAATTTCGGCTCCGACCGAAGGGCTGGCGAGCAAGCTGGCTCGCCAAACTCGAAGGCG
>DATKRM010000268.1:0-12306 GCA_035532195.1 Solirubrobacteraceae bacterium
TGACCGAGACGATGTCGATCAAGCAGATCGCGCAGACGATCGCCGACGAGTACCCCAAGTGGGCCAAGGCCAACGGCAGCGAGGTCGTGATCGAGCACGTCGACAACCCGCGGGTGGAGATCTACGACCACTACTACAACGTGGTCCACACCGCGCTCGAGGCGCTGGGGCTTCAGCCTACGCTGCTGTCGACCACCCTCATCGACCACCTATTCGACGTGGTCGATCGCTACCGCGAGCGGGTCGACCTGGCCGCGATCATGCCCACGGTCAAGTGGAGCGAGACCAGCAACGAGCTGCCACGTACGGGCGCCGAGCTGGCCAAGACGTAGTGGCCCTCGGCCGCGTCCTCGTCACCGGCGGCTCCGGGTTCATCGGCCGCCGGGTAGTGACAGATCTTCTAGCTGCTGGCGCCACCGTGCGGGTCGTCGACCTGGTCCCGCACCCCGATCCAGCGATCGATCTGGTCCAAGGAGACATCGCCGAAGCCGACGTGCTGAGCGAAGCCATGAGCGGGGGGATCGACGCCATCGTCCACCTCGCGGCGGTCACCTCGGTGCTCAAGTCGGTCGAGCAGCCCGAGCAGACCTACCGGACCAACGTCGAGGGGACGAACGCAGTGCTGACCGCCGGCCGGGCGGCCGGGGCCACGGCGCTGGTGTTCGCGTCGACCAACGCGGTGACCGGGCCGATGCAGGCACCGGCCATCACCGAGTCGGCCACCCTGCGTCCACTCACCCCCTACGGCGCCACCAAGGCCGCGGGCGAGATGCTGATGTCCGCCTACACGGCGTCCTTCGGGCTGCGCTGCGCGGTGCTGCGGCTGACCAACGTGTACGGCCCGGGCATGCAGGCCAAGGACAGCATCGTGGCCCGGCTGATGCGGGCGATCCGCCTGGGGCGGACGTTCGAGGTCTACGGCGATGGCCGCCAGGTCCGCGACTACGTGCATTCGGCCGACGTCAGCGCCGCCGTACGGCTGGGGCTGACCACCGAGGAATGGGCGGGGCCGGTGGTCATCGGATCCGGGCGCTCGCTATCGGTACTCGAAGTGGTCGAAGCCGTGCGATCGGTCACAGGCGCCGAGCTGACGGTGACCCACGGTCCGGCGCGCCCGGGGGAGATGCCGGCGGTGATCGTCGACCCCTCGCGGGCCCGGTCGCTGGGCTGGTCGCCTCAGTTCAGCTTCGAGGCTGGTCTGGCCGAGGTGTGGCACGAGTGGTCGGCCATCGACCTTGACGCGGTGGCAGCCGTCGGTACCGTGGGGGCTCCTCCATGACCGCGACCTCGACGGGAGCTGCAGTGGACGCGCCGCTGAACGAGCTCGATCCCGTCGAGCGCGACGCGGCGGCCGCGTTCCTGGCCGCCCATCCCGCCGGTCTGGGGGCGCCGCTGGCCATCATCATCCCGGCCTACAACGAGGAGCCGTCGGTCGCCGAGGTGGTCGCCGAGATCCCCAAGCAGGCCGCGGGGCTCCAGACCGAGGTGATCGTCGTCGTGGACGGAGCCGTGGACGCCACCGCCGAGCGCGCCCGCTCGGCCGGCGCGCTGGTCTGCGACGTGCGGGTCAACCGCGGACAGGGCGCCGCACTCAAGGTCGGCTATTGGCTGGCCCGGGTGCGCGGCGCGCAGGTGATCGCCACGATCGACGCCGACGGGCAGTACGAGCCAACCGAGCTGGGACGGGTGGTGGAGCCGATCCTTCAGGACCGTGCCGACTTCGTGTCCGGCTCGCGCCGGTTGGGCGCCGAGCTGACCACCGACCCGGTGCGCCACCTCGGCGTGCTGGTGTTCGGAGCCCTGTTCAGCCTGATGGTCCGCCACCGCGTCACCGACCCGGCCTGCGGCGTCCGGGCCATGCGGCCCGAGGTGACGGCCCGAGTGACGCTCGAGCAGCCGCAGTACCAGGCTTCAGAGCTGATGATCTCGGCCGCGCTCAATGGCTTCCGCCTGGCCGAGGTGCCGACCACCATGCGAGACCGCGGCAGCCACGCCGGCCACACCAAGAAGGATGGGAACCTGCGCTACGGACTGCGGTTCGCCCGGGCCGCGCTCCACACCTGGCGCCGCGACCGCAAGGCCGCGCGCACGCGGCTGCGCCCGGAGAAGATCCAGTGCTCGTAGAGGAAGAACCGGGCCGCGTACAGCACGGCCAGCACTGAGAAGTAAGACAGCGTCACCAGCAGCGCCCGCAGGCCGTGGCCGGGCGCGACGTGGTGCTTGACCAATCCGTTGGTCCAGCCGGTGACCAGCGACAGGATGACCAGCGTGGTGGCCGAGATCACCAGGTAGGCCAGGACCTCGCGCCCGAACGCCACGCGGCCCTCCACCTTCCAGGTCCAGCGCCGGTTCAGCGTCCAGTTGGGAATCGCCCCGGCGGCGAACGCGATGATCGTGCACAGGGTGGTGTGCAGGCCCAGCACGTACAGGATGGGAAACACCACCGCGCTGGTGGCGGCGGCAACGCCCGAGGAGATGGCGAACTTCGTCAGGCGTCCGCGGAGGGGATGGCGCAAGAGAGTTCGGAGTCGCTCGCGCGGCACGGGTCGATGCTACCGACTCGTCGTCAGCGCCCGATAAAACTGCACTGTGCGGGTCATATCCACCTCCGCCAAGCCGCGGCTCGACGACGACCTGGTCATCGCCGGTGACAACGCGGTGGCGCTGGCCAAGCTGCCCGATCAGGCGTTTGACCTGGTTTACCTCGATCCCCCGTTCAACCGAGGCCGGGCGCGGGCCCGGCGGACCCTGCACACCGTGGCCGATCCCGGCGGCGATCGGGTGGGATTCGGCGGGCGGCGGTACCGCTCTCAACTCCTCAGTCGGCTCAGCTACGACGATGAGTTCTCCGACTACCTGGGCTTCCTGGCTCCGCGGCTGGAGCGCGCGCGGGAGCTGCTGGCTCCCTACGGGACTCTGTACTTCCACATCGACTACCGCGAGGCCCACTACTGCAAGCTGCTGCTGGACGAGATCTTCGGCCGCGACGCGTTCCTCAACGAGCTGATCTGGTCCTACGACTACGGGGCCAAGCCCCGGCGGCGCTGGCCGGCCAAACACGACACGATCCTGGTCTACGTGCGCACACCCGGCGGCCATCACTTCGATGCCGACGCGGTCGAGCGCGAGCCCTACATGGCCCCCGGCCTGGTGTCGGCCGAGAAGGCGGCGCGGGGCAAGCGGCCCACCGACGTGTGGTTTCACACCATCGTGCCCACCAACGGCTCAGAGAAGACGGGCTATCCCACCCAGAAGCCCGAGGGCGTCCTGCGCCGGATGGTGGCCGCCTCGTCCCGGCCGGGCGGCTGGTGCCTGGATCCGTTCGCCGGATCAGGCACCCTGGGGGCCGTGTGCGCGGGGCTGGGGCGGCGGTTCGTGCTCGTGGATTCAAATCCGCTGGCCATCGAGGTGATGCGCCACCGCCTTGAGAAAGCTGGTCGCCCGGTGGCCGTAGAGGATTCGGTGGTCGCAGGCCAGGACGAGGTCGCGGAGCCCGGCGGTTAGCGCCCCGGCCTGTGGTGGCACCACCGGGATGCTGGCCGCCGCGAGCCCGTCTGCCGACGCGTTCCACACCGTGAACGTGGCGCCGGACAGGGCCGGCGAGGCCAGCCGGCCCGCCTCGGCCTGCTCCCGCACCTCCGCGATCTCAGCGGCCAGCTCCGGAAGCCCTTTGCCATCCGCGTCCAGCACGGTGGGGATCACGTAGGCGTGTTCGGTGGCCACGAGCACCCCGACGTTGACCCGCGAGTGCAGCTCGAACTGGCCGTCCCGGTACGACGCGTTGGCCCTCGGGTGCTCGCGCAAGGCCAGAGCGCAGGCCTTGACCACCACCTCCGTTCCGAGCGCGTCCCCGGAGGCTGGTGAGGCGAGGCTCAGCTCCAGCACCGGGACCGTGGCGCGCGACTCGGCGGCCCGCCGGATCACCGCGCGCTCGGCTGGGGACGGCTCTTCGATCCGCGTCTCGCCCTTGCTCACTGATCGCTCTCTGCGTCGGCGTCCATCCACTTGTCCAGGAACTCCTCGGCCTCCAGTCCAGCCAGGTCGGCCCGCAGCTCCTTGAGCACCCGGGCGGCCAGCTTGGCCGGCAGGTTCCAGAACAGGACTACCTCGCCGTCGTCGATCGACACGACCTCGACCCGGTCCAGCCGGTCCGGATCGGCCAGGAAGGCCGGCTCGATCCCCTCCCGGGCGGAGATCAGGCGGTAGGTCCGGTTCGCTCTCATCGGGCTCCCACCACGGCCGGCAGCGCCGTGACTCCGTCTCGCCGGGCCCGTTCGGTGGCCGCGGCCAGGGCCTGGGTGGTGGCTCTGAGGCTCATCCCCTTGATCAGCGCGCTGGGGTGCATCTCGCAGGCCGCGCCGGCGATCAGCACCGTGTCTTGAACACCCAGGTCGCGCCCGCCCGCGAACGCCTGGCGGAACGCGGCCAGCGAGAAGGCCACGCCGCGGCCGATCCGCTTGGCATACGTGGCGGCCAGCATCGCCCGGCTCGTGTCCGGTGGCCACGGCGTCGGCCAGTGAACGGGTTGCAGCCCCAGCTCCCGGACCCGGCGTTCGATCTGGGTCCGGTCCGGCTCACCCCCGGCCAGCCCCAGCTGGCTGGCCAGCACCGGCTCCCATTCGGCCTGGCCCTTCAGCTCCTCGGCCGTCAGGTAGCACTCCGGATCTCCGAGGTCGTAGTAGAAGACCGGCAGCGCCGCCACTGGCTAGCCGTGGATCAGCCAGCCGTCCGCTGCGCGCCCAGCCTCCATCACCGCCTCGGACAGCGTGGGGTGGCCGTGGATGATCCGGGCCAGCTCCGGGAAGCCGCCCTCCAGCGCTCTCAGGTTCACCAGCTCCTGGACCAGCTCGGTGGCCCGCGAACCCACGATGTGGCCGCCCAAGAGCTCGCCGTAGCGCTTGTCACCCACGACCTTGACCATGCCGGTCCGGTCGCCGTAAACGGTTCCGGCGCCCACCGCGCCGTACTGCACCTTGCCCACCACCACGTCGTAGCCCTGGTCGCGCGCCTGTTGCTCGGTCAGCCCGAAGCTGCCCACGTTCGGCTGGCAGAACGTGGCCCGGGGAACGTCGACGTACTCGATCGGGTGGGTGGTTAGCCCGGCCGCGTCCTCCACCGCGATCACCCCCTCGTCCGAGGCCTTGTGGGCCAGCGCGGGCCCCAGGACGAGGTCGCCTATCGCGTACACCCCGTCCGCGGTGGTGCGCATCGCTCCGTCCACCTGCACCAGACCGTCCTCCGCTAGCTCCACGCCGGCCTCGGCCAGGCCCAGGCCATCGATGTCCGGTCCGCGCCCGGTGGCGATGACCAACCATTCCACCTCGTGGGAGTCCTCGCCGTGCTTGAACTTCACGCTGCTCTCGCCCGTCGCCACGTCGCTCACGCCCACGCCCGTGTGCACGGTGATGCCCTGGCGCTTCAGGCCCCGTTCGACCAGCTTGGACACGTCGGCATCCTCGCTGGGCAGCACCCGCTCCAGGGCCTCGAACAGCAGCACCTCGACGCCAAGCCGCGCATAGGCGGAAGCGACCTCGGCGCCTGACGCCCCGGCGCCGACCACGGCCATCGAGCCGGGCAGCTCGCGCAGGTCCCAGGCTTCTTCGGTGCCGATGACCCGCCCGCCGAACTCGGTGCCCGGGATGGGGCGGGGCACCGATCCGGTGGCCAGGACGATCGTCTTGGCCGCGATCTCCTCCTCGCCCACCCCGGTCCTTCCCGGGGCGAGGAGCTTGCCCGTGCCCTCGATCAACTCGATGCCGTTCTTCTTGAACAGTCCGGACACGCCGCCGGTCAGGGTCGAGACCACCTTGTCTCGGCGCGCGTGCACCGCCGGGAAGTCCACCTCCGGCTCGGACACCTTGATCCCGAACTCGTCGGCCTCACGCACCTCGGTCAGCACGTCGGCCACGCGCAACACCGCCTTGGCTGGGATGCAGGCGTAGTTGAGGCAGCGGCCGCCCACGCGGTCCGCCTCCACCACCGCGGTGTTCATGCCCAGCTGAGCGGCCCGGATGGCGGCCACGTAGCCGCCGGGCCCTGAGCCGATGATCAGGCAGTCATAGGAGGATTCAGGCATCTCTTTGAGCCTATCCAAGGACTCTGGATCCCAGGACCCTGCGCGTGTAATCGTTGACGAACACGCCCTGGGGATCCAGGCGTGAGCGCACGGCCTGAAAGCGGTCCCAGGCGGGGTAGCGCTCGCGCAGAGTGGCCGCTCCCTGGTAGTGGCGTTTGCCCCAGTGGGGTCGTCCCTGGAAGGAGTCCATGATCTCCTCGACCGCCCGGAAGTAGGTCTCGAACTCCATCCCGTAATACTGGTGCACGGCCACATAGCACGTGGGCCGCCCATGGGCGGTGGACAGGAACGCGTCGTCTCCGGCGGCGAACCGGACCTCTATCGGGAACAGAATCGGCAGCTGGCGCCGGGGCACCAGCGCCAGCACCTGCTCGATCGCCTCGCGAGCGTGCTGACGCGGGATTGCGTACTCCATCTCCGTGAACCGCACGCCGCGGTGGGTGGCGTAGACGTTGTAGGGCCGGTCCTCGACGCGGCTCTCGGAGACCGCTCCAGCGATCCACCGGTTGAGCCGGGGCGCGAGGCGCGGAAGCATGCGTCCGGTCCGGCAGATGGCGCCCAGCACGTTGTTCTCGAGCAACTGGTCCTCGACCCAGCGCTTCAACTTCGGGGGTGGGTGGGGCTCGTCGTGGCTGCGTCGCATCCGGCGGGTGAGCGCGACGTCGGTATAGGGGAACACGAAGAACTCGAAGTGGTCGTTGGTGTCCACGTGCTCGTCCAGGCGGTCGAGCGTCTCCTCCAGCGGCAGCGGCGCGTCGTGGCGGTGCAGCGTGTACAGCGGCACGCATTGGACCGTGACCGCAGAGATGACCCCCAGCGCGCCGATCGACACCCGGGCGGCCAGGCAGGTCTCGGGGTCCGATTCAGCCTCCACCTCCAGGACCTCGCCGCCGGCGGTGATCAGTCGCAGGCCGATGACCTGGGCCGAGAGGTTGCGCAGGGACGCGCCGGTGCCGTGCGTGGCTGTGGCCACCGCGCCGCTGATCGACTGCCGGTCGATGTCGCCTTGGTTCTCCAGTGCCAGGCCCGCCTCGGCCAGGGGGCGCCCCAGTTCGTGCAGCCTGATTCCGGCCTGCACGGTCACCGTCCCGGCGTCGCGGTCCACGGCGAGGATCCGGTTCAGGGCCGAGGTATCGATCATCACCCCGTCGGTGCACGCGCAGTCGGTGAAGGAATGACCGGCGCCCACCGCCCGCACCTGGTGCCCCGCCGCGGTGGCCCGGCGGAGGACTGCGATGAGCTCCTCCTCGCTGGCTGGCCGCGCGATCTCGACCGGTGCGCAGACTTGGTCGCCGGCCCAGTTCGTCCAGCGGTGGCTCAAATCCGGGCCAGCTCCTCGGCCACGGCGTAGGTCAGCGTCACCGCTTCCGCCACTGTCTCATAGTCGAGGTTCTCCGGGGTGTCGCTCATCAGGTGGTAGTTGCTAAGCAGCTTGGTATCGGGCTCCCAGGAGATGATCGTGGCTGTGGGGAACCCGGCACGGCTGGGGATCACCGAATCCGTGCTGGAGCGCGCTCGCGCGCCGCGGTGAAGCGCTACCCCAGCTCGCTCTGCCGCGGTGGCCACCAGGTCCCGGAAGCTCGGGTCGGTGTAGTCCTCCATCTTGAACGTTCCCTCGCCCTCGAGCATGACCAGGGCGGCGGGCGAGCCGACGGAGCCGACGGTGTCCAGGTTCAGCACCCACGTGCGGTCGCGTGGCAGGTGACTCAGGCGGCGCTCGACAAAGCCGTAGATGCCGCCTTGTAGGACCTCTTCGGCGCCGCAGGAGGCCAGCAGCACGCGCACCCCGTCGACCGGCGCGTTCCGCAGGCGCTCGGCCAGGGCGACCTCCGCGGCCACCGCGCTCAGGTTGTCGTTGGCCCCGGGTACAACCTCGCTGCGCGACAGCTCGATTCCCAGGGCAACGTTGAGTGCGGACAGCGTTGTCGCCATCGCGGCGAGCTTGCGGCGTCCGGCCAGGGCGGCCAGGGCGGCCAGCGCCGGTGCGCCGGCAATCGGCCACCAGAGTGGGAACGATGTGTTGGAGCGCTCCACCAGGTCCGGGAACCGCCTGGCCAGCCAGCGCTGAAAGCCGGGGTCGAAGACCCGGCCGGTGGGAGCGGCATCGTGGTGGGCGAGTACGACCAGCGTGCGCTCGCACGAGGGGTCTCCGATCTCAGCCACCACGTTCCACGTTGTCTTAGGCGCCTGGATTCGCTTGCGCCACACACGCGCGCCGTTGGATGCGTCGTCGGCAATCCCAGCCGCGGCCAGCGCGCCCAGCGTGAAAGACAGGAGCCGTCGCTTACCAAAGGTCCCCAGCGCCCCAGCCACGGCGCCGGCTGCGCCTAGCGGCAGCATCTGCGCCGCGTAGCCGTCGTAGAACAACTCTTCGTCGATGCTCGCCGGAGCCGCCGCGCGTTCCAGCCGATCGGCGATCCATTCCGCCGCTTCGCGCTCGGCCTCTGATCCGGCCCGGCGGTGCAGCGGGGCCAGGGTCTCGACGACGTGTTTGAGGGTTTGAATAGTGTCGGGCACGTGACCAACCTATACGAGCGCTACGAGTCGGCTTTCGCCGACCTCGAGCCGCCGTTCGCATTCGTAGATCTCGACGCGGTGATGGCCAACGCCGACGCCATGCTGAGCCAGGCCCGGGGCAAGCCCATCCGCATCGCCAGCAAGTCTGTCCGCTGTCGCCTCTTGCTGCGTCGCTTGCTGGGCCGGGGCGCCGGATTCCAGGGTGTTTTGAACTTCACCCTGCCCGAGGCCCTGTGGCTGTATGGGAGCGGCTATCGGGATCTGGTCGTGGCCTATCCGTGGACCGGCCGAGAGGCGCTGGCCCAGCTCGCGGCGATCACCGCGGCTGACCCGGACGGAGCGCCCGCGGTGATGATCGATGGAACCGAGCATCTGGAGCTGCTCGATCAGGTCGTCGGGCCGGGCCGCGGGCCCATCCGAGTGTGCGTGGACATCGACGTGGGGTACTGGCCGTGGGGCGGCCGCCTGAAGTTCGGACCCAAGCGCTCGCCGATCCGGACTCCGGAGGCTGCGGCGGCCCTGGCTCGGGACATCGCGCGCCGGCCCGCGGTCCGGCTGGTCGGAGTCATGGCCTACGAGGGCCACGTGGCCGGGGTGGCCGACAACGTGCCCGGCCGGGCGCTGGAGAACCTGGCCGTCCGGGTGATGAAGCGGTTTTCGGTGCCTGAGCTCGCGGAGCGCCGGGGGCGGATCGTCGAGGCGCTGCGGGCCGAGGCCGAGCTCGAGTTCGTCAACGGCGGGGGGACCGGCAGCATCGCGTCTACCGCGGCTGAGGCCGCGGTGACCGAGGTGGCGGCGGGCTCCGGCTTCTATGCGCCGATGCTGTTTCAGTACTACCGAGACCTGGCTCTGGCGCCCGCCGCCGGATTTGCGTTGCCGGTGGTCCGCCGGCCGGGGCGGGGAATCGTCACGGCCCTGGGCGGCGGCTACATCGCCTCGGGACCGGCACGGGCAGACCGGCTGCCCGTGCCGGTGCTCCCGGCCGGGCTGCGCCTGGATCGTCTGGAGGGAGCCGGGGAGGTCCAGACGCCACTACTGGGCTCGGCCGCGGCCTCGTTGCGGCTGGGCGACCGCGTGTACCTGCGCCACGCCAAGGCGGGCGAGCTGTGCGAGCGCTTCAACACCCTGCACCTGCTGGAGGGGGACCGGGTGGTCGAGGAGGTGCTGACCTACCGGGGCGAGGGGCGGGCGTTTCTGTAGCGGCGGGCTCGAGGTCGGGGCGCGGCGCGGGGGTGGCGCGGCGATGGGCGCGGCGCAGGGGTGGCGCAGGGCGCGGCGTAGGGCGAACTTCGGCAATCCAGTTGACGATGTGTCAACTTCGGTGCAGAAGTTCGTGAGCGGGCGTGCCGAGCTGAGCGGGCGTGCCGAACGAGCGGGCGCGCCGCGCCGCCGGCCCCCGCTAGTCCCGTCCCGGGTACTTGGGCATCTGGATCCGGCTCAGCACCCGCACCAGCCTGAAGAACAGGAAGCCGCCGGCCACCACGACGGCCAGCGAGATCGCCACCCCCAGCACGTTGCTGGCCCGGACCAGGACCAGGGCGAAGGTCAGGATCACGATGGCCAGCAGCGCCTGGAAGCCCAGTACCGCCCAGTACTTCATCTTCCACATCCCCCCGGCGCACACGAACATGAGGACCGCGAACAGGATCACCGAGAAGGCCTGAGGTCGCGTCCCACCGACCTTCAGCTTCACCCCGACGACGAACAGGATGAGCTGGACGATCCCGTTCAGCGCCGCCACGAGGGCACCCACCGTGATCGGCCAGGGGCGCTCGCCGGGCCGCAGAGGCGTCAGAGTGGCCCGGACCGCGGCGTTCTTTCGCTCCGAGCGGCTGGGCTGCGTGGCGGCGGCCACCGCCACAGCCGGCTTGTCCCGCCGACCGCGCTTGCGACTACGTTGTCCCAACCAGGGCCTCCTCAGGCGTGGTCAGGGCGTGACGCAGTTGGCGCGCCACGCGCTCTGGGTCAGCGGCCTCGGTCAAGGCGCGGACGACTGCAATCCGCGACGCGCCCGCCGCGCCCGCCGCAGCCACGTTCACCGGCGTGATCCCGCCGATCGCGAAGAACGGCACCAACGCGTGCGCGGCGGCGTATCGCACCAGCTCGAGTCCCACTGCCGGACGGCCGGGCTTGGTCGGGGTGGCGTGCACCGGGCCGACCCCGATGTAGTCGACGCCGATCGCCGCGTCGATCTGCTCCGGGCTGTGGGTGGACAGTCCGACGATCCGGTCCGGGCCCACCGCTTGCCGGGCGGCCGACACGGGTGTGTCGTCCTGACCCACGTGCACGCCGTCGGCTCCCGCGGCGGCCGCCAGGTCAACCCGGTCGTTGAGGATGAACAGTGCGTCGTGCGCCCGGCACACGTCCCGGAACCGGGCGGCCGTGCGGAGGATGTCCGCGTCCGAGGCCGACTTCATCCGTAGCTGGACCACGTCCACGCCGCCCCGCAGCGCGGACCGTAGGAACCGGTCGGATCGCTCGTCGCAAACCAGGTACAGACGGGCCCGCTGGAGGCGTTCGGATGGTGACCTCACGCGCCAAGTCTGGCACGAGGGCCACGCTAGGATCGGCGCTAGGCATCGTGTCCAACCACAGTTCATTCGACGTGGCCGTCGTGGGGGGCGGCGTAGTGGGGCTGTCGGTCGCCTGGCGCGCGGCCCAGGCTGGTCTGAGCGTGGTCGTGCTCGAGCGCGACGCGGCGGGGTCCGGGACGTCCCGGGTCGCCGCCGGCATGCTGGCCCCGGTCACCGAGGTCACGCTGGTTGAGCGGCGCGCGCTGGAGCTGGGGCTGGCCGCCGCCGAGCGGTATCCCGAGTTCGTGGCCGAGCTCAGGGAGGTCTCCGGGGTGGATCCTGGCTACTACGGCTGGGGAACCCTGCTGCTGGCCCGCGACGCCGACGAGGCCGACGCGCTGGAGCGTGAGCTCGAGCTGCGCCGCGACCTGGGGCTCCGGGTGCAGCGCCTGCGCGGTAGCCAGGCCCGGCGGCTGGAGCCCGCCCTGGCGCCCGGGCTGCGCCTCGCCCTCGAGGTCGAGGGCGACCACGCCATCGATCCACGACGGCTCACCGAAGCCCTGGTCCGGGCCGCTCGCCACGCGGGGACCGAGATCCGGGAGCGGGCCGAGGTGGCGGCGATCGAGCCCGGCGCCGTACGGCTCGTCTCCGAGCAGTTCATCGCCGCCGACCAGGTGGTCGTCGCGGCGGGACCTTGGGCCAACCAGATTGCGGGGATTCCCGAGGCGGCGCGCGTGCCGCTGCGGCCCGTGAAGGGACAGATTCTGCGGCTCCACGACCCGTCCGGACCGGGGTTGATCAGCCGGGTGCTGAGGATGACCGGCGGTTATCTGGTGCCGCGGGGGGACGGCCGCTACGTCCTGGGGGCGACCATGGAGGAGCGCGGCTTTGACACGTCGGTCACTGTGGGCGCGGTGTTCGAGTTGCTGCGGGAGGCCATCGAGCTGGTCCCCGGGGCCGACGAGTTCGTGATCGACGAGCTGGCCGCCGGGCTGCGGCCCGGCACCCCGGACAACGCTCCGGCCATCGGACCCGGCCGGCGGCCGGGGCTGCACTGGGCCGTGGGCCACTACCGCAACGGGATCCTGCTGGCGCCGATCACGGCGGAGCTCGTTGTCCAGGGCCTGCGGGGAGAGGATCTGGGCGAGCTGGCCGGGCCCGTATCCCCCGCGCGCTTCACCCGCGAGCCGGCGTCGGTGT
>DATKRM010000269.1:0-6274 GCA_035532195.1 Solirubrobacteraceae bacterium
GTCCTCGTGGTCGTAGTGCTCGGCGTTGGGGAGGATCTGCTCGTCAGTGAACTGCCGCACCATCTCGGTGATGGCGCGCTGCTCGTCGGTGAGTTGCTCTGGGGTTGCGACTGCCATGGGGGGGCGAACTTTACGAGGTCCAGGCCTCTTAAGGGTGTGGGAGAAAAAGCACAGACAGATGGTCAAATCGCCCACACCGCCGCTCGGCAGCACGGAAACATCACGCGGGAGCAGCTCCTTGACCTCGGTATGCACCGCAATTCGATCACCTACTGGTCAAGCACGGCCGCCTCCACCGGGTCCATCCCGGCGTCTACTCCGTCGGTCGCCCGCCCGTGACGCCACACGAGAAAGCCATGGCGGCGGTCCTGGCCCGCGGCCCCGGGGCCGTGCTGAGCCACGGCTCCGCCATGACCCTGTGGGGCTTCTGGAGACGGTGGGACACGCCGTTCGAGGTGACGGTCCCCAGGGACCGCCGGCCCCGGGGCATCCGCTCCCACCGCAGCCGCAATCTGCACCGCCGGGAGATGCGCCGCCACCACGGGATCCCGGTCACCAGCCCCGCCCGGACGCAGCTCGACATGGTCGCGCGGCTGAAGCCCGGCTCCCTCAAGCGGGCCATAAAGGACGGTCAGGCCAGCAAGCTGGTGAGCCCGGACGCCCTGGCCGAGGTGATCCACCGCCACCCCCATCATCCGGGCGCAGCGAAGCTGCGCCCCTACCTCGACGACCGAGCCGACACGCGTTCAGTCCTCGAGGACCGGTTCCTGGCGTTCTGCGACGGCGCCGGGCTGCCCCGCCCCCAGACCAACGTCGAGGTGTGCGGCTTCCTGGTTGATGCCCTGTTCCCGGACCAGAAGGTGATCGTCGAGCTGGACAGCTGGCAGTTTCACGCCAACCGGGAGTCGTTCGAGGACGATCGGGAGCGGATGGCGTCACGACCGAGGCGGGTTTCGTCACGGTCCGCATCACCAGGCGCGGGTTTGACCAGCAGACCGGGCGACTGCTCAAGATCCTCGCCGCCCGCCGACGATTACACTCGCCGCCCTCGTGAGCAATCCCCGTGTGACCGCCGAAGCCGTGGGCCGCAACATGTCCGGCTCGTTTCCCGGGGAACTGGGGATCGAGCCGGTCGACCTCGAGGACAGGCGGGTGGTCGGGCGGCTGGTGGTCGACCGGCGGCATCTCCATCCCGGCGGCTACGTGCACGGTGGCGTGTGGGTGGCGTTCGCCGACTCGGTCGCAGCCTGGGGCACGATGCGCAACCTGCCACCGGAGAGCAACTTCACCACCGTGGAGCTCAAGGTCAACGTGTTCGCCGCCGCAACCGAGGGAGACGAGCTGATCGGCCAGGGCGAGCCGCTGCACATCGGGCGGCGCACGCAGGTGTGGGAGGTCAGGGTGGAGAAGGCCGGCCGCTTGGCCGCGAACTTCGTGTGCACCCAGATGGTGCTACCGGGACCGCGCTAAGGCAGGCTGCTCCTGAGAGCAGCCGTCGACCTCGATATCCACCCGTTCGTTCCAGAAGCAGATCCGGCCCGCGATCGCACCCACCTCGGGCCGCGGCTCGGCGTAGTACCACACCAGGTCATCCGCGCCGGCCACCGAGTAGTACCCGGCCTGCCCCTTGTACGGGCAATGCGTCACCTTGTCGCTCGGCTCAAGGTTCACCAGCACGTCCTCCCGGGGCAGGTACCAGCGCACCGGCAGGTTGGATTCAAACAGCGCCAGCGCGCGGGTGGTCTCGGCCAGCACCTCGCCGTCCAGCGAGACACGCACCTGCGAATCGCTGGGGATCACGTCGATCCGGTGGTAGGGATCGCGGGGATGGACGCTGATCTCCTCCGCCTCCTCGAGCCACCGATCCATGCGATCGAAGTAGAAGGCGATCAGACCCTGTAGCTGGGGGGGAGCCGAGTCGATCGGGTCGGGGTAGTACCAGGCCCCGTTCTCCACCACGCGATCGCCGACCCGGATCGTGAAGTAGGACGCGTCGCCCTTCTTCGGGCAGTGGGTGACGCGATCCGAAGGCTCCAGCAGATCGGAGCGCACATCCCGCGGAGGGAAGTAGTAGATGGGCTGAAGCCCGGACTCGTGGAGCAGGAAGGCATGGCGGGAGTCGGCGATCGTCTCGCCGCCGACCTCCACGCGCACGCGCTTCGGCGTTGGCTCGAGATACACCGCCCACCCGGGTGGCGGCGGCTCGAAGTTGAACTCGCCGGCCGGGTTCTTGCCGAGCGGCCCGGTGCCGTACATGAGTCCCACGTGGTTCAGGCTAGCGACCCGGCCGACCCCGCCACGACTATGCCCAGCCAGACGATGGCCAGCGAGACCAGGAAGATCGCCGCGTCGAGCACGTGCCAGGCGGGACGGCGCAGGTGGGCCAGGATCAGCACCGCGACCAGCGCCACCAGGCCGAGCTTGACCTGAAGGCTGGAGTTACCCCACTTGTGGAAGTGGCCGGCCATGGCCGCGCCGGTGATCAGCAGCACCACAATCGCGGCCACCGTGCCCAGCCCGAACCGCCGGGCCGCCCGCCGCAGCGGCTCCCGCTCGCGCCTGCCGGCCGCTCGGCCTCCGGCCTCGCCGGATTGGCTGGCGCGCGAGTCATCCGGCTCGGCGCCGCGAAGCACGGGCACCACCACCGCGGCCAGCATTAGCTGACCGCCGACGAAGAACGCCATCGCGACCAGGTGAAGCCAGATAACGCCGTTCCAGAAGCTCATCGCCGCGGCCGATACTAAAACGATTCGGCGACTGCTCGCAGGGCTTCTGCTGGCCGGGCTCGCCACCCCGGCCACAGCGACCGCGGCCACCACCCTCTATGTCGACGCCGGGCACGGTCGCGACTCCGCCCCCGGAACCCAAGCCCGACCCCGCGCACCGTGACCGCGGCCTGGAACCGGATCCCGGCCTCCCGGACGCTCGGCCAGGCCTACACCATCGTGCTCGAGCCGGGCCGCTGGAGCGCGACCCAGACGCCGAACTACTGGCAGTCCCGGTGGGGCTCGGCGTCGGCGCCAGTGGAGCTGCGCGCAGCGCGGGCGGGCAGCGCGACGCTGCCGGCGGTCAACATGTTCGACGTCCGCTGGCTCAGGATCACCGGCGTCCGGTTCCGGGACCGGTTCGACCTGTTCCACTGCGAGCGGTGCGATCACCTGACGATCGATCACTCCCGCTTCGATGGCTCCCAACAGCTGCTGGATACGGTCAAGTTCAACCAGTCCACCTGGATCTTCCTGCGCCACGACCGGATCACCGGCGCCTCGCAGAACGCGCTTCAGTTCGTCGCCGTGCAGCACGGGGCGGTGACGGACAGTGAGCTGGCCCAGAGCGGCGACTGGTGCGCCTACTTCAAGGGCGGGTCGACCGACCTGACGATCACCGGCAACCGTGCGCACGACTGTGGGACGGGCGGCCTGCTGGCCGGGCAGGGCTCGGGCCTTCAGTTCATGGTCGCGCCCTTCTTTCGCTACGAGGCCTACCGGATGGTGATCGCCGGCAATTGGGTTTGGCGCACCCACGGAGCGGGCATCGGCGTGAACGGCGGCGATCAGATCGCCCTGGTCAACAATTGCCTGTGGGACACCGGCGCGGCCTCACACACGGTGGAGATCGACTTCAGCCTGCGGACCTGCGACGGGCATCCGGGCGACCCGGGACGGGAGCGCTGCGCCCAGTATCTGAGCCAGGGTGCCTGGGGCACCACCCGGGTGGACCATGGGTCAAACCAGGTCAGGATCCCCAACCGAGACATCGTCGTGGCCGGCAACGATCGCCAACCCCCGCCGCCAGGGCGACGAGTTGCTCGACATCCCGGCGCCGTTCGGCGGCCCCGACCAGGCCGGGTCCGGGCTGGGCACCGTCCGCACCGACGACGGGCTGCGCATCTACGACAACCTGTTCGCGGTGGGACGAGGGCTTCCGGACGGCACCGACAGCTGCCAAGCCGCCGACTGCCGAGCTCTCCGCTCTCACAACACGGTCACCGGGCCGGCGAACCCGTTCCGCGATCCTGCCCGGGGCGACCTCACGCTGCGCAGGTCCTGGCGACCGGCGCAGATCCCCACGTTCGCCGCCAGCTGACAATCTAGAAGCGTGAATTTCGCCCGGGACGTCGTGGACGCCGCGCCTCCGGAGCGCCTGGCGCTGGTCGAACTCCCCCGTGAAGGCCCTCGCCGGGAGTGGACGTTCGGTGAGCTCTCCGACCGCAGCGCCCGGCTGGCCGGCGCGCTGACTCGCCACGGGGTCCGGCGCGGGGACGTGGTACTGACGCTGATCGGGAACCGGCCCGAGTGGGTGCTGGCGATGACCGCCTGCTTTCGCATCGGGGCCGTGGTCCTGCCCGGCAACGAGCAGCTGCGGGCCAAGGACCTGCGGGTCCGCCTCGCCGCGGCCGCGCCCAAGCTGATCCTGGCCGACGAGCGGAACCTGGACGAGCTGTCGGCCGCCCAGCCCGCAGCCGAGGTGCTGACCATCCCGGACGAGTCGCTGTTCACGGGCGAACCGGCGCCGGCGATCGACCTGGACGCCACCGACCCGTGCCTGATTACGTTCACCAGCGGGACCACTGGCGAAGCCAAGGGCATCGTTCACGGCCAGCGCTACCTGCCCGGCCAGCTCCTCCAGGCCGAGAACTGGCTGGACGCCCGGCCGGGTGACCTGGTGTGGTGCACCGCGGCCAGCGGGTGGTCGAAGTCGGCCCGCAACGTGTTCATCGCGCCCTGGCTGCGCGGTGCCGCCGCCCTGCTGCACGACGCTCGATTTGATCCGGCCGAGCGGCTGGAGATCCTGGCCACGGAGGCGGTGGCCGTGCTGTGCATGGCGCCCACCGAGTACCGCGTGATCGCCAAGCGCACGACGATCAGCCCGCTGCCGCGACTGCGCACGCTGGTCGCCGCCGGCGAGGCGCTGAACCCCGAAGTCGTCCGGGCGTTCCACGAGGTCACGGGCGTGGAGATCCGGGACGGCTACGGCCAGACCGAGACCGGGCAGCTGACCGGGAACCCGGTGGGCCGGCCGGTCCGCCCCGGGTCGATGGGCCTCCCGTTGCCCGGCGTGGCCCTGGACGTGATGAACGGCGAGCTGGTGCTCACCGACCCGCACACCGATCCCACGTTCTTCGTGGCCTACCTGAACGGGCGCCCGGCGCCGATCGACCGGCCATGGCCCACCGGGGACCGGGTGAGCCAGGACGACGACGGATACCTGTACTTCGAAGCGCGCGCGGACGACGTGATCATCTCCTCGGGCTATCGGATCGGGCCATTCGAGGTCGAGTCGGCCCTGGTCTCGCACCCGGCGGTGGCCGAGGCCGCGGTGGTGTCAGCCCCGGATGAGGAACGGGGCGCCGTGGTGCGCGCGGTGGTGGTGCTGCGTGACGGCTATACCGGGTCGGAGGCGCTGGCCGGCGAGCTCCAGCAGCACGTGCGCCAGCAAACCGCGCCGTACAAGTATCCACGGATCGTGGACTTCGCGGCCAACCTGCCCAAGACGGCCAGCGGGAAGGTGCAGCGCGCGCTCCTCCGCGCCGTCGGACACTCATCTTAAGCTGGGCTTAAGGTTTTGGCCTCCCGGCCGATATGGAGACCATGGCGGTTCGGCAGAACCTCCGGGGCCACGCGGTGGCCGCCGCCGGGGCGGCTTTGCTCGCGGTCAGCCCCTGGCTGCCCTGGTACAGCTTCCGCATCCCCACCTCCGCGATCGACTCGGCCACGCAGCTGGCCCACCAGGTCGGGATCCTCGGGCCTCTGGTGGCCCAGGGGGCCCAGATCGCCAGTCATCTGGGCACGCTTCACGTGACCGCGTGGCAGCTCTACACCTCCCTGCCCGCAGTCGTGCTCGTGTGCGCGGCGATCGGCGGTGGCCTGGCTCTGCTGTCGCTGACCGACCGGACGGAGGGAGTCCACCAATTGATCATGCTGGCCGGCGTCGTGGCAGCCCTGCTCGTCCTATCACGCCTCCTGGCGCCGCCCCTGAACGGTCAGTTGCTCCACCCCACTTGGGGCCTGTTCGCCGCCGTGGCCGGAGCCCTCGGCATGCTGGCCGGGGGAGCCGCCGCGGCCCGAGAAGACCACTACCCGTTCCCGCTGCGGGATCTGGCGCCCGCCACCCCCGCGACCACCGGCACGGGCTGATCGACCACACGCTCGGTGCCACCACCGCGCTCGGGCTGAGCCGAGGCTGACAGTAGGCTCACGGGCCCATGTCCCGGCCCGTGATCGGCATCACTCCCACCCTGATCCGAGCCCAGTGGAGCCTTTGGGATCGGCTG
>DATKRM010000270.1:0-3830 GCA_035532195.1 Solirubrobacteraceae bacterium
CTTCCTCGGCCAGGGCACGGCGCCCGCACATCCGGTAGGCCAGCGAGAACGCCGCGCCGGCATGCCGGTCAAACACCGTCTCGAAGGCCCGGGCGTCACCCTCGTACACCAACGCCATGAGGTCCTCATCGGCGGCGGCCCAAAGCTCGGCCTGGGGGTGACGACGCGAAGCTCGCAGCACGGAAGGCTCGGATTCTCCTGAAGCTCGTGGTCCGGGTCCAATTCGTCCGGATACGCACCTCTACGGACGGCGGACGCAGATAGATCACAACGCACCCACGAGCGACACAATGGGCCCGTGCGGTGGTTCGTCCGACTGTGGACGCTGTGGGCGCGTCTGCGGCAACGTCATGCCTGGCGCCGTGGCGTCCGGCGCGAAGAGCTGGTTCAGCGATTCGCCTCCGGGCGCACTTTCGCCGACGTCGGGGCGATGTGGCAGGTCGATGGGGCAATTGCCTTCCTGGCCGAGCAGTGCGGGGCGCGGGCAATCACCGCGGTGGATCTGATGGCCCCGACCGGCGCCTACGCGGCCGAGCACGCGCGGCGCTCCTCGGGCGTCCGCTTCGTCGAGGGCGATGTTCACGACCCAGCGGTGGTTGCGGAGATCGGTCCGCATGACGTCGTCTGGTGCTCGGGCGTGCTCTACCACTCGCCCAACCCGCTGCTGACACTTCAGCGTCTGCGATCGATTACCACGGAGACTCTGATCCTGGCCACCGAGACGATTCCGGAGGTGCCCGGGCTGGCGGGCGCGTGCGTGTTCTGGCCCGGGCTGGCCCAGCGAGATCGGCGCCTGCACGCCAGGGCTCGTCCCAGCGTGAAGGCGGTCGGGCTGGACTCGGCATTCGAGCCCTGGCAGAGCTACGAGGCCTGGTGGTGGGGAATCAGCCGGACCGCGCTTCGCGGGATGCTGCTGGCCAGCGGCTTTGAGGTCCGCGAGGAGTACGGCGGCCCACTGCACGCTACGGTGATCGCGGTGCCGTCATGAGGTGGCCTGGGCTTCGGCCCGGGTCAGGAACTGGTGCAGCAGCGAGTTGTAGGGCTCACCTAGGGTGGGGATGGTGTGGCCGCGCCCCGGGGCGACCTGGCGCTCGGCGCCGATCTGGGCCGCCAGCCGGTCGCACAGCGTGTCGAACACGTCCGAGTGCCCGCCGGAGATCACGAGCTTGGGGAAGTCCGCGGCGGCCAGGGCCTCGACCGGCACCTCGGCGTGCCACGACGGCCGCTCCATGGCCGCGTGCCTGGCGCCCTGCTCCAGCCAGGGCGGCAGCTGCGCCGGCGTCTCGTGCGTGGAGTGGACACCCGCGCGGAACATGTGCAGAAACTCGGCCGGGGAGATCGAGCTTCCCGCCTGGTACATCTGCTCACCCCGCTCGATCATCGCGTCGGCCACCGGATCGCCCGCGGCGAGGCGGAGCAGCCCGGGTTCGGACACCACCAGCGAGCGCACGGAATCCGGGCGTAACGCCGCGGCCAGCAGCGCGATGACGGCGCCGTAGGAGTGGCCGACCAGGTGCGCCTGGTCACCCAGCAGCTCGGCCATCAAGGGCGCCTCAAGCTCGAAGTCGCCGCGCTCCAGCGGCGGACTGCCGGCAAATCCGGGCCGGTTGGGCAACCACAGCTCCCAATCCTTCGCCAGCTCCCGCTGCTTTCGCCAGGTGCGCCCCGCGCCCACGATGCTCCCGTGGACGAACAACACCCGCGGCCCCGAACCGATCCGCTCGACATCCAGGTCGGCAGCGCTGAGAGGGCGTGGCCGAAGAAGCGAACCAGCGGTTCGTTTCTTCGGCCAGGCCCAAGACCGCGCCACGGGCCAACGCTACCGCCCGGGCCCCCGGTGGCACCCCAAGACTTGGCGGCGGCCTAACTGCTAGCCGGCGCCAGCGCACCCTCGGCGGTGGACGGATCGATCACGTCGGCTACCCGGGACACGCGGTCGAGCGGAAAGCCGCCGCACCGAGCGTGCTCGACCAAGATGTCCTCGTCGCGGGCGACGTAGACACAGTAGAGCTTGTCCCCGGTCACGTAGCTGGTGATCCAGGTGATCTCCGGACCCAGCTCGGCCAGCACCCGATTCGACTTCCGAGCCATTTCCGCAAGCTGTTCGGGGGTTAGTTCCCCTGCGCCTGGCACTTCCCGTTCGATGACGTACTTGGGCATGTTGTCCCTCCACTCGTTGGTACCATACCGGAAGTACGGATCTAGCCATACTTTGAGTATGGAACGGTACATACCGAGAGTATGGTTGTCAAGTCGCTCAAGATCGCCCAGGGTCAGGCCACGCGCGCCAAGCTGCTCGACGCGGCGCGCACGCTGTTCGGCACCCGCGGCTACAACGACACATCGCTGGACGACATCGTCGCCGGCGCCGGGGTGACCAAAGGCGCTCTCTACCACCATTTCGGCGGCAAGGAGGATCTGTTTCGGGCCGTGTTCGAGCAGATCAAGCGCGAGGTGTCGGAGCAGGTCGGGGCCACGTTCCTGGAGGATGACCCGTGGCAGGCCCTGCTGGACGGTTGCCAGGCCATGGTCGACGCGCAGCTAGATCCAGCGGTGCGCCAGATCGTTCTGCTGGACGGTCGCTCGGTGCTCGGCTGGGACCGGGCACGTGAGATCGAGTCGCGCTATACGGCGGCTGTCCTGCGCGGTGCCTTGCGACGGGCCATGCACAGCGAAGTGATCGAGCGCCGGCCCCTGCGCCCGCTCGCGTTGATGATGAACGGAGCGCTTAGCGAGGCCTGCTTCTTCGTAGTGGACTCGGAGGACCCGCAGGAGGCGCGGGAAGAGGTCAAAGAGCTGGTGGCCAAGCTCTTCGAGGGCCTACGACCAGTGGCTTGAGGGTGGCGCGGGGCGGTGTGGGAGATTTACCGCGGCGGGCTCCTTCTATCCCACGCCACCGCCGCGGGCGGCAGCGGTCCGCCCACGAACTAGCCGACCGCGTCGATCAGCGTGGGGTCGAGGCCACGCAGGGCACTGTGGAGGAATGACTCACAGAGCGCGGCCGCGTGCGCGATATCGATTCGGGTGGCGACGGCTTCGCGGGCGCACGCGGTGAAGATCCCGCTGATCATTACTGCGATCAGTCGGGCCCCGTGCGGGGCGCGGTGACCTGAGACCTCGACCACCAACTCAGCGATGCGGTCGACGATCTCGTCGTTGGCCCGCTTGATCACCGCGGCGGCGACCGGATGCCGCTCGCCCTCGGCGATCAGCACGAACGCATCGGGACGGTCCCGGACCAGGTCGAAGTAGGCGCCGCTCCAGCGGTGCAGGCGCTGGCGAAACGGTTCTGCCTCACCGCCCCCGTAGGCGTCGAACAGTCGAGCCTTGCGCAGCTCGTACTCGCGCTCGACCGCGGCCTGGAACAGGCCTTCCTTGGAACCGAAGCGCGCGTACAGCGTGGGCTTTGTCACTCCGGCCCGAGCCGCGATCGCGTCCATGTTGGCCCGATCGAACCCTTCGGCCGCGAACACCGCGGTCGCTGCATCGAGGATGCGCTCGCTGGCCACGCGGTAGGCCGGCGACTGAAGGCGAGATGCTGAAGAAGTACCCATCACCGCATACATCCGAGGTCCGGCGCTTTGGCGAGCCCCAGGCTATGGCCCGGATGTTAGTAGCCGTAGTCGCCGGCTCCCGGATACACGTATACGTAGCCGCCGCCGTCGCCGTAGCCGCCGCCATAGCCATAGGCGGCGCCGGGGTAGCCGCCGCCGGGGTAGCCGGATCCGGAACCCGCGCCCGGATCCCCGTAGGCGTAGCCAGAGCCGTTACCCGTCCCGGACTGTGTGGGACTGGCGGCATTCGAAGTCGACACGCTGAACGAGGACCCG
>DATKRM010000271.1:0-16874 GCA_035532195.1 Solirubrobacteraceae bacterium
CGCACGCCCTTTCGGACAATGGATTTTGAGTCCATCGTGTCTGCCATTCCACCACCGCCGCGTGGGCCACGAGTCTAGTTCTCCCTACGCCACCAACTCCGCCAGCTCCTCGATCACCGCGGACGGCGCCACAAGCACCCCCCCTGCATCTTCCTCGGTAGCCGGCAGCTCCTGCACCATCAGCCCCGCCCGGGACGCGATCAGTGATCCCGCGGCGATGTCCCAGGGCTTGACGCCGCGCTCGTAGTAGGCATCGAACCGTCCGCACGCGGTCCAGGCCAGATCCATTGCGGCCGCCCCGACGCGCCGGATATCTCGAACCCGGGGCAGCACCCGCGCCACCACTGCCGCCTGCCGGGCGCGCGCGCCCGCGGCGTATCCAAAGCCGGTGGCCACCAGGGCCGTCGATAGATCGTCGCGCTGGGACCCCCGCACCACCTCTCCGTTTAACGTAGCCGGCCCTGACCGCGTGGCGGCAAAGCACTCCTCACGCACCGGGTCCAGCACCACCCCCGCCAGCCCACCCTGAGCGTCCCGGCAGGCCACGCTGACCACAAACGCGGGGATCCCGAACAGAAAGTTCACCGTCCCGTCCAACGGATCGACCACCCAGCGCAGCTCGCCCTCGCCCCCCATGTCCCCTCCCTCCTCGGCCAGGATCGCGTCGCCCGGCCGGCGCCGGTTCAGCACGGCGTGGATCGCCGCCTCGGCGACCACGTCGGCCTCGGAGACCGGATCGGTGGGCGTGGTCTTGGTCTGAAGCCCAGTTGGACGCTGGCCGAAGCGCTGGAGTAGCTCGGCCGCCGCGGCCCGCGCCGCCTCACGCGCTACATCGAGCAGCTCACGTTCGATCTCCGCCACGCTGGCGTTCTAGCCGAAACCGACGGCCGGCACCCGCCAGAGTGCGATCATGCCCGCCCATGCGAGCGCACGAGATCGCGGCCAAGCTGGCGGCCTTCAAGGGTCGCGGCGTCGGCACTGACGCCGAGCGGCGGGCCGCCCGGTGGCTGGCCGGCGAGCTGGGGCGGGGTGGCCGTCAGGTGGTGATCGAACCATTCTGGTGCCGTCCCAACTGGCCACTGACCCACGCCTGGCACATCGCGCTCGCGCTGGCCGGGAGCCTGGTGGCGGTCTCTTCGCCCCGCGTGGGCGGGGCTTTGCTGCTGGCGGCGCTGGTGTTCGTCCTGTCCGACGCGTTCCTCGGCTTCTCTCCTGGCCGATGGCTCACTCGGGCCCGGGCCAGCCAGAACGTCGTGGCCCTGCCGGCCTCCGATCGCCAGTCATCCGAGCCAAACCTCCGGCTGATCATCACGGCCAACTACGACGCAGGGCGCACCGGGCTGGTGTTCCGCGACTTCCTGCGCCAGCCCGTAGCCTCGATTCGCAACGACCTCCGCGGCAACACGCTCGGCTGGCTCGGCTGGCTGGCCATCGCCATGGTGTGGCTCCTGGTGGTGGCCCTCGTCCGCCTTCAGGGACACAACTCGACCGCCATCGGGTTTGCCCAGCTCCCCCCCACCATCGGCCTGGTGCTGGGCCTGGCCCTGCTGCTCGATCTGGCCACCAGCGAGCGGTCGCCGGCCGCCGGCGACAACGGTACGGGGGTTGCGGTGGCGCTCGAGCTGGCCCGGGCGCTCGACGCCGCAGCCCCTCGCCACGTCGAAGTCGAGGTGCTGCTGACCGGGGCGGGAGACGGTGAAGGCCTCGGCCTCCGGCAATACCTTCGCGCCCACAAACGCAGCATCAGTCCGCAGGACACGGCGGTTCTGGGCATCGCCGCCTGCACCGCGGGCGCCCCCCGCTGGTGGAGCAGCGAGGGCACACTCAGACCGCTCCGTTCGGCGACCCGCATGAAACAGCTTGCGGCTCGGCTGGTCGAGGAGGAACCGGATCTGCATGCGGCTCGCCACGCGGACCGCTCCTGCACCCCGGCCTACCCGGCACTCGCCGCGCGGATCCCGGCTCTGGCCATCGGGGCTCGCGGTCCGTACGGACTCGCGCCCCGCTCACACCAGATGGGCGACGTGGCGGCCGCGGCCGAGTCCAGCGCGGTCGAGCAGGTGGTCGAGTTCGGGCTGATGCTGATCGACGCCATCGACGCGTCCCTGGCCGAGCGCCAGCCCAGCGGGGCGCCTACACCGGCGTGACCGGGCCTCGCTTGTCCGGCCACTCGCGGTGCTTGCCCGCCGCGAGGGCGTACCGGCGTATCAGCTCCGCACGGAGATCCTCGGGCTGGATGATCGCGTCGACCACCAGCTCGGATCCCAGGCGCAGGATGTCGATGTCCCGGGCGTACTCGGCGCGCAGTTCCTCGGTCCGGGCCGCGCGTTCCTCGGGATCCTCGATGGCCTGAAGCTGGTTGTAGTAGACGGCGTTGATCGCGGCCTGCGGTCCCATCACCGCGATCGAGGCCGTGGGCAGCGCGATGCAGCCATCGGGATCGAACGCCGGCCCGGCCATGGCGTACAGGCCGGCCCCGTAGGCCTTGCGAACGACCACCGACAGTTTCGGGACGGTGGCCTCGGACACCGCGCTGATCATCTTGGCGCCGTGCCGGATGATCCCCTCACGCTCTACCTGGGTACCGATCATGAACCCGGGCACGTCGGCCAGGAACAGCAGCGGGATGTTGAACGCATTGCAGGTCGAGATGAAGCGGGCGCACTTGTCTGCGGAGTCCACGAACAGCACCCCGCCCTTGACCTTGGGCTGGTTGGCCACGACGCCGACCACCCGCCCGTCCAGCCGGGCGTAGCCCACGATCACCTCCTTGGCCCAGCGCGCATGGATCTCCAGAAACGAGTCGGCGTCGACCAGCCGGTCGAGCAGCTGGTGCATGTTGAACGGCTTGTTCTCGTCCTCGGGGATGAGCTCGCGGATCGAGGCCTCCACCGCCGGTTCGCTGGGCGGCGCGCCGGGCGGGTCCTCGGTGTAAGAGGTCGGGAAGTAGCTCAGGTAGCGCTTCGCGAAGTCGATCCCCTCCTCGTCGCCGGCCACCAGCACATGGCCGACCCCGCTCTTCGACGTGTGCATCCGGGCCCCGCCCATCTCCTCCAGACTGACCTTCTCGCCGATCACCATCTCGGCCATCCGCGGCGAGCCCAGGTACATCGATGCGTTGCCGTCACGCATGATCACGATGTCGCAGAACGCGGGGATGTAGGCGCCCCCGGCGGCGCTGGGCCCGAACAGCACGCAGATCTGCGGTACCACGCCGGACAGCCGAACCTGGTTGAAGAAGATCCGGCCCGCGTGGCGGCGGCCGGGGAACATCTGGACCTGCTCGTTGATCCGGGCTCCGGCCGAGTCGACCAGGTACACCAGCGGCATCCGCAGCGACAGCGCGCGCTCCTGGATGCGCAGGATCTTCTCGACCGTCTTGGGCCCCCACGAGCCGGCCTTGACCGTGGGGTCGTTGGCCATTACCGCCACCGGCCGCCCCCCGGTCGTGCCCATTCCCGTGACCACGCCATCGGCGCCCAGTCCGTCCTGCTCCCAGTTGGCCAGCAGGCCCTCCTCGGCGAACGATCCCGGATCGAGCAGCCGCTCGACCCGGTCGCGGACCGGCAGCTTGCCTTGAGACACAGCCTTCTCACGGTGCCGCTCCGGTCCTCCGGACCGCGCCCGGTCGGCCGCGGTGTTCAGCGCCTCGGTGTGGTCGACGTCGGCCATCGCGCTAGCTCCACTCGACCGGGCCGGCGGTCAGGAGATGGCTGCCCAGCGGGCGCCCCAGAGTCTTCTGGGCGGCCCGCGCCGCCTCCAGCAGCGTGGCCAGGTCCACGCCGGTCTCCACGCCCATCTCGTGCAGCATCGACACCAGGTCTTCGGTGGCCACGTTTCCCGTGGCCCCCGGCGGTACCGGACATCCGCCGAGCTCCCCGAACGAGGACTCAAAGCTCGAGACGCCGACCTCAAGCGCGGCCAGCGCGTTGGCCAGCCCCTGGCCCCGCGTGTTGTGGAAGTGAGCGGTCAGCTCCACGTCGGGCAGCGCCTCAAACGCCGCGGCAAAAAACTCGCGAACCTGGACCGGGTTGGCCATCCCCGTGGTGTCGCCGAACGCGATCTCCTCGCATCCCGCCTCACGCAGCGCGCCGGCGAGCTCCAGCACCCGCTCCGGCGGCACGTGTCCCTCGTAGGGGCAGCCGAACGAGGTTGAGATCACTCCCTCGCACCGCAGCCCCTCCCCGTGAGCCCGGGCGAACATCGCCTCCAGCCCGGCCAGCGATTCGGCCACCGGACGCCCAACGTTCTTCTCGTTGTGGGTCTCCGAGGCCGAGAGGAAGCCGTTGATCTCCTGGAAGCGGTCGCGGTGAGCCAGGGCGCGCTCCAGGCCCCGCAGGTTGGGGATCAGCACGCTCACCGACACCGTGTCGGGCAGCTTGACCCGGGAGAGCACCTCCTCGGCGTCGGCCAGCTGGGGAATCACGTCGGGCCGGACGAAGCTCGTGACATCGATCCGGCTCAGCCCGGTCTGGCCCAGCAGCTCGATTAGCCGCAGCTTGTCGGCCGTGGCGATGATCTCGGGCTCGTTCTGGAACCCGTCACGCGGGCCGACCTCGCGAATGCGGACGCGCGGGGGGAGGCTGTTCATCCCATTACTTATAGATGAGCCGCAGCCCAAGCAGCTCGGCCACGGTCACAAACTGGTATCCGCGCTGGCGGAGAGTGGAGATCTCCTGGGGCAGCGCGGCCAGCGTCTGGTAGCGCGGTCCGCCGCCGAAGTGCTGAAGGATGATCGAGCCGGGGCGGGCACCGTCGACCGCCCGCTGGTAGATCGTCGAGGTCCCCGGCGTACTCCAGTCGACAGTGTCCACGTCCCAGTTGACCGTGATCAGACCCAGGGACCGGGCCAGCCCCACCACCCCCGAGTTCTGGGCTCCGTAAGGCGGCCGCCACAGACAGGGTGTGAACCCGCTGGCCGCCCTGATCGTGGCCGTGGTCGCTTGTAGCTGCGAGCGCTGCGAATCCGATGACAGGCGGGTCATGTCCGGGTGCGACCAGGTGTGGTTCCCGATCATGTCCCCGTCGGCCAGCATCCGGCGCTCCAGTCCGCCGCCTGGGTCGTACGGGTGGATCTCCTCGCCCACTTCGAAGAACGTCGCCACCGCGTGGTAGCGCTCCAGCACGTCCAGGAACTGCGAGGTGGGCGGAGAGGGCCAGGGTCCGTCGTCGAAGGTCAAGGCCACGACCCGCTGATTACGCGGCCCGTTGAACACCAGCGCCGGCCCGGCGGGCACGCAGCCCGTGGGTAGCGGGGTGCTGAGACTCACAAGGGTCGGCCGGGCCGGGTACAGCGCGTAGCACCCCGCCCGATCCGGGACCAGCGGCACGCACCCCGGGGGGCGCAGGGTGCTGATCACCTGCCAGCGCAACGGCTGGTAGGCCAGGCCGGCCGCCGAAGGCAGGAACCGGGCGCTGAGCTCCCGGTTGCTGGAGCGCCCGATCGAGGCCGTCACCAGCCGGCCCCGTCCGACCCCCCGGCGGGTGATCGGCATGTAGAACAGACGGGGGACGCTGGAGCTGCCTTTGGGCCCGGCCAGGCACACCTCGCCGGCCACGCTGCCGGTCCCGGCCCGTTCGATCAGCAGGCACAGCGACCGGCCATCGCCGGCCAGGGCTCCGGGCGAGAACGGTCCGGTCAGCTCCAGGCGCCAGACGATGTCCTGTCCGTCCTGGGTCAACGACGCGCTCTTGATCTGCAGCGGCCGGCTCGGACCGGTGCCGGCGCCCGGTCGTGGGCCCGCTCCCCGGGCGTTCGCCGTGCCCAGCCCGTTGCCCGACGAGCCAAACGTGGCTCCCGAGCCTAGAACCAGCCCGCCGAGGGCCAGTACCAGTGCGGCCAGCCGCAGCCTAATCGCCGGCAACGCTGATGATCCGTCGCTCGTGTGTGCCGACGCCGATCGTCCGCCCGTCCTCGGCAACCACCCCCACGGTGAACCGCAGCTTCCGCCCGTCGACGATCTCCTCCAGCCGCGCTCGGGCCGTGCACTGGCTCCCCTGAGCCACCGCGGCCACGTGCTTCACGCACACCTCAAACCCGACCGTCGCCTTCCCCGGGTCCAGGTGCGGGTACACCAGCACCGCGGCCGTCCGCTCCATCATCCCGATCATGCCCGGGGTCGAGAGGACGGGAGCCACGATGGTTCCGTCCACGTCGGTGATCAATTGTCCGTCGACGACGAACTCGTGCGTGCCTTCCAGCCCCTCGGCCAGCGACTGCCCCATCGCGGCGAACCATACACTCCGCCGCCGTGGCTTCCAACCCGGTTTGCATCGTGGGTGGGACCGGAGCGCTCGGCTTCGGCCTGGCGCTACGGCTGGGCCGGGCCGGCGCCTCGGTGGTCATCGGGTCCCGGCAGTCCGAGCGAGCCCAGCAGGCCGTCGAGCGGGCTCGCGCGGCGGTCCCGCAAGGCTCGTTCGAGGGGTTGGCCAACCCGGACGCGGTCCAGCGGGCGGAGATGGTGATCCTCAGCGTGCCGTTTGCCAGCCAGGCCGAGACCCTGCGTGGGCTCAGCGACGCGCTGAGCCCACGGCAGCTGGTGGTCGACGCCTCCGTCCCCCTGGCCGCCGAGGTGGGGGGCAAGCCCACTCGCAGCCTGGGCGTGTGGCAGGGCTCGGCGGCCCAGCAGGCGCGGGAGCTGTTGCCCGACGGCGTCGGAGTGGTCTCCGCGTTTCACACGGTCAGCGCGGCGCAGCTGGAAGACCTCGACCACGACCTCGACGAAGACGTTCTGATGTGCGGCGATAGCCGGGAGGACAAGGCGCGGCTGGCCGGGCTGGTGGAGTCGATCGACGGCTTACGCCCGGTGGATTGCGGGCGCCTGGAGCTGGCGCGGATCGTCGAGCAGCTGACGCCGCTGATCATCTCGATCAACATTCGGCACAAGGTGCGGGCCGGGATCAAGATCACGGGGTTGTGAGCGCGTGACCGGGCCGGTGGTGGTGCTGGCAGGGGGCACGGGCGGGGCCAAGCTGGCCCGGGGAATGCTCGACGTGGTGGGGCCGGACGAGCTGGTGGTGATCGCCAACACCGGAGACGACATCGAGATCTACGGCGCTTACGTTTCACCTGATCCCGACCTGATCACCCTGTGGTTGGCCGACCGGATCGACGACCGGGGCTGGGGCTTGAAGGGCGACACGTTCAACGTCATGGACGGCCTGCGCGAGCTCGGCGTGGAGGTGTGGTTCAACCTGGGTGACCGCGACCTGGCGCTGGGCATCGATCGCCAGCGGGCGCTGAGCGCCGGCGCTACCCCGACCGAGGCCCACGCCGGCATCACCCGGGCGCTGGGCGTCGCCGCGCGTGTCCTGCCCATGTGCGACGAGCCGGTCCGCACCCGGGTCATGGCCCAGGGGCGGTGGTGGCCGTTTCAGGAGTTCATGATCAAGGGGCGCGGCCAGGGCCCGGTGCAGGAGGTGGATTTCCACGGTGCCCGCGCCGCCCGGGCCAGTGAGCAGGCCCTCGAAGCCCTGGCCACCGCCCGCGCGATCGTCATCGGCCCCTCGAACCCCATCATCTCGATCGGGCCGATCCTGGCGCTGGACAGCCTCCGGGCCGCGTTGAGCGCTAGCCCGGCGGGGGTCGTGGCGGTCAGCCCCCTGGTCGGCGGGTCGGTCGTCAAGGGGCCGACGGAGCCGTTCATGCAGTGGGCGGGGCAGCCGCTCACCAGCACCGGGATCGCCAGGCTGTATGAGGGCGTGATCGACGGCCTGGTGGCCGATGAGCCCAGTGACGCGATCCCCGTGAGGCAGACCGACGTGCTCATGGCCGACGCCGCCGGTCGGGCTCGGGTCGCCGGCGAAGCGCTGGAGTTTGCCCTCGAACTGGCGCGCGCCGAGGCGAGGCGCTGATGCGAACCCTGGCCATCCTGCCGGTCAAGGCGTTCTCGCAGGCCAAGCAGCGGCTGCGGCACGGGCTGCCGGACGCCATCCGAGAGGCGCTGGTCGAAGCGATGCTGGCTGACGTGCTCGGCGCCCTGCGGCTCACCGCCGTCGACCGGGTGCTGGTGGTCACGGCCGCTGAGGCACCGCGGCGGATCGCCCAGGCTCACGGCGCCCGGGTGCTGGCCGACGAAGAAGCCGGGCACAACCCGGCGGTCGCCCTGGGCATCGGGCAGGCGCTGAGCGAGGGGTTCGATCGCGCCCTCCTGGTCCCGGGCGACTGCCCGGCACTCGATCCGGCCGAGGTGGACGAGCTCCTGGCCCATCCTGCTTCCACCCCCTCGGTGCTGGTGGTGCCCGACCGGCACGGCACCGGCACCAACGCCCTGCTCCTCACGCCACCGGACTCGATCCCGCCCTCGTTCGGGCCAGGCAGCTGTGAGCGCCATCTGGCGCTGGCCCAGGCGCGCGGAGTGGCGGCAGAGGTCGTGCGACTGCCGTCGCTGGCGCTCGATATCGACACACCGGAGGATCTCGAGGCGCTGGCCGGCTCGTCCACCCGAGCCCAGCGGACGCACGGCATCCTGGCCCGATGCTGAGCGCCGAGGCGCTCTCCGGCCTGCCTGAGATCGCGCCCGGAGACGACCTGGCCGGGCTGATCGCCGGCGCGGCCGGTCCGCTGACCGACGACGCCGTCCTGATAGTGGCCCACAAGGTGGTGTCCAAGGCCGAGGGACGGATCCGGGACCTGAACCAGGTCACGCCCGGTCAGAGGGCCCTCGAGCTGGCCGCCCAGCTGGACAAGGACCCGCGGCACGTCCAGGCGGTGCTCGACGAGTCCCGCGACGTCCTTCGGGCCAGCCGCGGGGTGCTGATCTGCGTGACCCGTCATGGGTTCGTGTGCGCCAACGCGGGAGTCGACCACTCGAATGTCCCTGGCGACGACGTCGTCGTCCTGCTGCCGGTCGATCCCGACACGTCGGCCCGACGGCTGCGCGCCCGCCTGGCCGAGCTGACCGGGGTCCGGCCGGGCGTGCTGATCACCGACTCCTTCGGGCGCGCGTGGCGTCACGGGCAGTGCGACATGGCGATTGGCTGTGCCGGCGTGATGTCACTCGAGGATTGGCGCGGGCGCGCCGACGCCACCGGCCGTGGCCTGTCGGCCACCTGGATCGCCGTGGCCGACGAGCTGGCCGCCGCGGCCGACCTGACCCGCACCAAGGACGGGTTCCAGCCGGTGGTCGTGGTGCGCGGAGCGGGTCGCTACACGCAGGCCGAGGACGGGCCCGGGGCGGTGGCGCTGATCCGTCCGGCCGAGGAGGACCTGTTCAGGTAGTTCGCGGGCCCGCCACCAGGCGGGTCGGCCACCGGCTGGTGGCGGCGACCAGGGCGGTCAGCACCGCGCCCACCCCCAGCAGCTGCACCGGACTGGGCGATTCGCCGAAGATCAGGGCGGCCAGGATCACCGAGCCCACCGGCTGCACGGTGAGTAGCAGCGAGGTCAGGGCCGCCGGCAGTCGCGGCAAGGAGACCGTGATCAGCAGCCAGCCCACGACCTGCGAGGTCAGCGCCAGCACGATCAGCCAGCCGGCGCCCGGCCAGTCGGGCGCCAGATCGGCGTCGCCGATGATCAGGCCGGCGATCGTGCACAGCACGGCCGCCGTGGCGGTGGCGTCGAACAGCGGGCCGGCGGGTCTTCGCAGGTCGGCCCCGCCCTGGCGCAGCAGCAGGAGGAACCCCACGTAGGCCACGCCGGCACCGAGTCCGTACAGCGCCCCACGAGTGGGATTGTGCCCGTAGGCGCCGTGCTCGAGCACGCCGGAGATCAGCACCACACCGACCAGGGCCAGCGGCAGCGCGGCCAGGATCTGCCGCCCCGGACGCTCGGCCAGGATGGCCCAGGCCACCACTGGCACCAGCACGACCTGGATGTTGGCCAGCACGGTGGCCAACCCGGCCCCGATGTCGGCGATCGAGTGATGCCACAGGATCAGGTCGACGCTGAAGAACACCCCGCTGGCCACGGCCGTGCGCCGCGCAGCCCACGACGCGCGGCCATGGCGGCGATTCTCCAGCCACGCGAGCCACCCCAACGCCGGGAGGGCGTAAGCGCAACGAAAGATCGCGGCGGTGGACGGCGAGGCGTGGCTGAGCCGGACGAAGATGCTGGAGAAGGCGATGGCCGCCGCTCCCAGCACCGCGCAGATCCGCACATTGGCCTCCCTGCGGAGGAGCTGCTCCACAGAGTCAGGGTTCCAGGCCGCCGGGCGCGCCCACGGCATGGAACCCGCCGTCGACGTGCACGATCTCCCCGGTGATGCCGCGCGCGTAATCGGACAGCAGCAGGCAGATGGCGCTGGCCACCGGCGAGGGGTCCTCGGTGTCCCAGCCCAGGGGAGCCTGCTGGGGCCACAGCCCGGCCAGCTGCTCGAACCCCGGGATCCCGCGGGCGGCCACCGTGCCCAGCGGACCGGCCGCCACCAGGTTCACCCGGATCCCGGCCGGCCCCAGGTCGCGGGCCAGGTACCGGCAGACCGATTCGAGCGCGGCCTTGGCCACCCCCATCCAGTCGTAGATCGGCCAGGCCACGGTGGCGTCGAAGTCCAGGCCGACGATGCTGCCCCCGCCATCCATCAGCGGGGCCAGCGCGGCGCCCAACGCCTTGAGCGAGAACGCGCTGGTCTGGAAGGCCTGGGCCGCGCTCTCGGCCGGAGCGCTCAGGAAGTTGCCGCCGATCGCGTCCTCGGGGGCGAAGGCGATCGCGTGCAGGGCGCCGTCCACCCCACCCCACCGCTCGCGCAGGGCCTCCGCGACGCCGTCGAGGTCCTCCTGGCGATTCACGTCCAACTCCAGCACATCGACCGGCTCCGGCAGGCGCGCTGCCGCCCGCTCGGTCATCCGTCGCACCCGGCCAAAGCTGGTGAGGATCACCTGCGCGCCCTCGCGCTGCGCCTGCTCGGCGACGTGGAAGGCGATCGAGTCCTTGGTGATGACGCCGGTGATCAGCAGCCGCTTGCCGGCCAGAATCACTCGGGCGGCCCCTTGAGCACGAGGGCAACGTTGTGACCCCCGAAAGCAAATGAGTTCGAGATCGCCGACAGCTGGTGGCCGTTGGGGCTGATCCGCCGGGCCTCGCCGGGGACGTAGTCGAGGTCGCAGGCCGGATCGGGTACCGCGTAGCCCAGCGTGGGCGGGATGATCCGCGTCCGCAGGGTTTCCACCGTGGCCACAGCCTCAACCGCCCCGGCCGCGCCCAGCAGGTGACCGATGGCGGACTTGGTCGAGGACACGGGGATCTGCTTGGCCTGCGCCTCCCCCAGCGCGCGCTTGAGCGCGGCTGTCTCCGCGGGATCGTTGAGTGGGGTCGAGGTGCCGTGGGCGTTGACGTAGTCGATCTCGGCCGGAGCCATGCCGGCGTCGGCCAGTGCCAGCGAGATCGCCTGGGCGGCCGGTCCACCCTCCGGGTCGGGGGCGGTCAGATGGTGGGCGTCGGCGGTGGAGCCATAACCGGCCAGCTCACCCAGGATCGTCGCGCCGCGGGCCTGCGCCGATGCCGCCTCCTCCAGCACCAGCGCGGCTGCCCCCTCGCCCATCACGAATCCGTCCCGGCGAGCGTCGAACGGCCGGCTGATCCCGGTCGGCGACAGGGCCTGCATGGCGTTGAAGCCGCCGAACGCGAACTCAGTCAGCGCGGCCTCCGAGCCGCCGGCCACTACCGCGTCGGCGTCGCCGTACTGGATCATCCGCGCCGCCAGACCCAACGCGTGTGCCCCGCCCGAGCAGGCCGAGACCACGCCGAACGTCTGGCCCCGGAGCCCGTGCTTCATCGACACGGCCGCGGCCGCGGCATTGGGCATGTACATCGGGATTCCCAGCGGCGACATCAGCTTGGTCCCCCGCTCGCGCATGAGGTCGTGCTGACTCTCGACCGTGCCCAGACCGCCGATGCCGGTGGCGATCACGCAACCGAACCGCAGCGAGTCGTAGCCGAGCTCGCCGGCCAGACCGGCCTCGGTCAGCGCCTCCTCGGCGGCGACCAGCGCCAGCTGCGAGAAGCGATCCAGCCGCCGCAGCTGCTTGACCGAGAAGAACTGGTCAGGCGCGAACTCGTCGCAGGCCCCGGCCCCGTCCGCAATACCGCACGCCCCGGCGCTCCACCGCTCGTGCAGAGACCGCGCACCGACCCCCAGGGGCGTGACCGCCCCGAGGCCGGTGATCGCCACCGTCCGCTTCACGACTGGCGGCTCACGATCAGGTCGATTGCGTCACCCACGCTCCGCAGGTCCTTCATGTCGTCGCCCTTGAGCACGATGCCGTACTCGTCCTCAACGATCTGAGCTAACTCGACCAGATCGAGCGAATCGATGTCTAGCTCTTCAAAGGTCGCGTTGCGCGTGATCTGGTCGGCTTCCGGGCCAAAGCTCGCCAGCGCCTCGATCACTCGCTCCTGCACCTGCTCGGCGGTCAAAGCTGGCATGTCGCCTCCTCATAGTGGGGTTTGCTCGTCATGCGGCCAGTCCTCCGTCCACGCTCAGGACCGCTCCAGTGACATAGCTCGCGTCGTCCGAGACCAGAAAGCGTACGCATGCCGCGACCTCTTCGGGGGTCCCGGCCCGCCGCGCGGGTACGAACGAAAGCAACTCGCCGGACAACTCCTCGGTCATCTGGGTCTCGATCAAGCCCGGTGCCACGGCGTTGACGGTGATCCCCCGGCGGGCCACCTCGACCGCCGCCGTCTTGGTCAGCGCGATCAGTCCGGCCTTGGCCGCCGCGTAGTTGGCCTGCCCGGGATTGGTGCGCAGCGCCACCACCGAGGAGATGTTGACTATCCGCCCGTACCGGGCCCGGAGCATGGGCCGCAGAGCCTGGCGCGTGAGCCGAAATGCGGCGGTCAGATCGGTCTCGATGACCTCCCGCCACTCCTCATCACCCAAGCTGGGGACCAGGTCGTCACGGTTCACGCCGGCGTTGTTGACCAGCGCCAGCACCGGACGCTCAAACGCTTCCTCCAGCGCCGTCCACAGCCGCCCCGGAGTCTCGGGGTCGGTCACGTTGGCCTGCAGGGCCACGGCCTGACCGCCGGCCGTGGTGATCTCGCCCACCACGGTCTCCGCGCTGGCGCGATCGCTGGAGTAGTTGACGCCCACCGGCCACCCGGCCCCGGCCAGCGCGCGGGCGATCGCCGCCCCGATTCCCCGGGACGCTCCGGTGACCAGCGCGCACCCCGGGGTCCGCTCAACCATGGACGAGCTCCACGTCCTTCAGCGTCCGCTTGGCCAGGTTGGTCAGGATGCGCCCCGGACCCACCTCGACAAACCGGTCGGCGCCAAACCGCTGCAGCTCGAGCAGCGTCTCACGCCAGCGCACGGGCCGAGTCAGCCCGTTGACCAGACGCAGCCGGATGTCGGCCTCGCCCTCGAAGGGCTGGGCGGTGACGGCGCTGAACACGGTCACGCCGGCGGGGCGCAGCGCGACCTGGGCCACCGCGGCCTCGAACTGGGGCACCGCCGAGGCCATCATCGGCGAGTGAAACGCTCCGGTGACCGGCACGTCCATCGGTCGCAGGCCCACCCCTCGCGCCGACTCGCCCGCCGGCGGGAATGTCTCACGGGGGCCGGACAGGACGACCTGGGTGGGACAGTTGTCGTTGGCCACGGTGAGGCCGTGGGCCGCGGCCAGCGCCTCGGCCTGGTCGGCCGCGCCGGGGCCGAGCAGGGCCAGCATCCCACCATCACCCGCCTGCTCGCCCGCCTCCTGCATCAGCCGGCCGCGCAGCGCCACCAGCTCCAGGCCGTCGCGCTCGGACAGGCAGCCGGCCGCCACCAGCGCGGTGAGCTCGCCCAGGGAATGTCCGGCCATCACATCACCCGACGGGCTGCCCAGCGCTGCCCAGCCGGCCAGGCTGGCGCAGAAGATCGCCGGCTGGGCGAACCGGGTCCCCTCCTCGGCCCGGGCGAACGGATCCTCGCCCACCACCGCTAGCGCCGCGTCCACCAGTTCCGGGCGTTCGCGGGCCACGGTGTCACGCATGTCGGGTTGCTGGCTGCCCTGACCGGGAAACAAGATCGCAGTAAGTCCCACCCGAATAGGATTACGCACCTTGGCCCTTCCCAGCCCTTCGCCCAAGTCCGCCGCGCTGATCACCGGTGCCTCGTCAGGGATCGGCGCCGCCATCGCCGAGCAGCTGGCCCAGCGTGAACACAACGTGGTGCTGGTGGCCCGGCGCAAGCAGCGCCTGCGGCAGCTGGCCGACAAGCTGAGCGGTGAGTATGGGGTGCGAGCCGAGACCATCTCCTGCGACCTGTCCAAGCCTGCGCCCCGGGGCCGGCTGGCGGGGCAGATCAAGGAGCTCGGCCTGGAAGTCGACATCCTGATCAACAACGCCGGCTTTGCCACCGGGGGTCCCTTCGCCGAGTCCGATCCCGAGCGGGAGCTCGAGCAGGTCCGGGTCCTGGTCGAGGCACCGGTGGCCCTCAGCTCGGCGTTCCTGCCCGGGATGGTCGCGCGCCGCCGCGGGGCGATCCTCAACGTCGCGTCCACCGCGGCCATGCAACCCCTCCCCTACGCCGCCGGCTACTCGGCCGCCAAGGCGTACGTGCTCACGTTCTCCGAGGCCATCCACCAGGAGGTCGGCGGGCAGTGCGTGACCGTGACGGCGCTGTGCCCCGGGCCGGTGGAGACCGAGTTTTGGCAAGGCGCCGGATGGGAGGTGGCGGGCGGCAAGTCGTTTGAAAAAGCGTTCCCCAGCCCGGCCCTGGTATCCGTCGAGGACGTGGCCAAGGCCGGGGTCAACGGGCTGGCCGCGGGGCGCCGCGTGGTGATTCCCGGGCTGCCCATGCGCGCCGCGATGCTGGCCTCACGCTACGTGCCGCACGCGCTCAAGCTGCCGGTGATCGAGCAGGTAATGCGCCGGAGATGAGCGAGCTGCTGCCGCGCCCGGTGCGCCTGCTGCTGGGCGCGACCAGCCCGGGCGTCAGCGACGGCAAGCTGCGCAAGTCGGCACGCGGCAAGATCGTCCTGATCACCGGAGCCTCCTCCGGGGTGGGCGAGGCGAGCGCCCGGCGGCTGGCCGCCGCCGGAGCCACCGTGCTGTTGGTGGCCCGCCGGGCCGAGCTGCTGGATCAGATCTGCCGGGACATCGAGCGCTCCCGGGGCAGCGCGTTCGCCCATCCCTGCGACATGTCCGACCCCGACCAGGTGCACGAGCTGGCCGCCGCCGTGCTGGCCGAGCACGGCCACGTGGATGTCCTGGTGTCGAACGCCGGGCTGTCGATCCGCCGCTGGATCTCGGAGTCCTCCGGGCGCTTCCGCGACGTGGAGCGCACCATCGGCGTCAACTACCTGGGTCCGGTGGCCCTGCTGCTGGCCCTGCTCCCGTCGATGCGAGACCGCGGCCAGGGGCACATCGTCTACGTCTCGACGCTGGGCGTGAACTTCCCCCCCATGCGCTGGAGCGCCTACATCGCGTCCAAGGCCGCATTCGAAACCTGGCTGTCCGGCGTGGCACCGGAGGTCCGAGGAGACGGGGTCAGCGTCACCTCGATTCACATGCAGCTGGTCCGCTCGCCGATGCTCGGTCCGTTCCGCATGTGGCGGTACCTGCCCGGGATGAGCACCGAGGAGGCGGCGGGGATGGTGGCCCGGGCGGTGGCCCAGCGGCCACGGGTGATCGCGCCGCTGTGGGCTCGGCTGGGCGGCGCGGCCACCGGGCTGGCCCGAGGCCCGGTGGAGACCGCGATCTGGCTGTCCTCGCGGAGCGCGCGGGCGGGAGTGCCGTCGCTGCTGGGAGCGCTGGACACTGTCGCCTCGTCTGGCCTGGTCCGTCCGGTTCGGCCCGACCGTCTGGCCCGGGCCCTGCTGGCCGCGGGGCGCTACGGAGCCACCCCGGCGGGGGCCGCGGCGGTGGGGGCCGCCCTGTACCCGGAGCGACCCGCGGTGATCGACGAGCTCGGCACGCTGTCCTTCGCCGACCTCGATATTCAGACGCGCAAGCTGGCCGGCGCGCTCCACACCCGGGTCGAGCTCGGGTCCTCGCATCGCGTGGGCGTGATGTGCCGCAACCACCGCGGCTTCGTCCAGGCCGCAGTCGCGGCCACGCGCCTGGGCTGCGACCTGGTGCCGTTGAACACCGACTTCGCCGCCGCGCAGCTCGAGCAGGTGCTGGAGCGCGAGACAGTGACCGCGGTGGTCCACGACCAGGAGTTCGAGGAGGTGTTGGCGCAGACCAACTTCGACGGACCGCGGATCCTGGCCTGGAGCGATGAGGATCCGGGCAGCCCGACGCTCAAGTCGTTGATCGACGACGGCGCGGCCGACCCGCCCGCGCCGTCGTCGGCCGGCCGAGTGATCATGCTCACCTCGGGAACCACCGGGACCCCCAAAGGTGCCACCCGCTCGGTGCGGCCGTGGGCTCTGGCGCCGGCGGCCGTGGCCGGGGCGCTCGACCTGGGCCGGATCCGCCGCGCGCCGCGCTCGGGCCAGCCAATCGTGGTGGCCCCGCCGCTGTTTCACCTGTTCGGCCTGGCCGGGATGATGGGGGCATTTGCCTACGGCTCGCCGATCGTGCTTCGCCGGCGATTCGACCCCGAGGCCACGCTGGATCAGATCGACCGGCACCGGGCGGGGGTGCTGCTGGCGGTGCCCACCATGCTGGCCCGGATCACGAGCCTGCCCACCCCCACCCGCCGGCGCTACGACGCCGCTTCGCTCAGGATGATCGTCAGCGGCGCGGCGCCGCTGCCGCCCGAGCTGGCCCGGGCGATCATGGACGAGTTCGGGAACGTGCTCTACAACGGCTACGCGTCCACCGAGAGCGGTTCGGGAACCCTGGCCACGCCCGCCGACCTCCGCGCGGCGCCTGGCACCGTGGGACGCCCCATGGCCGGCGTGAAGGTCAAGATCCTCGACGCCGCGGGCCGCGAGCTCCCCACCGGTCAGACCGGGCGTATCTTCATCGGCAGCCCGCTCAACTTCGAGGGCTACACGGGAGG
>DATKRM010000272.1:0-3945 GCA_035532195.1 Solirubrobacteraceae bacterium
CGCCGCAGCGACGGCCTCAACTGGCCCCACCGACCTCAGCGACCCCCGCGCCTCCGCCGACAGCAGGCCACCCGAGCCCCGACGAGCCATCAACCCCTAAACAACGAGAGCCTCCCCATCAAACGGTGGATCGAGGCTAAACCGCGGGTCGCGGGCCCTCTGTCCGTGGCCTGACAGGGGCAGCTGCCTACAATGGCCCTGATGCCTACTCAGGAACAGATTCGCGAGGCCCTTAAGGCCGTTATCGACCCCGAGCTGCGCCAGAACATCGTCGAGCTGGACATGGTGCGATCCATCCAGCTGCACGAGAACGGGGTGGTGGACGTGATGGTCTCGCTGACCACTCCCGGCTGCCCCATCCGCTCGCACTTCCAGACCGGCGTGGCCCAGGCGGTGCGAGAGCTGGAGGGGGTCACCGGCGTCAATGTGTCCTTCGACGTGCTGTCGGACTCCGAGAAGCAGGCGTTGGGCCGCAAGCTGGGGCGCGGCACCCTCCCCGAGGGCGCGCTGGCCCAGGTGGCCAACGTCATCTGCGTCGGCTCGGGCAAGGGCGGCGTGGGCAAGTCGAGCGTGACCGCCAACCTGGCCGCGGCCCTGGCCGCCCAGGGCAAGCAGGTAGGCGTGCTGGACGCCGACGTCTGGGGCTACTCCCAGCCGCGGATGCTGGGGTTGGGCGCCGAGCGCCCCAAGGTGAGTGCGCAGCGCAAGCTGATCCCGGTCACCGCCCACGACGGAATCTCGGTCATGTCGATCGGCTTCTTCATCGAGCAGGACGCGGCCGTGGTGTGGCGCGGCCCGATGCTCCACAAAGCGCTCCAGCAGTTCCTGGAGGACGTGGACTGGGGCCGGCTTGACTACCTGCTGATCGATCTACCTCCGGGCACCGGCGACGTGTCGATGACGCTGGCCCAGCTCCTGCCCCACGCCAAGTTCCTGATCGTCACCACGCCACAGCCCGTGGCTCAGAAGGTGGCCCGGCGTTCGGCCGAGATGGCCTCAAAGGTCAAGCTGGAGGTCGCCGGCGTGATCGAGAACATGTCCGGCTTCGTCACCCCATCCGGCGAGCGCTATCAGCTGTTCGGCGAGGGCGGTGGCCAGCTGCTGGCCGACGAGCTGGACGTGCCGCTGCTGGCCAAGATCCCGCTGACCATTGCCCTGCGAGAGCAGGCGGACGCGGGTACCCCAATCGTGCTCTCGGACCCGGATGACCCGGCAGCCCAAGCGCTGTATGAGGGCGCGCGCGGGCTGATCGCGCTGACCCCGGTCGAACTCCCGGTCATGCAGGCCCCCGCCCCGGAGGCCCCGGCCGCCGCCGGGCCCGCGCCGGTGGGCATGTCGCTGCCGATGGCCTAGCGCGGACGCGGGCGGGCGGCGCGGGCGCGGGGCGCGGGGCGCGGAGGCGGGGCGCGGAGGCGGCGGGCGCAGCGCGCGGCCGCGAGCGAACTTCTGCACCGTAGTTGCGCATACGTCAACCCCAGCGCCAAAGTTCGCGCTCCACGTGCTGGGAGCACCCAACTTGGGCGCGCCCGCCTCCGCCCGGCCTCCGCCCGGACCCGCCGCGGCGCACCCCCGAGGTCGGCTACCTACTTATTCGCGTAGTAGTCCGCGTTGGTCTTCGAGTACTGCTGCCACTCCTCGGGCAGCTGGTCCTCGGCAAAGCACGCATCCACCGGGCAGGCCTCGACGCATGCGTCGCAGTCGATGCACTCCTCCGGGTCGATGTAGAGCATCTCGACGCTGTCGTAATCCGGCTCGTCTGGCGTGGGATGGATGCAGTCGACCGGGCAGACCTCAACGCACGAATTGTCTTTCGTGCCGATGCAGGGCTCGGCAATGACGTAGGCCATAGATGTGTCTGTTCCTCTTCTGACTCGGGGGGCCGCTCATTCTACGTACGATGCCTCGCGTGCTGCTGCTGACGGGCGCCACCGGGACAATCGGGATGCCGTTGCTGAGACGGCTGACCGCCGCCGGGACCCCGGTCCGCTGCCTGGTCCGCGACCCCCGCCGCCTCGGTCCCGAGCGGGTCCGGGTTCAGATCGCGCTGGGCGATCTGGCCGATCCGTTCACGTTTCGCCACGCCCTGCGCGGGGTGGACACCGTGGTCCACCTGGCCTCGGTGATCCGCGACCAGCCATCTGGCTCGATCGAGGAGCTGGCGGGCATCGCCACCTGGCGGCTGGTCCAAGCGGCCGAGCGGGCCGGAGTGGAGCGGTTCGTGTTCTTCTCGGTGCTGGGCGCCTCGACGCGCAGCCGGGCCCGGCTGCTTCGGGCCAAGGCAATTGCCGAGCGCGCGCTGATGGAGTCCTCGCTCAACCACACCGTGTTCGCCCCCTCGCTGGTGTATGCGCCGGGTGACCCGTTCATGCGACTGCTCGAGCGGATGTCGCTGCTGCCCGTGATGCCGATCGCCGGCCTGGGGGGAGCCAGCTTTCAGCCCATGTGGGCTGAGGACGCAGCCGATTGCGTCATGGCGGCGCTACCGGGCGGCCCGATGGCCGACGCGGCTGCCGGCACCCGCTACGAACTGGCCGGGCCGGAGACGCTGACCTACCGGGAGCTCGTGGGCTCCCGGCTGCGCTCGCTGCGCCGCCGCCGGCCGATCCTGCCGGTCCCCACGCGGATCGTCAGACGGACCCTGAACTGGGCCGAGCTGCTCATGGGCCCCACTGCGCCGGCTACCTGGGACGAGGTCGAGCTGCTCCAGGTGCCGCTGCTCGCCCGGCTGGGCACCGCGGACGCCGAACGGCTGGGCGTGCTGCCCAAGCCGGTGGAAGCTGTGCTGGGCGTCGGCTAGGCGCCCCTGAAGCGCGCAGCTACTGCGCGATCGGTCTGGCGGACGAGTCGGCCGCCGCCAGCGGCGCCACCCGGTCCGCCCAGGGCTGGGCCTGTTCGAGCTGGGTCGCCAGGGCGAGCAACACATCCTCCCGGGCCGGGCGGGCGCCGAGCTGAACCGCCAGCGGCAGCCCTCCGTCGCTCTGATACAGCGGCACGGAGATGGCCGGAAGGCCGGTGACGTTGAACATCGCGGTGAACGGAGTGAACAGGCCTGAGCGCCGGTAGTGCTCCCACGGATCGGGGCCGCGGCCGTGGATCTCCCCGATCGGCACAGGCAGCTGGGCCAGGGCGGGCGTCAGGACCACGTCGTAGTCGTCCAGGTGGGAGACCACCTCGCGAGCCAGCGCCTTGACCCGGCCCTCGGCGGATAGATACGTGAGCGTGTCCTGCTCGCGGGCGTGCTGATACATGGTCCAGGTCAGCGGTTCGACATCGGACTCCGTGACCTCGCGGCCCCGGATGATCCCGCCGATCAGCGTCTGCATCGACACCTGCGGGCCAAACGCCCGGGTGAAGTCGGGCAGCACCTCCCGGTTCGACCACGGCGGCTCGGTCTCCTGGACGTCGTGACCCAGCGAGGCCAGCAGCTCGGCGGCGTTCAACGCCGCCTGCAAGCACGGCGGCTCGACCACCGCACCCTCAAGTGGCGGGGAGGTGGCCAGGCCGATCCGCAGGCGACCCGGATCCTCCTGAGCGGTTTCCGCATACGGCCGCTCAGGGTCCGGCGCCCAGGTGGCATCGCCGGGCTCGTAGCCGGCCAGGACGTCGAGCGTGGCCGCGGTGTCGGCCACGCTGCGGGTCAGCACGCCGTCGACCGCCAGGAAGCTGTCACCGGCATCGGGACCGACCGAGATTCGTCCGCGGGCGGCCTTGAGCCCGACCAGGCCGCAGCACGCAGCCGGGATCCGGGTCGAGCCACCGCCGTCGTTGCCGTGGGCGATGGGGACCATCCCCGCGGCCACCGCGGCCGCCGACCCGCCGCTGGAGCCACCTGGTGTGCGGTCCAGGTCCCAGGGGTTGCGGGTGGGCCCGAAGCGCCGGGACTCGGTGGTGGGCAGGATGCCCATCTCCGGCAGCGCGGTCTTGCCCACGATCACGAAGCCCGCC
>DATKRM010000273.1:0-2039 GCA_035532195.1 Solirubrobacteraceae bacterium
AGGGACCACCACCACCACAGCAGCAGGGGCGGCGGCGGCGGCCAGGGCCCCTTGAACAGTTCAATTCAGCTCGCCTGCGTCCACCGCGGGGAATTGTCAGTTGAACCATCCGTTTGCCGCTCGCCCGACCGCAAAGTGGCCGTGCGCTGAACTCGGATGACCGGCTATGACCGACTCACGAGAAGGGCGATGGGGCCGTTAATCCAGGAGTGTCGCGAAACGTTGCCGAAAATGCTGCGGCTCCTGTCGGGTGTCTCTACGTCGAGCTCGGACGCCATGTGGCCAGCAGGCACGAGGAAGGAGCCTCCGCTAGTCCAAGAAGCGCTTCCGGATGCCGTCGGCCGACATTGACTGAACGTTTGCGGACAGCGGGTGCGCCTCTGCTTGTTTCGAGCACCCCATGCCTGCGCCGACCGCGTGCTGTCACGTGTCGAGCTCTGGGGGTGCCGTTCCGTCGTGAGCACTGCCACGTATCGACGCCCGCATCGTCGTCAACCGGCCCGGAACGTGCGCTCCTGGATCATCGGCCGACCACGCCTGCTGCTGCGCATCGTCGGGGCGGTCCTTGCCGCCATGGTGCTGGTCCTGGGCACTGGGCTGGGATACCTGAGCTTTAACCAGGAGCGTCCGCGGGCGCTCCCTCAGCCAACCGGCTCGTTGGCGGTGGGCCGCACGCTGTTCGACTGGACCGATACATCGCGCCCGGATCCTTTCGTCACCCAGGGACAGCCGAAGCGTGAGCTGGCCGTCTGGCTGTGGTATCCAGCGGCACCGCCAGCAGGCGCGCAGCCGGCGGCCTACCTGCCCCGCGCCTGGGCAGACGCGGTAGGTCGCTCGCAGGGCATCGCCTGGCAGGATCCGAACTCGATCCATGCCACGGCCATTGCCGATGCGCCGTTTGCGCCGACTCCCACGGGCTACCCTGTCCTCCTGCTGTCACCCGGCATGGGCCGCACGCCAGCGGATTACAGCGCCCTCGTGGAGGACCTTGCCAGCCATGGCTATGTCGTGGCGGGCATAACACCGACCTACAGCGCCGACGTCACCGTGCTGGGCGATGGTCGGATCATCAAGTCCGTCCCGGCCGCCACACTCGAGTCCACGACGGACACGGCGGCCGGCAATCGCCTGCTGGCGGTCTGGCGGGACGACATCGAGTTCGTCCTGGGCAGGCTGACGATCGAGGCCTCGGACCCGGGAAGCAAGCTGTACCAGCGGTTGGACACCACGCGCGTGGGGATGCTGGGACACTCATTCGGCGGGGCCGCCGCCGCCGAAGCCTGCCGCGACCAGCAGCGCTGCGCCGCCGCGCTGGACATTGACGGCGCACTGTTCGGACTGGTGGCCGAGCGCGGCTCAACGAAGCCGCTCATGCTGATCAATGAGACGCTCGATACAGGCGATGCCGCCGTCAACCGGCAGGTCTTGCAGCGGATTCCCGAGGGCAAGCGCTACTGGTTGTCTATCGATGGCACAGGCCACTTCAACTTCGCCGACATGGCCCTCTTCATGTCGCCGTACCGCCTGGCCGGTGTGATGGGGCCGATCGATCCCCAGCGAGCCATCCAGGTTACGCGCGTCTACACCGCCGCCTTCTTCGATACGTTTCTGCAGGGCGTGATCTCGCCGCTGTTATCCGGACCAACCGATGCTTACCCGGAAGTGCGCTGGCAACGGCTCTAGGGCGCGACGACACTCCTTGGCTTGACCCCGTGGATAACGCGGGCGACGGTATTAAACTGTGGCTGGGCTCACCGCATCAGGCAGTGCGACTTTGTTCGTAGTGTTGCTGGGCCAGCGGCCAGATCCCACCGCCGGCCGCCGCTGTCGCGTTGTAGTCCTCCAGGGAACCCGAGGAATCTGGCTGATCGTCCAGACCAGTGGGAAACAGACGGACACTTGTGACAATGGATGACCCCTACGACCTGGAGCGCTTCGTTGCCGCCCAGGACGAGCGCGAAACCTACGAAGATGCCGTTGCGGAGCTGCGACGTGGCCTGAAGATGAGCCACTGGATGTGGTTCGTCTTCCCCCAGATT
>DATKRM010000274.1:0-4482 GCA_035532195.1 Solirubrobacteraceae bacterium
ACATCAAGCCGCAGTTCGCCAAGACGATCATCACCTGCCTGGCTCGGTTCGGCGGCCGCCCGGTGGGGATCGTGGCCAACCAGCCCAAGCAACTGGGCGGGATCTTGAATAACGACTCCTCGGACAAGGCAGCGCGGTTCATCAACCTGTGCAACGCGTTCAGCCTCCCGCTGATCTACCTGATGGACGTCCCCGGCTTCATGGTGGGGACCAAGGTGGAAGCCGAAGGCATCATCCGCCACGGGGCCAAGATGCTGTACGCCACGGCCAACGCCACCGTGCCCAAGATCACCGTGGTCTTGCGCAAGGCCTATGGAGCGGGCTACTACGTGATGAACGGTCGCGCCTTCGAGCCCGATCTGATCGTGGCCTGGCCCTCGGCCGAGATCAGCGTGATGGGCGCCGAAGGGGCGGTCGAGATCATCTTCCGCAAGCAGGTGGAGGCGGCCGAGGACCCGGCGGCCAAGAAGCAGGAGCTGATCGAGAACTTCCGCAAGATCATCGACGTTTACATCGCCGCGGGCCACGACATGATCGACGACGTGATCGACCCCCGGGAGACCCGCGTCACGATCTGCCGGGGGCTGGAACTGGCCGCGACCAAGCACGTGGAGCGGCCCTGGAAGAGAAACGGAGTGGTGCCGGTATGAGTCTCGATGACCCCGTGGTGATCACCTGCTCGATCTCGGGCTCGATCGCCAACCGCGAGCAGTGTCCCGCCATCCCCTACACGCCGGAGGAGTACGCGGCCGAGGCGCGGCGGATCGTCGACGAGGGCGGCGTCCACATTCATATACACGCGCGCAAGCCGGACGGGACCCCCAGCTACGAGATCGAGGACTTCGTGGCGATCAAGGAGGCGATCGTGGGCGAGGTGGGTGACCGCGTGATCATCAACTTCTCCACGGGCACGGTCGGCGTGCCGGTGGAGAAGCGGATCGCCTACCTGGAGGCCGGCCGGCCCGAGGTGGCGGCGCTCAATATGGGCTCGCTGAACTACGCCAAGTACTCGCGCAAGCGCAAGGACTTCGTGTTCAAGTTCGTGTTCACCAACCCGTTTGACGAGATCATCCAGTTGCTGGAGGCGATGCGGCGGCTGGACATCAAGCCCGAGCACGAGTGCTTCGACGTGGGGCACGTGGGATCGCTGGAGCCGCTCGTCGACATGGGCCTGCTGGAGGCGCCGCTCCACGCCGACTTCGTGATGGGGGTGGTGGGTGGCGTTCCCGCCACCGCACGCAACCTGGCGGCGATGGCGGACAACATGCCGCCCCACCCCGACGGCGGTCCGCACCACCACTGGGGCGTGATCGGGATCAGCCGGGTCCAGTGGATGCTGGTGGCCGCCGCGCTGACGCTGGGCGGCTCGATCCGGGTCGGCCTGGAGGACAACTTCTACCTGCCGGACGGTGAGATGGCCCGCTCCAACGGCGAGTTGATCGCCAAGGCCCGGGAGATGACCCAGGATCTCGGCCGCCGGCCGGCCACAGTGGAGGAGGCGCGGCGGCTCCTGGGGGTGCGGGAGCCGACGCGAGCATGAGCCTTCCGCTCGAGGGCCTCAAGATCCTCGATCTGACCCGCCTGTTGCCCGGCGGCTACGCGTCGCTGCTGCTGGCCGACTTCGGGGCCGACGTGATCAAGGTGGAGGACACGGGCATGGGTGATTACGTGCGGTGGTCGCCGCCCCACTACGAAGGCGCCGACGAGACCGCGGGAGGCGCTCTGTTCCTGGCGCTCAACCGCGGGAAGCGCTCGATCCGCGTCAACCTCAAGAGCGACGAGGGCAAGCAGGTCCTGCTCCGGCTGGTCCGCGACGCCGACGTGCTGCTGGAGTCGTTCCGGCCCGGGGTGCTGGACCGCTTGGGCGTGGGCTACGAGCGGCTGCGGGAAGCGAACCCGCGGCTGGTCTACTGCGCAATCACCGGCTACGGCCAGGACGGGCCCAACCGCGATCGCTCGGGCCACGACATGAACTATCTGGGACTGAACGGGCTGCTCGGCCTGACCGGCCAACCGGATGGCCCGCCGGTTCAGTCGGCCGGGCAGATCGCCGACATCGGCGGCGGTGGGCTGATGGCGGTGATCGGGGTGTTGGTGGCGTTGCGCGAGCGCGAGCGCTCGGGCGAGGGACAGTTCGTCGACTGCTCGATGTTCGACGGCGCGCTGTCGTGGCTGGCCATGGTGGCGGCCGACATGTTCGCCACCGGCCAGGTGCCGCGGCGCGGGCTGCTTTACCTGGCTGGCGGGGTGGTCTGCTACAGGCCTTACAGGTGCGCCGACGGCTACGTCACCCTCGGCGCGCTGGAGCCGAAGTTCTTCTCGGCCTTCTGTCGGGGGGTGGGCCGCGAGGATCTGATCGAGCACCAATTCGACCCGCCGGGCTCCGAAGCCCACGAAGCCCTGGAGCAGATCTTCGCGTCTCGCAGCCGGGAGGAGTGGCGCCAGTTCGCCTCGGAGAACGACTGCTGTCTGGAGCCGGTGCTCGACCTCGACGAGGTCATGGACTCGGAGCTGGTGGTCGCTCGCGAGATGGTGGTAGAGCTCGAGCAGCCAGGAGCCGAGCGCCCGGTCAAGCTGGTGGGCGCGCCGATCAAGCTGAGCCGCACGCCGGCGGACCCCACCCGGGCGCCTGGGCCGGCGCTGGGTGAGCACACCGAGGAGATCCTGCTGGCCGCGGGCTACACGCCCGAGCAGGTCGCGGAGCTGCAGGCCAGCGGCGCGGTCGCGGCGCCCTCCGCCTCGGCCGCCGTACAGCCGTGACCGCCAGCCGGACGACTCGCGAGGCCTCCGGTCCAGCGAGCCCGGATGGCGAGCGGAGGCCAGGCGCGAGCGGCCTGCTCAAGATGTCCGAGCTGGCCGAGCAGTCGGGGGTCAGCTCGGCCACGATCAAGCACTACCTGCGCGAGGGATTGCTGGGCTCAGCCGACGAGGTGGTCAGAACCAGCCGGAACATGGCCTATTACCCGCCGGAGTTCGTGGATCGGGTCAAGCTGATCAAGCGCCTTCAGGAGGAGCGGTTCATGCCGCTGAAGGTGATCCGTGAGCTGCTGGAGGTGGACCCCGACCGGGCGGCCCGGATGATCGAGCTGGAGGACCGGATCCTGGAGCTAGCCATCGAGGCTCGCGAGGCGGGACGAGTGTCGCGCAGCAAGGTACGCGAGACCTACGACATGCCCCAGAACGTGCTCGACCGGCTGGAAGGGCTCGGCGTCCTCACGCCCAACGGCCACGGCTACGACCCTGACGATGTGGCGATCATCGCCGCCATCTCTCGCTTCCGGGCCGGGGGGTATGAGGAGGCGATCGGCTTCACGGTGTACGACACGCTGCGCTACCGGGAGTCGCTCGAGCCGCTGGTCCACGAGGAGGTCCGGGTGCTGCTGGACCGTCTGGCCGGCCGGGTCGACGTGGAGCGTGCGGTGCAGATCATCTCCTCCGGTAGCGAGCCACTGCGCGAGCTGATCGGGGCGATGCACAGCAAGCTGCTCCTGGCCGAGCTGCGGCGCCAGCGGGGGAACGAGTAGCGGCTCACCACCACACGTCGTGCTCTTCCATCACGCCGTAGCCCTGAGCCACCTCGATCCCGCCCGGCAGCTGCCCTGAGAAGGTCCCGAACGGTTGTCGGTAGCGGCTGCGCGCCAGCAGCAGGTTCTCGTCCCGCTCGCGCACGGCTTCGGCGGTGAACTGCAGGTCGTCCACGCTCGACAGGTCGGCGGCGAAGCGACAGGGCGGGACCTCGCGGGGATCCCCGTCCACCCACACGGTGCGTTCGCTGCCGCTGCGCGGATCGTTGACGCCGCTGACGAGGTTCCAGGCCAGCTCCCGGCCCTCGGCGTCCTCGCCGACTCCGGCACACCAATGCCACTGCGTGTGGCGTGGGTAGTAGGCCGCGGTGTCGTCAATCACCGCCCGGGCGGCAAACGGACGCGCCGTCCCGTCGATCACCACCCACCCGGTGACCGGGATGCCGCCCTGCTTGCGGGTCCAGGCGTACGCCTGGCCGGTGGGGCAGACCGTCTCCACACCGGCGGTTTCGTCGAGGCGCAATTCGATCTGGACCTGGCGGTCGCGCACCTCGGCCATCCCGAGCCCAAGCCGCACGCCGCCCTGACCCAGCACGGTGCGCTCGTGGAGCCGGCGCCCCGCGCGGTCCCACACCGCCCAGAAGCTTTGCCGGGTGGGGCCGATCCGCACCTGGGCCAGGCACAGCATGATCTCCGGGCCGTACACCCCGACATAGCGCCAGGACTTCAGCGGCCGCAGACCGTGGCGCGAGGGCATCGGGCCGGGCGGCAGCGCCAATCCCGCCAGCTCAGGCGGACGAGCGTAACCGAAGGCCCCCCGGTGGGGCAGGAAGTATTCTGACTGACCAGTCAATCAATCATCCGGAGCACACGCCTGCGGTCCCGGCGCCCGGGACCCTGGGGCTGAATCTAGGAGCAATCTAGTGCGGGCAGCCGCCATCCAGCTCAACTCAACGGC
>DATKRM010000275.1:0-19117 GCA_035532195.1 Solirubrobacteraceae bacterium
AAATGTGAAAGCGGCTCAGCCCCGTCGCGGTTAGCCCGCGGTTAGCGCCGCCCTAACGCCCGGGGAACGATGCCCAGTCTCGAGCTAGGCGCGGACCGGGTCCAGCGGCTCGTCAGCTGCCGCGTCGCCCACGGCCGCGGCCTCGTCGGCTTCACGCGGGGCGGCTTCACCACCCAGCTCGTTCTTGGGCGCGAACCGGTAGCCCACCCCAAAATGGGTGTGGATGTAGCTCCATCCCGGGGACGTGATGCGGAGTTTCTGGCGGAGCTTGCCCACGAACACGTCGACCGACCGGTCGCCGTGGCTCATGGCGTAGCCCCAGATCCGCTCGTAGATCTCCTCGCGGCGCAGGACCCGATCCGACTGGGCCAGCAACTGGAGGATCTCGAACTCCCGGGCCGTCAGCTCGGCGCTCAGGTCGTCCACATAGACCTGGTGCAGATCGGCCCGGATCGTCAGCTCGCCGGCGCTGGTCGGCGGATCGAGCACGGCCAGTTCACGGCGCCGGTGCCGGCGCAGGGTCGCCTCGACCACGCAGATCAGCTCCTCGGGGTGACAGGGCTTGGTCACCCACGCGTCGACCCCCAGCCGCAACCCCCGGACCCGCTGGGCCACCGACGAGGGGCCGGTGGACACGACCACCGACATCCCGGGCAGCCGGGCACAGACCTGCTCGAGGTAGCCCCAGCAGTCGGGACCAATCACCGACACGTCGACGATCAACGCGTTCAGGCGCATCCGGACTAGGGCCTCTGGTGTCACCGGGCTGGACACCACTGTGTAGTCCCACCCCAGAGCCTCGAGACGCTTGACCAGCACCTGCATGAACCCCTTGTCGCGATCAATCACAGCCGCCCGCACAGAGCTCTGACGGTGCTGGGGCGTGGCAGCCGTGGGCTGGTCGCTGCGCTCGGCCAACATCTGGGCTGGACTGTACCTGCTGGACCGACGGAACCGTGATCCTAGGCCCGGTTTACGACCTGGTTACGTGGAATTTGCGGGCGCTACCGGTCCTGGAGCACGAGCTCGCTGCGGGTAGTGCCATGCAGGTCAACACCTGGTCGCTGGCCGGGCTGTACGGAGAGCGCACGCGGATCGACGCCTCCGGCTGCTTCAGGCCACGCGACGTGTCTGCGTGGCCTCGGACGCCCACGGCCCCAAGCGCCGGCCGACGTTGAAGCTGGCGCTGTTCGAGCCGCACTGAGCCGGCCTTAGCGAAAACTTCGTTCCGTCCGGCACGCGTCCTCTATCCTGATGCCCGCGGCGGGCGGTCTTCTGCTCCCCGCTACCACTCGTATGGCTTCACGTACCAAGCAGAAGGAAGAAGCTCGGGCTCGGCGCCTGGCCGAAGAGCAGGCCGAGGCCGATCGCACGCAGCGCCAGCGCCGGATGTTCATGCTCGGTGGGGTGCTGCTGCTCGCGGTGGCCGTGGTCGCCGTGGCCATCGCCATCAGCTCGTCCGGCAGCAGCTCGACGGCCGGATCCGCCGCGGCCACACCGAAGACCCCCCAGCAGCACCAGCAGCAGACTCAGATCAGCCGCCAGGTCAATGGGCTCCTCGCCGGCCTCCCGCAGTCGGGCAACGCGCTCGGTTCGCCTCGCGCGCCCGTGACCGTGACCGAGTTCGGCGACCTGGAGTGCCCCGTGTGCCGCGACTTCGCTCTGACCTCGGAGAACCAGCTGATCTCCAACGAAGTGAAGGCGGGGAAGGTGAAGCTGCTCTACAAGTCGCTTCAGACCGCCACACAGGACCCGGCCACGTTCGGTGTCCAGCAGGCGGCCGCGCTGGCCGCGGGCAAGCAGAACAAGTCCTGGAACTTCATCCTGCTCTTCTACCACGAGCAGGGCGCCGAGGGCACGGGCTACGTCAATGCCGGTTACCTGGCCGGCCTGGCCCAGCAGATCCCCGGGCTGAAGTTCACCCAGTGGCAAACCGATACTCGGAATCCCACGCTCCTGGCCCAGGTCCAGGCCGACGAGAACTCCGCCCAGGCCCAGGGCTTCACCGCCACGCCTTCGATCACCATCCAGGGCCCCAAGGGCCCCGCTCCGCCGATCGTTGGGCCGCCCAGCTACAGCGATCTCCAGGCCCGGATCAAGCAGGTCTCCTAGTGCGGCTGCGCCGCGTGATGATCGGGCTGACGGTGCTCGGCCTGGGCGTTGCCGCCTATCTGGTGTACGTGCATTACTCGGGGATCAAGCCCACCTGCACGCTGGGCACCTCGTGCCTCAAGGTCCAGACCTCGGAGTGGTCGAAGCTGGCCGGCGTGCCCGTGGCCCTGATCGGGCTGATCGGCTACATCGCCATCCTGACCAGCCTGCTGCTGCCCGAACGCGAGGAGACCCGCGTGGCCACGCTCGGCCTGACGGTCGTTGGATTCGGCTTCTCTGCCTACCTGACATATAGAGAGCTGTTCTCGATTCACGCGGTGTGTGAATGGTGCGCCTCCAGCGCGGTGATCATGACCGTGCTGTTCATCTGCGCCGTGGCCCGCTACCTGATCGGAGGGCCCACCCGCCTCTCCGAGTCTCCGTCGCTGCTGGATGAGGAACTGTCGGGCAACGGCCACGTGCCCGAGCAGCTAGTCCGCCCCCGCGGCTGAAGCCGACCTCCGCCCGGGGCCGTCCGCCGCGCCGCGGATCATGTGCCCGTGAGCTGGCGCACGACCCGGGCTAGTGCCCGCAGCACCCAGCAGACCCACCAGGTGGCGGTCATCGACCTGGGCTCCAACTCGTGGCGGCTGGTCGTGTACAGCTTCGTGCCCGGCGGCTGGTGGAAGCGCACCGACGAGCTCTACGAGACCGTCCGTATCGGTGCCGGCATGGCGGCCACCGGTCAGCTCAGCGAGGCCGCGATCGCCCGGGGCATGGAGACGCTGACCGTGTTCGAGCGGTTCTGCATCGCCCACGACCTCGCCCCCGAGCAGGTCCACGCGATCGCCACCAGCGCCATCCGGGACGCGTCCAACCGCGAGGAGTTCCTGGAGTCCGCCGCCCAGACCACGCGGCTGAAGCTCGAGGTCCTGTCAGAACAGGAGGAGGCGCGGCTGGGCTACCTGGCCGCGGTCAACACCACCACGCTGCGCGACGGCGCCGTACTGGAGCTCGGCGGCGGGAGCCTGCAGCTGATCGAGGTCCGTGACCGGCAGGCCGGAGAGCTGCTCTCGCTGCCGCTGGGCGCGGTCCGGATAACCGAGGAGTTCCTGCCAGGCAGCGAACCGGTCAAGAAGAGAGATCTTCAGCGGGCCCGTGAGCACATCGCCGCCGCCATCTCCGGCGTGAGCTGGTTGCATGACTCGGGCGATCGCCTGGTGGGCATCGGCGGCGCGGTGCGAAATCTGGCCGCCGCCGCCTACAGTGCCACCAGCGAGCTCGACCTGGGCGTCCAGGGGTTCATGCTCACGCGGGATGCGCTGGCCGAGCTGACCCAGGAACTGGCCGCGCTCCCGGCAGCCGAGCGGGGAGCGCATTCCGGGATCAAACCCGGCCGCGGCGACATCATCCTGGCCGCCGCACTGACCATCGAGGCGGTGCTCGAGCAGGGTGGCTTCGCCGGCATCGAGGCCACCGAGGCCGGGCTGCGGGAGGCCGTGTTCTTCGAACGTGAGCTGCTGGCCGGCCAGACGCCCTTGTTTGAGGACGTAAGGCGAGCGGCGGTGCGCAACCTGAGCGTCCAGTACGAGTCCGACCTGGAGCACGTCAAGCACGTGGCCACGCTGGCCCTCCAGATGTTTGACTCGCTGGTGGACAGCGGCCTGATCGAACCCATGGCCGACGAGCGCGAGCTCCTGTGGGCCGCCTCGATGCTCCACGACGTGGGCATGACGATCTCCTACGACGACCATCACAAACACTCGCGCTACCTGATCGTGTCGGCCGAGCTGCCGGGATTCGATCCCCGCGAGCGGGCGCTGATCGCCCAGATCAGCCGCTACCACCGCAAGGGCGCGCCGAAGCTCGGGGACCTGGCGGGGCTGGCCCGGCCGGGCGACGAGGACCTGGTAGCCCGGTGCGCCCTGCTGGTCCGCCTGGCCGAGCATCTGGAGCGCGGCCGGGACCAGTCGGTGCGCAGCGCCCGGCTGCGCACCAACGGTGACGGCGTTGACCTGCACCTGGAGGCGGCCGGAGACAACCTGGTGCTACCGCGCTGGAGCGTCGAGCGCTACGGCGACGACGAGGCGTTCGAACGCGTGTTTGGGCGGCGCCTGCTGATTGACTGAGCCGCTACCGTTTGCCGGGCATGAAGCGCGGAGGGATCTTGGTGGCGCTGCTCGGGGCCATGCTGGCCTTGCCCGCTACGGCATCGGCGGCGATCACCAGCGTGTTCTCGGGGCAGACGGTCAGCGCCACAGGCATTTCCTGCCCGGCTCAGAGTGACGGCATCCGGGTGTGCCACGGGACCGATGCCGGACCCGATCTGCGGCTCAAGAGCTTCGACGGTACGCCGCTGGAGGTGTACGTCATCCTGCCGCCGAGCCCGGGTTCGGGGAGCGACGGCCATTACCCGCTGATCGTGCAGAGCCACGGGTGGGGCGGGGCGGCCGGCGGCCCGGACGACGGTCAGTTCTTCGGTCCCACCGCCGATCAGTGGGCCAAGCAGGGCTATGCCGTCCTGCAGCTGACCGCGCGCGGGTTCGGCGACTCGTGCGGGAAGAAGACTTCGGCCGCCGGCCAACTGGCCTGCGGGACCACCGGATATATCCGTTTGGACGACGAGCGCTACGAGGTCCGCGATGTCCAGAACGCGGTCGGTCTCCTGGTCGATGCTGGGGTCGCCGATGCGACCAAGATCGGCGTCACCGGTGAGTCCTACGGCGGCGGCGTGTCGATGGAGCTGGCCACCCTCAAGGACCGGGTGATGCAGAGCGACGGCAGCCTCCAGCCGTGGCGCAGCCCGGCCGGGACACCGCTGTCGATCGCGGCCGCCGCCCCGATGATTCCGTGGAGTGACCTGGTGTACTCGCTGACCCCGAACGGCCATACCCTCGACTACCAGGTCACCTCGCCCACCGACGACCTGAACCCGATCGGCGTGGTCAAGAACTCGTTCGTGTCCGGCCTGTACGCCCTGGGCCAGACCAGCGGCACCTACTCCCCGCCCGGCACGGATCCGCAGTCAGACCTCACGTCCTGGTTCGCCGCCATCCAGCAAGGCGATCCACCCAACTCGCAGGACGCCTTCATCAGCGACACCATCGCCCGCTATCACTCGGCCTACTACGTGCTCGACGGGGCCTACGGCGCGGCCAAAGAGCCCCCGCCGCCGCTGCTGATCGCCAACGGGTTCACCGACGACCTGTTCCCGGTCGACGAGGCGCTGCGCTACCGCAACCTGGAGCGCGCGCTCTACCCGTCGGACCCGATCTCGCTGTTCGACGGAGACTTCGGCCACATGCGCGCCCAGAACAAGTCGGGAGACATGCACCTGCTGTCCGACCACATCCAGGCGTTCTTCGATCACTACCTCAAGGGCCAGGGCGCCCAGCCGGCGTCTGACTTCACGGCAATGAGCGAGACCTGCGGGAGCGGTCAGGCGTCAGGCGGCCCTTACACCGCCTCATCGTGGGCCGGCCTGCATCCCGGAGAGATCGACTGGGCGCCCAAGCCCTTCGCACAGACCGTCTCATCCAGCGGCGGCGACCCCAGCGTGGGCAAGGCGTTCGACCCGGTGGCGGGCGGCGGGGCCTGCGCCGCCGCGCCGGCTACCGACGAGTCCGGGACGGCCACCTACCGGCTCCCCGCAGCCACCGGCGGCGGCTACACGCTGCTTGGCTCGCCCACCGTGATCGCCAACCTGAGCGTCACCGGCAGCTATCCCCAGATCGCCACGCGGCTGCTCGACGTTGATCCCGCTTCGGGGACCGAGACCCTAGTGGCACGGGGTCTGTATCGCCCCGACCCGGGGCACCCCGGCGGCGTCCAGGTGTTCCAGCTTCACCCCGGCGCCTGGCACTTCGCCGCCGGGCACATCCCCAAGCTCGAGCTGCTGGGGCAGGACGCGCCCTACGCGCGACCCAACAACGAGCCGTTCTCGATCTCGGTGTCGGACCTCGAGCTGCGCCTGCCGGTACACGAGACTCCTGGCTCCCCGGGGGCCGGACCAGGCCGGGTGGTCACCAGTCCCCGGTCGCCGTTCGTGCCCGGTCGGGTGTGCGGCACCCGTCCCTACTCGCGGATCGCCAAGGGAAAGGTGCGCGCCTCGCGGAAGGGACTGTTCGTCTCGGGCAGCGCCGGCGAGCAGCCGTGCGCCCACGCCACCAGCAGCATGCTGCGCCGCCAGCACGTCAAGCGGGTCCTGATCACGATCTACCACCCGGCGGCGGGCGGCCGCTGCCGATTCCTGCTGTCGAGTGGCAGGTTGAGCCAGCCGCGGGCCTGCTCGCGGCTGGTCTCCTACCGAGCCCACGGCACCAGTCGCTGGAGCCTGCGCCTGCAGGTCCACATCTCGCCGGGCACGTACCTGGTTCGCTCCGACGCGGTCGACGGCTACAACCACCACCAGCGTCACAGCGCCAGCTCCGTGGTCCGGATCAAGGTGCACTGACTCTTCGGGCCTTACACCCGGAGGTACAGTGTGGGAGTGAGTTTGCGCGCACAATCCACGCCCGGCGAGGAGCCCGAGGCGGCGGATGCGCTTCAGATCCGGGCCAGCGCCGCGCAGGTGCTGGCGCCAGGCGGCGGCCCCACCGTCGAGGCCCCGGACCGGCCCGAGCTGTCCGACCCCGGGCTGTACATCAACCGCGAGCTCTCGTGGCTCGACTTCAACGACCGAGTGCTCCAACTGGCCGAGGACGAATCGCTGCCGCTCATCGAGCGGGTCAAGTTCCTGGCCATCTTTGTGACCAACCTGGACGAGTTCTTCATGATTCGGGTGGCCGGGGTGCACGATCAGGTCGAGGCTCGGATCGACGCCCGTGGCCCCGACGGGCTGTCCCCTATGCAGACGCTCGAGCGGATCGCCGAGAAGGTGGCCGCGCTCGACGACCGGCACTCGCGCCAGTTCTTTGAACGGGTGAGGCCGGCGCTGGCCGAGAACGGCATCCGGATCGTCTCCTACTCGGAGGCCGATGCGCCTCCGGGGGATATAGCTCGCCACTTCCGCGAGCAGATCTTCCCCGTGCTCACCCCACTGGCCATCGGCCCAGGCCGTCCCTTCCCCTACATCTCCAACCTGTCGCTGAGTCTGATCGTCCGCCTCCGCGACCCCGAGCTCGACCACGACTCATTCGCTCGGGTGAAGGTCCCCAAGGAGGTGCTCCCCCGGTTCGTGGAGGTCACCGAGGGCACCTTCATCACGCTGGAGGACATCATCGCCAGCCACCTGGACGCGCTGTTCCCAGGCATGGAGATCATCAGCTACGACTACTTCCGGGTCACCCGTGACGCCGACTTCGAGGTCTCCGACGAGGCCGACGACCTGCTCCAGGCCGTGGAGGACGAGCTGCGCCGCCGGCGGTTCGGCGAGGTGGTCCGGCTCGAGGTCGGCGCCGGCATGGATCCGGTGCTCCGGTCCCGACTGATCGAGTGGCTGGACGTGGACGAAGTGCAGGTATACGACGTCAGCGGCGTGCTTGATCTCAGCGACCTGTGGCAGATCGCGTCGCTGGACGGCCACCCCGACCTGCGCCTGCCCCAGTGGACCCCGGTGCCCCATCCCGCGTTCGTGCCTGGCCCCACCGCTCAGGACGACAAAGCGGACATCTTCGCCCCCATGCGCGCGGGTGACATCCTGGTCCGTTACCCCTACCAGTCGTTCGGCTCGAGCGTGGAGCGGTTCGTCGAGCAAGCGGTCGATGACCCCAACGTGCTGGCCATCAAGATGACGGTGTACCGAACCTCGGATGACTCGGCGCTGGTGCCGTCGCTGATCCGCGCCGCCGAGCAGGGCAAGCAGGCGGTGTGCTTGGTCGAGCTCAAGGCGCGCTTCGACGAGCGGCTGAACATCCGCTGGTCACGGGCCCTGGAGAAGGCGGGCGCCCACGTGGTGCACGGGATCCCGGGGCTGAAGACCCACGCCAAGGCGATCCTGGTGGTGCGCCGCGAGCGCGACGGGGTGCGTAACTACGTGATGATCGGGACGGGCAACTTCCACGCCAAGAACGCGCGTCTGTACGAGGACTTCGGCCTGTTCACCACCGATCAGGAGCTGGGGCAGGAGGTGGCCAACCTGTTCAACACGCTGACCGGCTACGGACACCCGGCCCGGGAGCGCAAGGTGCTGGTGGCCCCGTCGTGGCTGCGCGAGCCCCTGATCGAGCAGATCGACCGCACGATTGCTGCCCACGAGGCCGGGCAGGAGTGCCGGATCGTGATGAAGATGAACTCGCTGGTCGACCGGCGCTGCATCCAGGCCCTGTACCGGGCCTCCCGGGCCGGGGTGCCGGTGGATCTGAACCTCCGCGGCATCTGCTGCCTGCTCCCAGGGGTTCCGGGAGTCAGCGAGACGATCAACGTGGTGTCGGTGGTGGGGCGGTTCCTCGAGCACTCCCGGGTCTTCGCTTTCCACCGCGGGGATGAGCACATCTACTACATCGGCTCGGCCGACCTCATGCCGCGCAACCTCGATACCCGGGTCGAGCTGGTCGCGCCGGTGGAGGACGAGGAGCTGAAGGCCGAGCTGGCCGACACGCTGGAGCGCTGCCTGGCCGATGACACGTTTGGGTGGAGGCTGGACGCCGAGGGCGGCTGGACCCGCCGCACCGGCGGCACGCGCTCGGTGCACCGCGAGCTCATGGAGCGCGCGTTGGCCCAGTGGTCGGTGGCCAGTAGCTGAGATCCCTCGCGGCCGGGCTCGGCGGAGGACGACCGCGGGCCCGCGTGGAACGACCGCGGGCCCGCGAAACCCCTTACGGCTGCTGCTGCTGAGGCTGGCTCTGCGGCCGGGTGCCCAGCGTCAGCTTGATCTGCTGGGTGCCACCGCCGCGCTTGACCTTCAGCGTCACCGTCTGTCCCGGCGAGTAGGTGTCGACCGTCTCGATGAACTGCTGGGTCGAGGAGATCGTCTTGCCGTCGATCGCCGTGACCAGGTCGCCCTGCTGCAGGCCCGCGCTGGACGCGGGGGACCCGGGCTGGACCGAGCTGATGCTCGCGCCGCCCGACGAGTTCCCGTTCAGGAACACGCCGACGTAGGCGTGCTGCACGGGCTTACCGGACAGGATCAGGTTGGCGATGTGGGCCACCATGTTGGACGGGATGGCAAATCCCACTCCGGAGCTCGAGCCCTGGCCCTGGGCGGTGGTGTTGTTGGTCTCAATCTGATCGGCCAGCCCCAGCACCCGCCCGGAGCCGTCGAGCAGCGGACCGCCCGAGTTGCCCGGGTTGATCGGCGCGTCGGTCTGGATGGCGCCGGCGATCGTGAAGTTGTTCGGCGCGGTGATGCTCCGGCCCACAGCGCTGACGATCCCCTGAGTCAGGGTCTCCGGCAGGCTGAACGGGCTGCCGATCGCCACCACCGGATCGCCCACCTGGACGGCCGAGGAATTGGCCAGGGGGATCGGGTGCAGCTCCGAGGCCGGGACGTCCACGTGAATCACCGCCACGTCGGTCGACGGGTCGGAGCCCACCACCTTGGCGCTGACCTTCTTGCCGTCCTCGAACGTGACGGTCACCGAGCTGGCGCCAGCCACCACGTGCTCGTCGGTGAGGATGTTGCCCTTGGTGTCGTAGACCATGCCTGCCCCCTCGCCCTGGGTCTGCTGTCCGCCCCCGAACGGGAACGTGCTACCCGAGCCGCCACTGGACGTGACCGTGATGTCGACCACGCCCGGCGAGGCCTGGCGATAGATCTGGTTGACGCTCAGGCCCTTGCTCGAGGCCGGGCCCCCGCTCAGCGAGGTGGGGATCGGCGCGTTGGAGCTGGACTGAAAGACGGTGGTGGTCGATTGACCGCCACCGGCGCCGCTGCTCACGGCCCAGGCGATCAGGCCGCCGGCGACAGCGCCGGCGAGCACGGTAAGAAGTCGGTTCTTGAGATTCATCTTGGTCGTCCGTACCCAGAAGGTCGAAGGTTCAGGCAGCAGGTGGGAGCGGCGGGCCGCCGTCGGGTCCGCTCGGTGGATCGTCTCCGGCGCCACCGCGGAGGCCGCGGAGCCCGGGCGGGCCCGGCGGTCCCGCCGGCGGGGTGCCATTGACAATACGCGGCAACATCTGGGTCAGCTGATCCAGGCGCTGCTGCTCCTCGGTCTTGGTGATCTGCCCGGCGGCCACGGCTTTGTCGAGCTTCGACTTGGCGTCGGCCGAGATGGCCTGCTCCAGCCCACTCACCGACTTGTGCTGCGCGTCGGCGATCTGGGCCAGTGATTTGCCGGACTCGAGCTGCTGATCAAGCTTGTCTCGGCTCAGCCCCAAGTAGGAGGCCGCGCCGGCACCCAGGAAGCCGGGCCCGTGCAGTCCGCGGTGGCGGTACCCGAGTCCGCCCGGCGGGATTCCGGGCGCCTGCTGGATCCGCTGCGTAAGGTAGTTGGCCTGCGCCTGGGTGAGCTTGCCGGCTTTGACCGCCGCATCGATCTGGTCGATCATCGCCGCCTTGAAGGCCGCTGCCAGCTGGCTCGGGTTCACGTTGAGACGGTGGGCGGCGTCGTTGAGGACAGCCTGCTCGTGGTCTTCATCCCCACCGGACTGAGTCGCCGCGTACGCGCCGCCACCGAGCGCGGCCAGCACCATGGCGGCCAGGGGAATGAGAATCTTTGGCTTCAGCATGGAGCGGATGCTGGCAGTCCAGGGTGAGAGGTCCGTAAGAAGCTAGCCCGCGGATCGTAAGAGGCGGGAGGCCAGGATCGTGCGCAACTCGGCGACTACCTGGTCCGGCTCGTCGACCAGCCGCTCCCACGTGATGCGGACCGTAACGTAGCCCAGCGCCAGCAGTTCAGCGTCCCGCTTGCGATCGCGGCGGAAGCCGGACCGGCTGGAATGGAACTGCCAGCTGTCGAGCTCCACGATCACCTTCTCGTCCGGGAACAGCACGTCCACCTCGTACCGCCCGATCTTGGTGTTGATGCTCGCCATCGGGAAATCGTGTCGCTTGAGGAATTCGATGAAGTCGAGCTCCCAGTCGGACCGGGTGGGCTCTCGACTGATATCGACTGACCGGAGCTTGGCGGCACCACGGTGGTGGGGATATCGGGCCAGGACCTCGGCCAACGGATCTGGCTGTAGGTAGCCGGCGTTTCGCAGGTCATCCACCGCCCGGCCGAGCTCCTTGGCGGTCAGGCGCGGCGCAAGGTCAAGCGCCGTGCGGGCGGGACTGGTCACCGGCAGGCCTCGGTTTACCGCCCGGTCATCTCGGTGCAGGGCCGCGTAGTGGACGATGATCCCGGGCCGCCGGTGCCGACCCGGCGCGGTTACCTCGAAGGGGGGCTTGAAGTGCTTCTCCAGGCCCCAGATGGCACCCGCGGAGCCGTGGCTCAGGACAGCCCCGGCGCCACACGCCAGCAGCGCTCCATAGGCCCGATCCATGGGCAGGCCTGGCAGGTGTCCCACCGCATAGACGCCGGCGTGGACGCGGATGAGGCGACCGAGCTTGAGGCGGTACTCGATCTCGTTCTTCGACATCCCAAGCGCGAGACATTGCCGACGCGTTACGTAGCCCCGTTGACGCTTGGCCAGGGCCGCCAACCGACGATCGATGTCACCTTTCCTGAAATGGTCAGGACTTTCGTCCACACCATTAAGAGTCCTGAGCGGTCCCCTTTTCGCCCCCCAGCGCCACAAAAAAGTCCAAAGCCGCCGGATTCGCCAGCGACTCCCGCGAGGCGGCTTGCTCCGCCGGAACACCCATGAGGATGCGCTTCACCGGGACCTCGAGCACCTTCCCGGACAGCGTGCGCGGGACCTCGGGAATGGCCCGGACCTCGTCCGGCACGTGGCGCGGCGAGCAGTCCTGGCGAATTCGCGCGCGCACGCGCGCGACCAGCGAATCATCCAGCGACACCCCGTCGCGCAGCACCACGAACAGCATCAGCCATCCGTCTGTGCCGGGCCGCGGCACGTCGACAGCCAGCGCATCCACCACCTCATCGAGCGCCAGCACCGCCCGGTAGAGCTCGGACGTCCCCATCCGGACGCCGCCCCGGTTGATCGTCGAGTCCGAGCGGCCGTAGATGATCGCGGTGCCGCGATCGGTGATCTTGATCCAGTCGCCGTGCCGCCACACGCCCGGGTACAGCTCAAAATAGCTCTCCCGGTAGCGCGACCCATCGGCATCACCCCACAAGAACAGCGGCATCGAGGGCATGGGCTGGGTGATCACCAGCTCCCCCACCTCGTCCACCAGCGGGCGCCCGGACGGGTCCCAGGCCTCGACCGACGCTCCCAGCATCCGGCCCTGCAGCTCGCCCTCGTAAACGCGCAGCGTCGGCACGCCACCCACGAACGCGGTGCACATGTCGGTGCCGCCCGAGGTGGAGAACAGCCACAGGTCGGGCCCCAGGTGCTCGTACAGCCAGTCGAAGCCCTCCGGAGACAGCGGCGAGCCGGTCGAGCCGACCGAGCGCAGGGCAGACAGCGGCCGCTCCGGGCTCCGCGGCGACACCCCCTCCTTCATGCACGAGGCCACGAACGCGGCCGAGGTGCCGAAGGTGGTCATCCCGGTCTCCTCGGCCAGGTCCCACAACCGCTCCAACGACGGGTAACCCGGGTTGCCGTCGAACAGCACGATCGAGGCGTCAGTCAGCAGCACCCCGACCACGAAGTTCCACATCATCCACCCCGTGGTCGAGAACCAGAAGAACCGATCCCCCGCCTGAGCATCCAGATGCAACACGCCCTTCTTGAACTGCTCGACCAGGATCCCGCCCTGGCCGTGGACGATCGGCTTGGGCAACCCCGTGGTCCCCGAGCTGTAGAGCACCCACAGGGGGTGGTCGACCGGCACCGGCACGAACTCCAGCGGCGCCGATCCCCGGAACTCCGCGGGCCAGCCCTCGCCGGACAGGTAGCCGAAGCTCACCACCGGCGCCCCGATCGCCCCCGCGATCTCGCGCACCTGGTCGCGGCGGTCAAAGTCCTTGCCGCCATACCGGTATCCGTCCACGGCCAGCAACACCGACGGCTCGATCTGGGCGAACCGATCCACCACGCTCCGCACCCCGAACTCCGGTGCCGCCGAGGACCAGATCGCGCCCAGCGACGCGCAGGCCAGGAACGCGGCCACGGTCTCCGGGATGTTGGGCATGTAGGCCGCCACCCGGTCGCCCTCCCCCACGCCGAGCGAGCGCAGCCCGGCGGCCACCGCCGCCGTCTCCGCTCGCAGCCGTCCCCACGTCCAGGCCTCGACCTCCGGCCGTAGCTCGGACGCGTGCCGCAGCGCCACGTCAGCGTCAGCGCGCCCCCGGAAGATGTGCTCGGGGTAGCTCACCCGCGCGCCCGGGAACCAGTCAGCCCCCGGCATCTGCCTCGAACCCAGCACCGCCGACGGCTCCTGCGCCCACTGGACCCCGCAGAACTCCACGACCGAGGACCAGAACCCCTCCAAATCGTCGACCGACCAGCGCCACAGCTCGTCGTAGTCCGCAAACGAGAGCCCGCGCGCCTCACCCAGCCAGCGCTGGTAGCGGGTCAGCGTGGCCCGCTCGATCCGCTCAGCAGACGGCGTCCACAGGACCTCGGGAGCGGTGGCCGCCATCGCGGGGAGTATGTCCGATCGTCTCGGCGCGGCGCCGCGCCCGGGGCCCCGTCGTTAGCCCCGAGCGCGTCGCCGCGCGTCGGCCGTCCGGCCGGTCCCCCAGCCGCGAAGAGTCCCGGTCAGCGATCTGGTTCGGGCTTGTCATTCGGCTGGTTGGCGGCCAGCGCCTGCTCGCGCAGCTGCCACCGGATGATCGCCAGCTCCACCAGCTTGTCTCGAAGCGTCGCCATGGCAGCAGGATCCCGCCGAGGGGCTCCGGCCGGTACGGCCCCAGGGCCCGAGATCGATTCGCCCGCGTTGTCCACGGGGCCAGTACGCGATGATCCCCGCCATGCACGACGTCACCGCCCCGGTCACCGGCACCGTGATCTCGGTGGCCCACGAGCCCGACGAGGAGGTTCGAGCCGGCGACGCGCTGCTGGTGCTGGAGTCGATGAAGATGGAGCATGAGGTGCTGGCCGATGTCGGTGGCCTGGTGCGCAGCATCGAAGTCGAGCTGGGCCAGACGGTCCAGGAGGGCCAGCGAGTAGCGGTGGTCGAACCCGGTGAGGTGGCCGCGCGGGCGCCGCGCGATGGAGAAGAATCGGAGGGTCCGCGAGCCGATCTGGAGGCCGTGGTCGAGCGGCACGCGCTGACCCTGGACGGCCACCGGCCCGAGGCGGTGGGCAAGCGCCACGATCTAGACCGCCGCACCGCGCGGGAGAACCTCGACGACCTGCTCGACCCGGGGACCTACGTCGAGTACGGGCCGCTGATCTTCGCCGCTCAGGAGCAGCGGCGCTCCAAGGACGACCTGATCCGGCGCACCCCGGCTGACGGCCTAGTGGCCGGCGTGGGCGACGTCAATGGTCATCCCACCGTGGCCATGTCCTACGACTACACGGTGCTGGCCGGGACTCAAGGGATGCGCAACCACCTGAAGAAGGACCGGCTGTTCGAGATCGCGGAGCGACGCCGCCTGCCCGTGGTGCTGTTCGCCGAGGGCGGCGGCGGGCGTCCGGGCGAGGTGGACTGGCCCCATGTGGCCGGGCTGGACTGCCGCGCCTTTCACCTGTTCGCCCAGCTCAGCGGCTGGGTTCCGCTGATCGGCATCGCCTCCGGCTACTGCTTTGCCGGCAACGCCGCGCTGCTCGGGTGCTGCGACGTGGTCATCGCCTCGGAGGACTCGAGCATCGGCATGGGCGGCCCGGCCATGATCGAGGGCGGGGGCCTGGGCGTGTTCGAGCCCCAGGACGTCGGCCCGATCGACGTGCAGTGGGGCAACGGCGTGGTTGACCTCCGGGTGGCCGACGACGCTGAGGCGGTAGCCGCCGCCCAGCGGTACCTGGCCTACTTCCACGGCGCGACCGAGCCGGCCGAGTCACGCGACCCGGCCGCTCTGCGCAACCTGATTCCGGCCCACCGCAAGCGCACCTACGACGTCCGCCAGGTAATCGCTGCGCTGCTGGACGACGTGCTCGAGCTACGGGCCGGCTGGGCGCCGGGCATGGTCACCGCGCTGGCCCGTCAGAACGGCCAGCCGCTGGGCGTGATCGCCAACGTGCCCACCCACCTGGGCGGGGCAATCGATGCCCCCGCGGCCGACAAGGCGGCGCGGTTCATGCAGCTCTGCGATGCGTTCGCGCTGCCGATTCTGTTCCTGTGCGACACGCCCGGGTTCATGGTCGGGCCGCAGGCCGAGCAGACCGCCACCGTCCGGCACTTCGCCCGGATGTTCAACACGGGCGCCAACCTCAGCGTCCCCATCGGCACGATCGTGCTGCGCAAGGGCTACGGACTGGGCGCTCAGGCCATGGCCGGTGGAGGCTTTAAGGCGGGCCTGTTCTGCGTCGGCTGGCCGACCTCGGAGTTCGGGGGCATGGGGCTGGAGGGCGCGGTGCGGCTGGGCATGCGGCGGGAGCTCGAGGCGATCTCGGACCCGGCCGAGCGCGAGCGCGCCTTCGAGGCCATGGTGGCCATGGCCTACGAGCGCGGCGGCGGCCTGAACATGGCCGCCTACGGCGAGATCGACGACGTAGTCGACCCGGCGGACAGCGGGCGCTGGATCGCCATGCTGCTCGACGATCGCCCGGGCCATTGGTGGCGGCGCCGCCGCAAGCGCCGGCCCATGATCGACGCGTGGTAGGACGCTAGTCGCAGTCCCGGCAGGCGCCGCGCAGCAGAACCTCGTGGCGCTGGACCCGGACCCCCAGACGGTCCGACAGCCGGTCGATCGCCCGCTCCAGCCCGGGGTCGTCAAACGCCACCAGCCGCCCGCAGTGCTCGCACACCAGATGGTGGTGATGGTGCTCGCCGCCGGGCAGCACGCGCTCGAACCGGGCCAGCCCCGGGCCCACGGCCACGCGCTCCACCAGCCCGTGCTCGACCAGCAGCTCCAGCGCGCGGTAGATCGAGGCCCGCCCCGCCGGGCGGCCCTGAGTTCGCAGTGCCTCCTCGATCTCGACCGCGCTGAGCGCGCAGGGCTCGGCGGCCAGCAGGTCGACCACGCGCTCACGAGCCTCGGCGCGGCGGAGTCCCGCCTCGCGCAGCGTGAGCCGAACCTGGTCTCGCCAGCTGACTGTCACGGCTCCTAGGTTACCCCTTCACCTGGCGATAGTGAGACTCATTCTCACATTGTGGTAGGGTGGCCGCCGTGAAACGTGTGGCCCTGATTATCGTGTCGTTGCTCGTGCTGGCCGCCTGCGGAAGCTCGTCGAGTGGCGGCTCCGGCTCGGCCAACCTGAACGTGGTGGCGGCCGAGAACTTCTGGGGCAGCATCGCCACCCAGATCGCGGGGTCTCAGGCGACGGTCCACAGCATCATCGTCAACCCGGCCACCGACCCCCACTCCTACGAGCCCGCGGCCCAGGACGGCCGCGCACTGGCCACCGCCCAGCTGGCCATCGTGAACGGCGTCGGATACGACCCGTGGGCGCCCAAGCTGCTCGACGCCAACCCCGTGTCCGGCCGGATCACGCTCACCGTGGGCGACCTGCTCGGATTGCACGAGGGCGACAACCCGCACCGCTGGTATGACCCGGCGAACGTCGACACGGTGGCCCAGACGATCGCCAAAGACCTCGGTCAACTGGATCCGAAGCACGCCAGCTACTTCAACGCCCAGCTGAAGGCGTTCGAGACCACCGGGCTGGCTCAGTACGACCGGCTGATCGCGCAGATCAGCTCGGGTTACGCGGGCGTGCCGGTGGGCGCCTCGGAGAGCATCTTCGCCCTCCAGGCTCCGGCTCTGCACCTCAAGCTGGTGACCCCGTACAGCTTCATGAAGGCGATCAGCGAAGGCACCGAGCCCAGCGCACAGGACATCATCACCATCCAGCATCAGCTCACCGACCGCCAGATCAAGGTGTGGATCTACAACTCGCAGAACGCCACGCCCCAGATCCAGCGGCTGAACCAGCTGGCCCGCGCGCACGGAATCCCCATCGCCACCATCACCGAGACCCTCGACCCCCCAACCGCCAGCTTCCAGCAATGGCAAGCCTCGCAGCTCCAGAGGATCGCCCAGGCGCTCCGTCAGGCCACCGGCCACTGAACGCTCTCAGCCTCCAGGACGCCTCGGTCCGGCTGGGCGGCCGGCCGATCCTGACCGCCGTCAACCTCGAGGTGTCTCAGGGCGAGTTCATCGCCGTGCTGGGACCCAACGGCGCCGGCAAGTCCACACTCATGCGGGCGATCCTGGGGCTCGTTCCGCTGGCCGCCGGCAGCGTCCGGGTGCTGGGCCGCCCCCCGGTGCAGGCGCGACCGCTGATCGGGTACCTGCCTCAGCGTCACGGATTCGACCGCGCCGTGCGGATCCGCGGCCTCGACCTGGTGCGGCTGGGGCTCGACGGCACCCGCTGGGGCGTGCCGCTGGCCATCACTCCGTCCGCCCGGACGCGCCGGCGGGCCGAGCGCCAGCGCATCGCCGACATGATCGCGCTGGTGGGGGCCGAGTCGTATGCCCACCGGCCGGTGGGCGAGCTCTCGGGGGGCGAGCAGCAGCGGCTACTCATCGCCCAGGCCCTGGTGCGCCGCCCCCGGATACTGATCCTCGACGAGCCACTGGACGGCCTGGATCTCCCCAACCAGACCAGCGTGGCCGCGCTGCTGCGCCGGATCGCCAGCTCCGAAGAGGTGTCGGTGCTGCTGGTGGCCCACGACGTCAACCCGCTGCTGGAGTACTTGGACCGGGTGATCTACCTGGCCTCCGGCCGAGCCCTGACCGGCCCGGTCCAGGCTGTGATCACCGCACCCACGCTGTCCGAGCTCTACGGAGCTCAGATCGAGGTTCTGAAGACCGGTGACGGCCGTCTGGTGGTCGTGGGAGCTCCCGAGGCGCCACACCACCACGGGACGCGACACCCCGAGCCATGATCAACCCCTCGTTCTCGCCCGACCTGCTGTACGACCTCCGTCAGCTGTTCAGCTTCCCGTTCATGGTCAACGCGCTCGAGGCGGGGACGATCGTGGCCGTGCTGGCCGCGGTCGTCGGGTGGTACATGGTCCTGCGACGCCAGGCCTTCGCCGGTCACACGCTGGCCGTGATGTCGTTTCCCGGGGCCACCGGCGCCGCGCTGGCCGGCCTGCCAGGGGTGCTCGGCTACTACCTGGCCTGCGTGGGAGCGGCGCTGGCGATGCGGGGCTCCCGCCGGGGCACCGGGTCACGGGTGACCGAGACGGCCACCATCGGCACGGTCCAGGCCGTGGGTCTGGCCGCTGGGTTCCTGTTCCTGTCCCTCAACCAGAACGTCCTGGGCGGCCCCGAGACGCTGCTGTTCGGGACGTTCCTGGGCGTGACGCAGGGCCAGGTGCTGTCCCTGCTCGGCGTGGCCCTCGCCGCGGTGATCGGGTTGGCGGTGGCTAGCCGACCACTGCTCCTGGCCAGCGTCGACCCTGAGCTGGCCGAGGCCCGGGGCGTCGCCGTGAGCTGGCTTGACCTGGGCTTCCTGCTCCTGCTGGGCCTGGCCGTGGCCGCCACCAGCCAGATCACCGGCGCGCTGCTGGTGTTCGCGCTGCTGGTGGCGCCGCCGGCCACCGCCCAGCTGATCACGCTGCGCCCCTGGCTGGGGATGGCGCTCAGCGTCGTCTTCGGCCTGGTCATCGTGTGGCTCGGCCTGGCCGCCGCCTACTTCTCCCCCTACCCGGTCGGCTTCTTCATCACCACGTTCGCGTTCGCTCTCTACGTGCTGGTCGCGGTCTGGCGCTGGGTGCGGTCCTGATGTTCGCCCACGACTTCGTCCGCAACGCCTACCTGGCCGGTACGTTCGTGGCCCTGGCCTGCGGGACTGCGGGCTGGCTGGTGGTGCTGCGAGCCCAGGTGTTCGCCGGCGATGCCCTGAGTCATGTGGCGTTCGTGGGCGCCATCGCGGCGGCCCTGATCGGGGTGGCCGAGCCCCTGGGGCTGCTGGTGGCCACGCTGGTGGTGGCAGCCGGGATGGCCGGGCTGGGCCAGCGCGGGGCGGCCGACGACACTTCGATCGGGATCACGTTCGCTTGGATCCTGGGCATCGGCATCCT
>DATKRM010000276.1:0-5395 GCA_035532195.1 Solirubrobacteraceae bacterium
TGATGTTGGTGTCCTCGCCGTTGCGGAAGGTGGCTCGTCCGGAGACGCTGGCGGGGGCCGAGCTGCGCGACCTGGAGTCGGCCCGTGAGGCCAAGTACCGGGAGATCCGAGACGCCGAGCTCGACCATCGGACCGGCAAGCTGTCCGACGACGACTACGCGGCCGTGGACTCGGCGCTGCGCGCCGAGGCGGTGGAGATCCTGCGAGGGATCGATACCATCAACGCCCGATGACCTCGGTTCTCGGCATTGTTCAGGTGTTTCTCTGCGTGGTGCTGGTGTTCCTGGTGCTGATGCATTCGGGCAAGGACTCCGGCCTCTCCGGCGCGTTCGGAGTGGGCTCGGGGGCGGGCCCGCTCGGAGGCGGCTCGCTGGTCGAGCGCAACCTGAACCGCTGGACCATCGCGTTTGCGGTCGCGTTCGTGGTCAACACGATCGTGCTCATCAAGATCAGCTAGGTCGGGGCCCGCCCGCCGCGCGTCAGTGCGCGGCTCGGTACAGCACGCGGATCTCTGTCGCGTCGGCCGCCGGTGGGGTCAGGTGCAGCTCGGGACGGGCGGACGCCTCGTCCGCGCAGCGCTCAAGCTCAGACTCCGTCACCCCCGCGTCGAACAAGCTCGCGGTGCCGGTGAGGTCACGCAGTCGCTCGGCGAAGCCGACCACGCTGCCGCCGACGGCCTCATCCAGCTGCCCGAAGAACTCCCCGGATGAGCGCGCCGCCAGCGCCCGCAGTGAGTGCGGCAGCATGATCGCGTTGGCCTGGGCGTGGCTGGCGGCGGTGAAGCGGGCCAGGGTCTGGGACACCACGTGGTGGAGCCCGTAGCCGGTGGACCCGATCACGTATCCGGCCAGCAACGCGCCCAGCGCCAGGGAGTCACGAGCGGCTTCATCCGGCTCAGCGGATTTCAGGCCGCGGGCCAGCTGTCGCGCGGCTTCTACCGCGGCCAACCGGGCCACCGGATTCGCCAGCGGCGTCAATGGGCCCTCGGCGGCATGTCCCAAGGCGTTGGCCGCGCTGCCCGCCAGCTCAGCCACCGGCTGTGAGGCGGACAGCGCGGGGTCGTTGATGACCACCGCCGGACGCGCGCGCGGGGCGTCGAGCGCGACCCCCGCGGCGTGCCGGTGCACCGCCGTCATCTCGGCGCCGGACAGCGTGGTGGGGATCGCCATCACGCGTCGGGGCGGGTCGGCGGCGGCCAGCGCCTTGGCCACGTCGATCACCCGGCCCCCGCCCAGCGCCACCAGTTGCTCGCCCCGGACCTGGCTCCGCAGCTCCCTGGCGATCTCGTCCACCTGGCCGGCCGGGACCTCGTGCACGGCAGCCGCCCGTTCGGCGAGCGCGGGCTCCGCCCGCAGACACCGAGGCGTGGTCACGAGCGCGTACCCCTCTTCCAGGAGCTGCTCGGCCTGGTCAACGGCTCCGCGCCCGAATACCAGCAGCCGCTCGCCGTCCTGCCAGCGGAACTGCGAGCGGTCTGTCACGGCGCCTGGTCCCCAGCCAGCCCGTCCACCAGGCGGAGCAGATCGAGCGGGCTGAACGGCTTGGTCAGGAACAAGTCGGCGCCGGCCGCCTCGGCGTCCCGCTCCACCGTGTCGCCGTGGGCGGCGGTCAGCATGACGATCGTCGTCTCATGGTGGGCGCTCTGCTCGCGCAGACGCCGGCAAGTCTCGATCCCGTCCATTCGCGGCATCTCCACGTCAAGGAATACCAGGGCCGGCCGCTCGCGCCCGGCCAAGTCGAGCGCTGCGACTCCGTCCGCGGCCTCGTGCAGCTCAAAATCGGACACATCCTCGAGTGTGGTCTTGATCAGCTTGCGGATGAACTGGTCATCGTCAACGATCAGCACCCCGCGCGCCATCCCGCTCGCCTCAGCGCAGGTCCGCGGCGATCCGCAGGAACGTGGCGTCCGGGATCGCGGTAAAGGCGTCCACGACCTGCGGGTCGAACTGGGTGCCCCGTGCGGCGGTGATCATGTCCCGGGCCACGCTGAGCGGCGACGCCGGACGGTAGGGCCGATCGGTGGTCAGGGCGTCGAGCACGTCGGCCACCGCGAACGCCCGGGCGGCCAGCGGTATGTCCTCGCCGTGCAGGCCGTCGGGGTAGCCCCGCCCGTCCCAGCGCTCGTGGTGGGAGCGAACGACTGGGATCGCGCCGGACAGGAACTCGATCCCGCGCACGATGTCGGCCCCGATCACCGGGTGCTGGGCCATCAACGCCCGCTCGGAGTGGGTCAGCGCTTCGGGCTTGTAGAGGATCGCGTCGGGAATCGCCACCTTGCCGATGTCGTGCAGCAGGAATCCGAACTCCAGCTCGGGCGCGTCTTCCACCGACATTCCGATCATCTGGGACAGCTCCAGCCCGTACGCGGTCACTCGCTCCGCGTGCTTGCCCGTGTATGCGTCCCGGGCCTCGACGGCGTTCGACAGCGCCTGGACGGTCGCCTTGTAAGAGCGAGCCAGCTCTTCGGCTTGGGCTCGCTCGCGCTTGAAGCTCTCACGCAGATCGGCCGCGTAGCGCTGCAGCTGCTGCTCGCGCGCCGCAGCGTCACGTTCCTCCTGAGCCAGCGCGGCCCGCAGGCGATCGATCTCTGCCGTCAGCGCCGTGTCCCGCACGGGCATGGCGGGCAGCGTACTAGGCGAATCGGTCACGCAACGCGGCTTGCACGGCCGCTGCCACTCCGTCCACCGGAACCACCTCGACCCCCAGATGGCCAACCCCGGGCGGGTTCGGCGACTCGCCGTCCGAGAACAGGATGACCGCCCGCCGGACCCGGCGGCCACGCAGATCAAGCGCCTGGAGCACCGCGGCCGGGTTGCGGATCCCCGCGTCGACCAACGCCACCTCGAACCGGCGGTCCGAGCAGGCTCGGGCCGCCGCGGCGCCGGTGACCTCCCATTGATGGTCGATCCCCAGATCCTGGAGAGCCGGGGACAGCACGTCCCGAACCTCCTCGCGCCCCACCACCAGCACGCGGGAGCGGCCGGCCTCCACGGCGGCCGCGAGCACATTGCGTAGCTCATCGGCGTCGATCGGCTTGGACACCACCCACTCGCCAGCCAGCTCGTGCCGGGCCGAGAACACCGACACGAACACGATCGGGATCCCGCTCAGCCTCGGGTCCTCACGGATCCGCCGCAAGAGCTCCAGGCCGTCCAGGCCGGGCATCAGCACGTCGAGCGTGACCGCATCGAACTCGTCCTCGTGCAGCCGGGTCAGCGCCTCTTCGCCGCTCGTGGCGATCACCGCGCGAACGTCGAGCGGTGCCAGCTGACCCGCGATCAGCTCCGCGATGGGGCGCTCGTCATCCACCACCAGCACTCGCGCCCCCCGGATCGCCTCCAGACCCTCACCGCTCTCGGGGCTGGGTGTGGTGGCCGGGAGCAGGACGCGGAACGCGCTCCCTCGCCCGGGAACGCTCTGCACCTCGATCTGCCCGTGCTGGAGATCGACCAGTGACTTGACGATCGACAGCCCCAGCCCGGTGCCCTGGCTGGCCGAGCCGCCGTCACGCACCCGGTAGAAGCGCTCGAACACCCGGTGCGTCTGCTCGGTCGTCATCCCCACGCCCGAGTCCTCCACCGTGATCTGCACCCAGGCCCGGTCGGGCGCCACGCGCACGCGAATCGCGCCCCCCTCGTCCGTGTACTGGTGCGCGTTGGTCACCAGGTTGGCCACTATCTGGCGGAGCCGCCGAGGATCGGCGCGCGCCTCGGTAACGGTTGGGGCGACGTGCACGGTGAGCCGCTGACGCTTGGTCTCGATCCGTGGGGCCATGAGCTCGGCCACCTCACGCACCGCCTCGCCGACGTCGACCGACCGCAGGTCGATCTCCATGTGATCGGCCTCGATCCGGGCCACGTCCAAGAGGTCGTTGACCAGCTCCACTAGTCGATTGGTCGAGTTCAGGATGATCTCCACGAACTCCTGCTGGCGGCTCGACATTCCCTCCGGTGAGCGGTACAGGAGCTCGACGAAGCCCTTGATCGACGTCAGTGGACTGCGCAGCTCATGCGACGCGGTGGCCACGAACTCGGTCTTGGCCCGCTCCAGCCGGGCGCGCTCTGAGATGTCCCGCACGGTCCACACCACCCCCTGGGACTCGTCGCCCAGCCGCGCGGCGGTGACGGCCAGCGTCCGGCCCCTGTGCTCCCGTAGCGTCTCACCCTCGAGCGCCGCCTGGAGCGGCGGCAGCGGAATCTCCTCGGCGTCGAGATCTATCCCCACCGTGATCTCCGGGACGAGCTGGGCCGCCTTGGGGTTGGCCGCGGCGACCCGGGCGGAGCCGGGCTCGGTGACGACCAGTGCGTCGCCCAAGCTCTCGATCGTCACCGCCAGCCGCCGCCGCTGATCCTCCAAGCGCCGTTGGGCCGCGGCCAGGTCCTCGCTCATGGCGTTGAACGCCGCGCCGAGCTCCCGCAGCTCCTTTGGCCCGGACAGATTGACCGGCTGGGTCAGCTTCCCGGAGGCCAGCGCGGCCGTGGCCTGGACCAGCTGGTCAAGCGGTCGGCGAACGGCGGCGATCAGCGCCGAGATGAGCACCATGGCTGCAGCCACCGCGAGCAGTCCGGCGATGCCGACAATCAGGATGGCCTGCCGTGAGTCCGAGCGGGCGCGGCCGCGGGCCGCGGCCTGGCGGACCTGCTGGCGGGCCTGGACCGCCGCGGCCAGCGACCGCGCGCGCACCATCGGGCCGGAAGCGGAGATGGCCCCTGCTACGTCCCCGCTGGCGGCGAGCCGGCGCGCCAGCTGCTCCTGGGCGATCTGCTGGCTGAGCAGCTGCCGGCTGGTGGGGTCGTCGCCGGCCAACGACTGGGCTTGGGTCGCCGCGCTGTCGTAGGCCGATGCCGCCTGGCCGCGCACGCCGGCGCCGGCCGGGCCGCGAGCATCTCTCAGCACCTCATCCTCGGCGATGCTGGCCGTGACCAGGTTGGCCGCCGCGGCCGACAGGGCCGCGCTGGAGACGAGCGTGTTCTCGTACCGCTGGCGCGCGTTGTAGAGGTCGGCGATCCCCAGCCCCGCGATGATGGCCAGCGCCAACGTCAGGCCCACCAGCGCCAGGCGAAACGAACGAGCGATCGAAAGGCGCCGCATGGGTCCTCTACCGCGGTGATCCTATCGGCGGACGGGGCGGGGTTCCGCCGGGCCGGGAATTGCCCCAGCGTCAGCATCCCGACAGCTACCATCTCAGCCATGGTCCTGGCCCGGGCGTGGAGGCGGCGGATGTTCGGTGCGCTGGGCGCCGCGGTGCTGGCCCCGGGGATGATGATCGGCGCCCTGGTCGTGCTGGCCGTAGCTGGTGGATTCGCGTCCGTGGGCGCGCTGTCGCAGGCGTTCTCCGGGCCCGAGGTTCCCGCGGCCCAGGAGTGCTCGCCGAAGTTCTTGAGCGGGCTGAGCT
>DATKRM010000277.1:0-9072 GCA_035532195.1 Solirubrobacteraceae bacterium
CGGACATCGAGATCGCGTCACCCTGGACCTCGTAGGCCTCCAGCTTGCCGATGTCGTGCAGCAGCGCTCCGGTCACCGCCACGTCACGATCGATTCCGGGGAACGTGGCGGAGATGGCGCTGACCGCCTGGGCGACGCTCAGGCAGTGCTCGAGCAGCCCGTGGCGATACGCCTGGTGGTAGCGCTTGGCCGCCGGGGCGTCCCGGTACCGGGGCCAAGTGGCTGAGCGCTGGCTGAAGATGGCGCTGAGCAAGCGCCGGAGGTGGGGGTTCTGGACCGTGGCCACTAGCTCCCGCAGGTCGGCTTCCATCTGGTCGGCCGTACGCGCGGGCCCGTCCGTGAGCTGGTCCGGGTCGAACTCATGGGATTGTGCGGTGCGGAGCGCCTGGAGCGTCAACTGGGGGCCATAGCGCGCGTGTACTGAATAGCGTCCCTTGACGAGCACCACTTGTCCCGGCGCGCAGACGCTGCGGACCTGGTCTATGTCCTCCCAGACCATGGTCGGGACGCTGCCCGTGCGATCGCCCAGCGTGAGCTTGAGGTACTCGCTGCCGTCACGGCGCAGCCGCACCTCGGCCTCCCGTACCAGTAAGGCCTGGGTTATCTCGCATCCATCGACGAAGCAGCGCACCTCCATCGCGCAGGCGAAGATAGAGTCCGTGGCGGACGTGAACGGCACGGCGATCGTCACCGGAGGAACCGGGGGTCTGGGCGTCTTTGTGGTCGAGCGACTGCTCGCCGACGGCTGGCGAGTGGTGGTGCCGTGGGTCATGGAGCAGGAACTCGATCGGGTGCGCAACCACAAGGCGCTTGAGCTGGTTCAGGCCGATCTGTTCGATCCCGATTCTGTGGCCGAGGTCTTTGCCGCCGCCGCGAGCGGGCCGCCGGTACGGGGGCTGGTCAATCTGGTCGGCGGCTTTGCCGCCGGCGGGCGGGTGCACGAGACGCCGATTGAGCAGTTCGAGCGGCAGTTTGAGGTCAACCTCCGCGCCACCTATCTGATGACCCAGGGTGCTCTGCGGGTCATGCTGGAGGAGGATGGGGGGTCGATCGTGTGCGTGGGGACGCGCGCGGCGCTCCAGCCGTTCTCCGGCGCCGCCGGCTACGCCTCCTCTAAGGCGGCGGTGATCACGTTCGCGCACGCGGTGTCGGTGGAGTACCGCGACGACGGCATTCGTTGCAACGCCATCCTGCCCAGCGTGATCGACACGCCGGCCAACCGCGCCTCGATGCCGGACGCCGACGTCGAGCGGTGGGTCAAGCCCGCCGAGGTCGCCAAGGTCATCGCGTTCCTGCTCTCCGAGGATTCAGCGCCGATCAGCGGCGCCGCGATCCCGGTCTACGGGCGCGCGTAGGTCGGCGCCTGCACCCCGCGCGCCACTCGAGGCGCGCCCCGCCGCGGCCCGCGCCGCGCCGCGCCCGCCTGCGCCTGCGCCACGTACCTGGGTGCCGATTTGCGCGACTGGGTCGCGCCTTTTCGCCCCAAGTCCCCTTGGGCGCCGGTCGGCTAGCCCAACCAGCGCCCGCGCACTAGCGCCCGCGCCGCCGCGCCGCCGGGATCACGCGAGTGAACGGGAGCGCGGCGGTGAACCGGCGCCCTGAGTCAGGACTGATCGTGACCCGTCCGGCGCCGGTGGCGGTCAGTCGGCGGCCTTCGAGCTGGAACTTCTCCAGCGTGGTCGGTGGTTGGCTGAACTGAAAGCGCAGGCCCCAGGCTCGTCCGCCAGAGCGAACCGTCTCGTAGGTCCAGCGGGTGGACGAGCTCGAGACCGGGCCGAACATGCCCCACTGCAGGAACGACGAAAAGGCCAAGCGCCACCACGGCCAGTCGTGGATCCCGTCCACCGGCTCGTAGTGCAGGACCGCCCCGGTGGGTCCGACCGCGGCCACGAAGTCCTGCGCGTGCTGGCGCAGCTCGGCCTCGGCCACCGCCCCGAAGTAGTTGGTCAGCTCGTTGGGGTAGGGCGGGTTGACCACGCCGTCGCCCACGCGCACGAATACCCGCGTGTGCGCGAGATTGCCGGCCAAGGTGGTGGGATCGTGACCCTGGGCATAGAACCCGCCCGCCGCGCCGTAAACCTGATTGAAGTCCTGGCCCTGGGTGCCGAACCCGGTCGGCCACTCGGGACGCAGGATCGACAGCACCCCGGAGAAGGTGGCCACCGTGCCGAAGTAATCGGGCCGTTGCTCGCCCAGGTAGATCGCGCCCTCGCCGCCCATCGACAGTCCCGCCACGGCGTGGTAGCGACGGTCGCGCAGGATCCGCAACCGCCGCTGAATCAGCGGCAGCAGCTGGTCCAGGTAGAAGCTCTCCCAGGCGCGGCCGTCGCGGCCGCGGGCCCCCGCGTCCCACCAATCGGTGTACCAGCCCTGGGCTCCGTCGGGCATGACCACGATCGAAGGCAATCCCGGCGCCAGCGCGGGCAGGTCTCCGTGGGCGGGATCCATCCAGCTCGCGTAGCTGTCGCCGTGGCCGTGGAGCAACAGCAGCAGCGGGAACCGACGGCGGCCGTTGTAGCCCGGCGGAAGCAGCACGTTGACCCGGAGCTGGGTTGGCCCGTTGAACGGGGTGAGCGCAGGATTTATGAAGCGGCTGTGGAGCGTCCAGGTCTCCAGACGCGAGGCGGCCTGGGCTCCGGGAGCCGCTACGAGCAGCCCCAAGGCCAGCCACAGGATGACGCCCCGTCGCACGCGCTTGATGGTAACCGCGGTGGATAGGATGCCCGCTTATGTCACGTAAGTGGTGGACGTTGACCGTGGTCTGCGTGGCCACGTTCATGCTCTTGCTGGACATCACGATCGTCAACGTGGCTCTGCCGAAGATCGCCGCCGACCTCAAGGCGAGTTTCTCGGACATCCAGTGGGTCATCGACGCCTACGCGCTCACGCTGGCCGCGCTCCTGCTCACTGCGGGGGCGCTGGCCGACCTTCTGGGCCGCCGGATCGTGTTTGCGATCGGGCTCGGGCTGTTTTCGCTCGCCTCGCTGCTGTGCGGGCTGTCCCCCAGCCCCCTGTTCCTGATCCTGGCCCGCGGCGCACAGGGGATCGGCGGCGCGGCCATGTTCGCCACCTCGCTGGCGCTGCTGGCGCAGGAGTTTCACGGCCGGGAGCGCGGAACGGCGTTCGGGATCTGGGGAGCCACGATCGCCGCCTCGGCCGCCGTGGGGCCCCTGCTGGGCGGTGCGCTGACCGAGGGCCTGGGCTGGTCCTCGATCTTCTTCATCAACGTCCCCATCGGAGCCGTGGCCATCGTCCTGACGCTGTCCCGGGTGGCTGAGTCGCGCGACCCGAGTCAGAGCCGCATCGACTGGATCGGGACCGTCACGTTCACTGGTGCCCTGTTCCTGCTCGTCCTCGGGCTCATCCGAGGCAACCCCGAGGGCTGGGGCAGCCCGCTCATCGTCGGGCTGCTCTCCGGCTCGGTGATCCTGTTGGGGCTGTTTGTGGCATCGCAGCTGTACCAGGAGCAGTCGATGTTCGACTTGAGCCTGTTCCGTAAGCCCACGTTCTCCGGGGCGGCGATCGTCGCGGCCACTCTCTCCGCGGCGATGTTCGCGATGTTCCTCTACCTGACTCTGTACATACAGACGCTGCTTGGCTACTCACCCCTGCAGACCGGACTGCGCTTCCTGCCGTTCACTGTCGTCTCGTTCTTCGTTGCCGCACTGACGGGCAACCTGGCGAGCAGGATCCCGGTCAGGGTCCTGCTGGCGGCGGGGCTGGGCATGACCGGGGTCGGCCTCCTGCTCATGCGTGGCCTGACCGTGAGCTCAGGTTGGACTGCGCTTCTAGCCGGCTTCATTGTGGCCGGCGCCGGGGTGGGGCTGGTCAATCCCACGCTGGCCTCGGCCGCGATCGGCGTGGTCCCGCCACAGCGCAGTGGCATGGCCAGCGGCATCAACAACACTTTCCGGCAGGTCGGGACGGCCACTGGTATCGCTGCCCTGGGGGCGATCTTCCAGAGCGCACTGAGTAGGCATCTGGCCCCGAAGCTCGCCGGGGGACCGTTGGCTTCTCACACGCCCGCCATCGCCCAGGCCGTAGCCGCGGCGGGCACGCGAAGGGTGCTGGCCTCGGTGCCGGCACCGCAACGCGCTCAGGTCTCGGTGGCGATCCACAGCGCGTTTGCCAGCGCCATGAACGACATCCTGCTGGTGGGCGGGATCATCGCGCTGGCCGGGGCCGCGCTGGCCTTGGTTCTCGTTCGCTCTCGTGATTTCGTGACCTACCAGCCACCGCAACCAGCGGCCGCTCCGGCGGGTTAACTAAAAATCAGGCGAACATGATTCAGCCACTGATCGAGCACCGGACACGACTGGCTGGCTACGAGACGCGCGTGCTGGAGCTGGAGGGCGACGGCGTGCCGATTCTCATGTTCCATGGCTACGCCGACAGCGCTGACACCTGGCGCCAGGCCCTGGCCTTGCTGGGGCGCCGGGGTCATCGGGCGATCGCGGTTGATCTGCCGGGCTTCGGCGCAGCCGATCCGCTGAAGCCCGAGCCGATCCTGCCCCAGCTCGGCTCATTCGCCGCGGCGGCGCTCCGCTATCTGGTGGGCTCCAGCCACGAGCCCGCGATCGTGGTCGGCAATTCGCTGGGCGGCTGCGTTTCGCTGCGGCTGGCCGAGCGCCACGGCGACCGTCTGGCCGGCGTGATGCCGGTGGCTCCGGCCGGCCTGGAGATGAGCCGGCTTCTGTATCTGGTGGAGCGCGACCCGCTACTGCGGTTCCTCCTGGCCGTACCCAGCCCGGTCTCAGGAGCGCTGATTCGCGCCACTGTGGCCCGCCTCTACCGCACGCTGGCCTTCGCCGTGCCGGATGCGGTCGAGGAGGCGGCGGTGGCGGCCTTCACCGCGCATCACTCCAACCGCGCGACCGTGGCGCGCTACCTGGACACCGCCCACCGGCTGATCCCGGAGCTGCGCAATCCGTTCCAGCTGGCGCGTATCTCGGTGCCCGTGCTGATCGTGTGGGGGGACCAGGACCGGCTGGTGTTCCATCGCGGGGCGGACCAGATCCTGGCCGCGGTGTCCGAGGCGCGGCTGGAGCTGCTGCCCGGGATCGGTCACTGCCCCCAGGTGGAGGCGCCTGAGCGCTTCACCTCGCTGCTGCTCGACTTCTGTGAGGAGAGCGAAGCAGTAGCCGCCTAGTGGCGATCGGGCCCGGCGTTTGCCCCCACGGCGTTGAGCCAGGCCCGGATGGAACTGCCGGCCGGAGTGAACTGACCCTCCTCGTAGCCCGTGGTGGCGCGGGCCAAGGTCACGCCGTTGGGGGTGGCCCACCCGAACTCGATCGCGGTTCCGCTCGGCGCGAACCGGGCGATCGGCTGACCTTGCTGAAGGATCGACCCCGGCGGGGCGATGGCGGTGATCTGCTCGGCGACGAACTGGACCCGACCCGCGTCGGGTCCCTCCAGCAGCTCCCAGTAAACGAGCGGCTGCCCGGCGTACCAGTTCGGCTCGATGGCCAGGATCTTGATCCGGCAGGGAGCCAGAATCGGCGCCCCGACTGGCATTACAGCGTCCACGCCCTGGTCAGTCCGCTCCCACACCGTGACGTAGCGCAGTGGGTTGATGTAGGTGGCGTTGGTCTTTTGCGCCGCCACCAGCTCCTGGCGCAGCTCGCCCCGGATCTCGGCGTCCGAGGGGGCGTGCGCGTTGGGATCGCCGATCGGGTCGCCGCTGCCGTTGCCGGCCACCACGACCCCCTGCTGTCCGGCCGTCGGCTGGACGACCTGCGGGCGCCCGCGGGGGATCCCGCCCGGCGCCTGGGGCGTGCTCTTGACCGGCGGCTGCGAGCTGCTCCCGCAACCGGCCAGGCCGGCGGCCAGCGCGAAAACCCCACACGCGGTGGCGACGGCGATAAACGTCAGCCGGCGTCTAGCCACGCGGCCAGTATGGCGTGCCCCCAAGGTGGCTGGTCGCAGTGCCCGGGACGTGCGAAGCTACGCGCATGTCCGACTTCACTCTCAAGAACCTGATGGAAATCGACAACGCGCTCGAAGGGCGCACGACCGATGTCGAAGCGCGGTTTAGCCGCAACCACATCGAGTCCGAGCACCTGGGCGTGAGCCACTTCCGGTACCTGCCCAACTTCCGCTCTCCCGTCGGCCACCGCCACCGCGAACAGGAGGAGGCGTATGTGGTCGTCAACGGCTCCGGGCGGGCGCGGCTGGGCGACGAGGTGGTGGAGCTCAAGCAGTGGGACGTGCTACGCGTCGCCCCGCAGGTGGTGCGCACGTTCGAGAGCGGACCCGACGGCATGGAGCTGCTGGCGATCGGCTCGGACCGCCCCGAGGGCGGCGATGGCGAGATGGTGGAGGTCGACTGGCAGGACTAGGCGGCCCCGCGCCGCCGTTTACCCTTGGCGCCGATATGCGGATGCTGATTACGGGTGCCGGCGGGATGCTGGGCCAGGATCTCGAGGCCGCCGCGGGCCTCGCCGGGATCGAGGCGGTGGGGCTCCGGCACGCCGCTCTCGACATCATCGACCAGCCGGCCGTCGAGGCCGCGATCTCGCACTCGAAGCCGGACGTGGTGGTCAACTGCGCGGCGTGGACCGACGTGGACGGAGCGGAAGCCGAGTTCGCCGCCGCGGTCGCGGTCAACGGCACCGCCGCCGGCAACGTAGCCCGGGCGGCGGCCGCCGCGGGAGCCTGGATGGTCCACATCTCGAGCGACTACGTGTTCGATGGCTCCCAGCGAGAGCCGTACGTCGAATCGGACCCCACCGCCCCTCTGTCGGCCTACGGCCGGTCGAAGCTGGCCGGCGAGACCGAGGTGGCCGGCGGCGCGCCGGCGGCCCACACGATCATCCGCTCGTCGTGGCTGTTTGGGACGGGCGGATCGTGCTTTCCCAAGACGATCCTCCGTCTGGCGGCCGAGCGGGACCAGCTCGACGTGGTCGACGATCAGGTCGGGTGTCCCACGTTCACCGGGCACCTGGCCGGGGCGCTGGTGGAGCTGGCCCAGCGCCGTCCACCCGGAATCGTCCACCTGGCCGGGACGGGGTCGTGCTCGTGGTACGAGTTCGCCCAGGAGATCGTGTCTCGCTCCGGGCTCGACTGCCAGGTCCGGTCCGTGCCGAGCACCGCCATGCCTCGCCCGGCCCCGCGCCCGGCCTACAGCGTCCTGGGCACCGAGCGAGCGGCCGAGATTCCCCGGCTGCCCAGCTGGACCGAGGGGCTGGAGGAGTTCATGTCGAGCACCGTAGGGTCGCGATGAGGCTGCTGGTATGCGGCGGCGCCGGGTTCATCGGCTCGACGTTCGTTCGCCTGCGCCTGCGCGAGCACGGCGACGAAGTAACCGTGCTGGACAAGCTGACCTACGCCGGGCGGCGCGAGAACCTGCACGACGTGATCGAGCAGATCCGATTCGTGCACGGGGCGATCGAGGACCCCGCGGCGGTGGCCGACGCGGTCGCCGACTGCGACGCCATCGTCAACTTTGCCGCCGAGACGCACGTGGATCGCTCGATCTCCGGGCCCGAGGCGTTCATCGTGACCAACATGCAGGGCACGCACGTGCTGCTCGACGCGGCCCGGGAACGGGGCCTGCGCTACCTCCAGGTGTCCACCGACGAGGTCTACGGGTCGATCGAGACCGGGTCCTTCACCGAGGAGTCGCCGCTGCAGCCGTCCAGTCCCTACAGCGCCACCAAGACCGGAGCCGACCTGCTGGTAGCCAGCTATTTCCATACCTACGGCCTGGAGACGGTGATCTGCCGGGGGTCCAACAACTACGGGCCGTATCAGTACCCGGAGAAGATGATCCCGCTGATGATCCTCAACGCCCTGCACGGGGATCGCCTGCCCGTGTACGGCGACGGGCGAAACGTCCGCAACTGGCTGTACGTAGAGGACTTCGGGTGGGGGATCGGCCACGCCCTGGCCCATGGCAACCCGGGCGAGGCCTACAACTGCGGCGGACCCGACGAGTGCGAGAACCTGGCGGTGGTGGAGCGGATCGTCGAGCTGGGTGGCGCCGACCCGTCGCTGATGGAGTTCGTAACTGACCGGCCCGGCCATGACCGCCGCTACTCCCTGTCCTCTCAGAAGCTGCGAGCGCTGGGATGGGAGCCGCGGATGAGGTTCGACAAAGGCCTGGATCTCACTGTCGCCTGGTATCGCGAGAACTCCTGGTGGTGGGAGCCGATCCGTTCCGGCGCCTACCGCGAGTACTACGAGCGCCAGTACGGGCGCGCCCTGAAGGCGTAGCCCCGCGCGCAGTGAGCGCAGGCGAGGAGCTCGCGGCCCTCGAGCGGCAGGTCATTAGCTGCCGGCGGTGCCCGCGGCTGGTGGCCTGGCGGGAAGAGGTGGCCCGGGTCAAACGGGCCGCGTTCGCCGGGCAGGAGTACTGGGGCCGTCCGGTCCCAGGGTTCGGCGATCCGGCGGCGCGGCTTCTGATCGTGGGGCTGGCTCCGGCGGCCCACGGCGGCAACCGCACGGGTCGCATATTCACCGGTGACCGCTCGGGCGATTGGCTGTTCGCGGCGCTGTACCGCGCCGGGCTGGCCAACCAGCCTCACTCGGTGTCACGGGACGACGGGCTGCGGCTGCGCGATTGCTACATCGCCGCGGCGGTTCGCTGTGCCCCACCGGCTAACCGCCCCACCACGACCGAACGGGACAACTGCCTGCCCTATCTGGCCCGGGAGCTGGAGCTCCTCACCGGGGTGACGGTGATCGTCGCCTTGGGCGCGTTCGCCTGGGACGCCACGCTGCGCGTGCTCGGCTCGCCCCGGCCCAAGCCCCGGTTCGGCCATGGCGCCGAGGCTCGGCTGGACACAGTCACCCTGGTCGGCTGCTATCACCCCAGCCAGCAGAACACGTTCACCGGACGGTTGACGATTGGGATGATGGACGAGGTGCTGGGCCGAGCCAAGACGCTGAGTAGATCGACGCGGTGACGAGGTGACCGTCGACTGGGGTTCGCTCCCGCTCGTGCGGGAACTCGCAGAGGCTGCGCACAGCGGGTTCGCGTGCGTGGACTCGGCCAGGCGCGTGGTGTACCTGGACTCCACCGCGCAGGAGATGTTCGGCCGCACCGTGGAGGGGCCCGAGGGCATCGAGCTG
>DATKRM010000278.1:0-13647 GCA_035532195.1 Solirubrobacteraceae bacterium
TGCCTGGAGCAAAACCAGAGCGCTGATGCCCACGTCAAATGCGGTGTTGACGATTACCCCGCGGGCCGCATGCGAGCGGAGGCTGCGACCTCGGGTGTCGATGCCGCGAGCCCCGCCCAGCGCGGGATCTGTCTCGGCACCTGCCGCGGACGCCGCCCGGGCGGACGGGTCCTCAATAGTTGACGACACCGCGACGATGCTAGCCGCGCAGGCAAACCGGCAAAACCACTACAGCTAGCATCGCCGCCGGTGCACAGCGAGCCGGTGAGCAGCCCGTCGGTCGCGGTCGCGATCCCGGCCTACAACGAGGCGGATGGGATTCGCGGGTTCCTGACCGAGCTCGACGGTGCGCTGGCGCCGCACGTGGGATCGCTGCGCCTGATCGTGGTCGACGACGCGTCCACCGACTCGACCCAGGCGGCGGTCGAGTCGGTCCGCGCGGAGCTGAGCGGCCAGCTCGAGCTGGTCGCGAATCCGAGCAACCTGGGCCACGGGCCCACGGTGTTGGTCGGCTACCGCCGAGCGCTGGCTTCCGGGGCCGACCTGGTGCTCCAGGTGGACGGCGACGGCCAGTTCCTGGGTGGTGATCTACGCCGCCTGCTGGTCCTCCTGCTCGACCAGGCCCATGCCGTGTCGGGCGTGCGGCGGTTCCGGCAGGACCCGTGGTTTCGGATGGTGATGACCTCCGTGGTGCGGACCTACGTGCGGCGCAGCTTCGGGGTCAACGCCCGAGACCCCAACTGTCCGCTGCGGGGCTACGAGGCTCCGCTCCTGGCCGACCTGCTCACCGAGCTCCCCGAGCAGTGCCTGATCCCGAACCTGTACCTGACCGTGGTGGCGGCCCGGCGGGGCCTGGCCCTGGTCGAGGTCGACGTCAGCCACCGGGTGCGCCGCGGTGGATCCGCGCAGGGCACCTCGTGGGGCCGCGAACGCTCCCCCATCCCGCTGAGGCTGGTCCGGTTCTCGGTCCGCGCGCTGATCGAATCACGCCGGTTCCGGCGGGCTCTGGGGCCGCCCGCATGACCGGCGTCTGCGCGGCCTGTGGCGGCCGTTCGCTGCACATCGCGTTCCGCGTCGCAGCCGGCGCCGGGACCCAGGAGATGACCCCCAGCACCAGCCGGTTCGGCCGCGCCCTGTCGGACATCGTCCGCTGCTCGAACTGTGGCCACCTGCAGCTGGCCCAGCTGCCGACGGGGCCCTCGCTCGTGTCCGACTACACCCAGGCCGCCTCCGACGATTACCTGTCCGAGGAGGCGGGGCAACGGACCACGGGGCGAGGGCTGCTCGAGCGCCTGGAACGGCACCGGAGCCCCGGCCAGCTGCTCGACGTGGGGTGTTGGCTGGGCTTCCTGCTTGACGAGGCGCGCCTGCGCGGCTGGGACGTGGTCGGCCTGGAGCCGAGCCGGTACGCGTCCGAACATGCCCGGCAACGCCTGGGTCTGGACGTTCGCCGAACCGACCTGTTCAGCGCAGACCTCCCGGACGGGGCGTTCGACGCGATCGTGCTGGCCGACGTGATCGAGCACCTGCCCGATCCCGGGGCCGCGCTGGACCGACTCGCCGCCCTGCTCCGGCCCCAGGGGGTGCTGCTCCTGGTCCTCCCCGATGCCGGTAGCCGCGTGGCCCGGCTGCTCGGGGCGCGATGGTGGTCGGTCATCCCCACTCACGTCCAGTACTTCACCCGCCGTTCGCTGTCCGGGTTGCTGGAGCGCCGCGGCTGGCGGATGCTGGACCTCTCCACCGCACCCAAGGCGTTCAGCGTCCGCTACTACCTGGAGCGGATCGGCGGGTACTCGCCGACGCTGTCCCGCGGGCTGGTCAGGCTGGCCACCGGCGCCGGCCTGGCCGAGCGCATGTGGGCCCCCGACTTCCGGGATCGCATGGCCGTCCTGGCCCGAGCGCCCGGACATAATGGCGCCGATGGATCTACGTGAGCGGGCGACCGCCATCACCTGGTACCACACGATCGAGCTGGCGCCCGGCGTCGTGACCCCGGGCCTGTTCGACCTGCGGCCCTGGGTGGCCCGATATGGCCTCCCGGCCCGGCTCGACGGCCTGCGGGTGCTGGACGTGGGCTCCTACGACGGGTTCTGGGCGTTCGAGATGGAGCGCCGCGGCGCGGCTGAGGTGGTGTCGCTCGACCTCGACGACGAGGCAGCGCTCGACTGGCCACCCCGCCGCAAGCCCCAGAGCTTCACGGGGCTCCTCCGGGGCCACGGATTCCGCCTGGCCCGGGAAGCCTTGGGCTCGAACGTCCAGCGGGTGATCGGCAGCATCTACCAGGCAGATCCGGCTGAGCTGGGAACGTTCGACCTGGTGTTCTGCGGCATGGTCCTGATCCATCTGCGCGATCAGCTGCTGGCCCTGGAGCGGATCGCCCGGCTGTGCCGGGGGACCTTCATCTCCTGCGAGGAGTTCGACCCGCTGTCCAGCCTGATCCCGTTCCCGGTCTCCCGCTACCGGGCCGACCGGGACGCTGCGGTCGTGTTCTGGCAGCCGGCGGCCCGAACCTGGGCCAAGCTGCTGGGCACCGCCGGCTTTGACCACGTGCAACGCCACGCGCGCTTCCGGGTCCGCTCCCGGGACGGATACTCAGTCCGCCACCTGGTCCACCACGCGTCGGGCAGCGTGATCGCCGGCCAGCCGGCGCCGGCCGCCCAGGACGCAACCGGCGCCACCGCCGGCTCCGGGGAGCAGCTGCCCTGACGCCGTCGGTCGCAGACGTAGCCCTCTGGTACCACACCTTGGAGCTGCCCGACGGTGTCGTCACGCCGGGGTGGTTTGACCTGCGACCGATCATGGACCGGCTCCCGTGGCCGGATGTGCGCGGCCGGCGCTGCCTGGACGTGGGCACCTACGACGGGTTCTTTGCCTTCGAGCTGGAGCGCCGCGGCGCGGCCGAGGTGGTGGCCACGGACATCGGGGCGCACGCCGACTGGGACCTCCCGGCCGCGTCGCGCGTCGAGTCAAGTCATCAGCTGGCCGCGCTGGCGGGAGAGAAGGGACTCGGGTTCGAGGTGGCGCACCGCGCGTTGGGCTCGCGGGTGCGCAAGCAGATCGTCAACGTGTACGACCTTTCCCCGGAAGCGCTCGGCACATTCGACGTCGTGGTGTGCGGCAGCCTGATGCTCCACCTGACCAACCCGATCCGCGCCCTGGAGGCCATCCACCGCGTGTGCGCGGGCTGGTTCATGTCCCTGGAGGAGATCTCGCTCGCCCTGAGCACCCGGTTTCGGCGCCGGGCGGTGGCCGAGATGCGGCTGGACGGGAGCCTCGGTCAGTGGTGGGTCCCCAACCTGGCCGGGCACGCTCGCCTGGCGCAGGTGGCGGGATTCGAGGTGGTGCGGCAGGTGGGTCCGTTTGCCGAGCCGTTCGGCGTGGGCCATCCCCCGCGGGGTGGCGGACCGCGGGCCCGAGGAGTTCAGCTGGTCCGGCGCGTGCTGGCCGGGGGTGATGGCGTGCCCCACGCTGCGCTGCTGGCGCGGGCGGCCCCGGCTCCCTCAGCGGCGCCACCGGCGGCCCGGGGCTAGGCGCGCCCGACGAGACCCGCCCGACCGGTGGGCGGCCACGAACTCGCGCAGGTACGCGTCGCTCTCCCGCTCGTCGACGATGATCCGCTCGCGCGCGGTGAAGCCGTCCCGCCACCACAGCGTCTGCACCCGCGCGTCGGCGTCGAGCCGATCCCAGAACCCCGCCGGGAAGTGGTACTCGGGCCGGCCCGACAGGGTGTGTGGCTTGAGCACGAACTCGATGGCGTCCACCGACACGTCGATCAGCCAGCGGTGGTGGCCCCAGCCCACGAACGGTCCCTCCACCCCCCAGCTCTGCTCCTCCAGCCGGGAGGGCACCTCGATGTAGCCGGCCTTGGCCACCCGAGCCAGCTCCGAGCAGACCCAAACGGGGTCGCGCACGTCCTCGAGCGTATGCGAGCACACCGCGAAGTCGATCTGGTGCTCGTCGAACGGAAACGGCCCGCGGTCGCACATGTCGCGCTGGATCCACGTATCGCGGGTGAACCGCTCCGGTGACGCGGCCCGGGACTCCGTCCAGCCCTGCCGGGCGTACAGGCCGCGGGTCTCGTAGGGCATCAGGTCAAGCACCCAGTCGGCCCGCTCGAACGGATCCGCCCAGCCACCCACGTCGAGCACCACCGCATCGTTCGGGACCTCTCGCAGGATGCGATCAGCGCTGCCCGCGAGCATCAGCCGCCGCGCCTGTCCGGCCTACACTCGGGCCGATTGAACCCGGTTTCCCAGCGCCTGCACCCCGCGCGGATCCGCCGCACGCTGGGCGCAGCATCATGTGTGCAGGCGCCCACCGCCTTCGTGGTCAACGAGCTCCGCGGCATTGCGACCGTAGGACGGTATCGGCTGCGTCAGTCGGGGTTGCTGGCGGGCGTCCGCCACCCCCTGCTCGACATGTGGGTGCTCGAGGAGGTGTTCCGGTTCCGAGCCTACGCGCCGCCACCCCAGGTGTCCGCCGCGCTCGCGCGACTGGCGCGCCCGCTGCGGATTCTCGACCTGGGCGGTCACGTCGGCTACTTCGGGTTGTACATGCGTCAGCGCTATCCGGACGCCCGGATCACGTCGTTTGAGCCCGACCCGGGCAATGCGGCGTTGCTGGGCGCCTGCATTCAGGCCAACGGACTGTCGGACCGCTGGGAGTTAATCGAGGCTTGCGCCGGCACCGAGGACGGAGCGTGCGAGTTCACCAGCAACTTTCACCTGTCGCGAATCGGGGCCACGGACGACGGAGCGCTGACCGACTTTCACGGCGGGATCCGAGATGCCTTTCCGTTCCTCGCTGGAACGGCGCTGGTCGAGCCGGTGTCGCGGCGGGTGCGCCAGCAGGACGTGCTGCCGGCCCTGGATGAGGCCGACCTGGTCAAGATGGACATCGAGGGCGGCGAGTGGGAGATCCTGGCCGACGAGCGCTTCCCGGCGCTGTCGGCTACCGCCCTGGTGCTCGAGTACCACCCGGGCTACGCGCCGGGGCCGGACGCCGATGCTGTGGTCACGGCCGCGCTCGGGCGCGCCGGCTACGTCGTGTGGACCGCCAGCCGAGGCCCCGATGGGGCCACCGTCTGGGCCTGGAAGGATCCGGGCGCGATCTCATAGACGGTCGCGCAGCCAAATCGCCAGCTCCGGAGGACCAGCGACCCCAGCAGCGCCCGCAGGTTGGGGTGACCGTGGCGGCAGTCGGCCACCAGGAACACCGCGCGGCTTGACCGGACCAGGGCCGCGGCCTGCGGACGCGACAGGCGCCCTCGGAACAGCTGGTCGGCCAGCGCCACCCGAGCCGGGTACTGGGGCGTCCAGTAGTAGTGACCGACGTAGGTCTCGCGGCCGGTGAACGCGGGCACGGCCTGACCCAGCGGCATCGCCGCGGCCAGCACCGGGCCCGGTCGCCGGGCGTGGTCCAGGAAGGCCAGCGCCCGAGCCTCCCCCGGGGTGAAGAACCGCTGGGACTGCGTCCGGTCCAGCTGCTGTATCACCCACACCAGGCCCGGCACGGTGACGAGCAGAACCAGCGCCAGGGAGATGACCCGGGGGAGTGAGACTCTTCGCCCGGCCCTGACCGCCAGGATGGCCAGGGGCAGGCTGAGCCCGGCGAACGCGTGGTAGAACCACGTGCGGTCCAGCGCCAGGTAGACGATCAGTCCCGCCACCGGCCACAGGCGCAGGATGCGCTCCTGGGTGTCCAGCCCTCGTCCCACCAGCCCCGGTACCACCAGCACCAGGGGCGCCAGCCCGACCCAGAGCCACGAGCCGAAGTGCGAGAAGTCGTTGGCCCGGGAGACGGTCATCCAGGATGAGTGCGTATGTGACAGCGCGAAGAAGTAGGCCAGCGGAGCCAGCGTCAGCGCCACCGGGAACACCAGGCCGAGATAGCGCCGGCGATCGCGGTCCCAGACGAATAGACCGAGCACGATTACCAACAGCGTCAGACCCTGCCAGGGGTGGAGCCACATGGTCAGCGCGCCGGCCAGGCCGCCGGCCACGGCGTACGTCAGAGACGATCGATTGCCGGGGCGCCGGGCGGGGTCGAGGATCCGCTCGCAGGCCAGCAGGAACACCGGCACCAGCGCGATGGCGACCGCCGGTCCCCCCGACCAGGCGTAGGCGCCCGCGAACATCTCCTCGCCCACCACCTGGGTCCCGAACTGCAGGGTGAAGCTCCCGTGTAGCCACGACGACAGCGAGGTGGCCGGGGCGAGGTAGAGGAACGCCAGGATCAGGGCCACCGCCGCGGCCACCGTGCCGCGGCCCAGCAGGCGCCGGGTGTATGCGGTGAACGTCACGGCCAGCGCGGCCGCCGAGACGGGAACCCACAGCAGTTGGGCCGCCTGAATGCTGGCCCCCAGCCGCCAGATCCCCCCCGAGATGGCGAACACCGGGTCGAGGAACAGGTGGCGATCCGGGACCACGTCGAACCGGTTGGAGATCAGCAGGTGCTGGCCCGCATCCCGGATGAACGCCATGTACTGCATGACGTCGGGGACGTCGAACCCATACGCGCCGTTGAACACGCCGTGGCCCGTCAACAACACCAACAACGGCACCGCCGTCCACAAGGCGAACGCGACCACCACTACGGTCTCGGGAGCGGCGAGGCGACGGAGATCTGCGGGCCGCCCCCACATGGTCGCCGCAGCATAGCCGCGGGGCGGTGCGGAACACTGCGGCCGATGCTCTATCACCAGGTCCTCCTGATCGGCGCCGTCGGCCTCCTCCTGGCCGCCGGCCTGCGGGTGGGCGACCGGATGGCCTCCGGGCCAGCCGAGCGCCTGGTCGCGGCCGCGGTGCTGGCCGCCGCGATCGCGGTGGTCGAGGCCCTGGGGCTGGGTTTGGTAGGGCTGGGTACCGAGCCCTGGGCGCTGCTCTTGGCCTCGCTGGCCGTGTGGCTGTTCGCGATCCGCCTGGTGGCGGTGCGGCGCAGCTTCCTGGCTGAGGTGGCCCAAGGGTGGCAGCGGCTGTCTCCGCCCGCCCAGGCCGGCCTGGGCGCAGTGCTCGGCGTGGCCGTCGCCTGGACGGTGTGGCTGCTCCGCTACCCGGCGTTCGATTTCGACAACCTGGCCTACCACATCCCCGAGGTCGTGGCCTGGGTGCACAACGGCCGGCCTGGTTCGCTGGTCACCGTAGTCCCCGGGTTCCCCTATGCGAATCTCCCCATCACCAACGAGGTGCTCCTGGCCTGGGCCTCGGGGCTGTCGCGCAGCTTTGCCGTGATCACCGTCTGGCCCGCCGTGATGCTCGGGCTCCTGACCCTGGCCGGGTGGACCGGGCTCAGAGCGCTGGGCGTCCGGCCCCTGACCAGCCTGCTGGCCGTGGCCGCGCTGTGCGCGGCGCCGATGCTCACGAGCTATCAGGGCAACGGCGCCAACAGCGACCTGCCCGCGCTGGTCTGGCTGGTGGTCACCGGCGCGCTGTGCGCAGCTGCCGTCCAGCGCCGTCAGACCGGCCTGCTGGCGGTGGCCGTGGTGGCCGCGGGCCTGGCCGTGGGCACCAAGACCACGGTGGCTCCACTCACGTTGTTCGTCTTGGCCGTGGCCGGAGTCCGGCTGCGGGGCTCGCTTCACTGGCCCGGGCTGACCGGCGCCCTCGGCCTGGCTGTGCTGGCGGGCGGGGTGTGGTACTTCCGAGACCTGATCCAGCATGGCTCGCCGCTGTGGCCCTACTACAAGACGCCCTGGGGGGATCCGCTCCCCCACCTCCAGCAGCCCAACATCACATTCTTTGATCGGCCCGGGGCCAGCCTGAGGCGGTTCGGCGAGGCCGGCTATGCCACCGACACATTCCTGGGCTGCCTGGTGGTGCTGGTGGGCGCCGGGCTGGCGCCGGCGCTCAGCCGGGCGCGCGCCGTGTGGTGGGGCGCGGCGGCCACCGCGGCCACGGTGGTGCTGTGGACCATCTCTCCGGACACCGGAGCGCCCTACCCCAAGTTTCCCGCCGCCGACGCGTTCCACGGATCGCTGCGCTTCCTCATGCCCAGCGTCGCCGCGGCCACGGTCACGCTGGTCCTGGCCGGACGCGGACGGTCCGGCCGGTCGGCTGTCGCCGTCAACCTGATCCTCACGACGGCTCTGGTCCTCAGCCTCGTCGAGCTGTTCCGCCTGGGCTTTCCCCGGGTCCCGGCGGTCACCACCCCGCTGGTCGGCGCGGCGGCCGGCGCCGGGGCCCTGCTCGGGGTGGGCGTGTGGCTCCGGCCCCGAATCCCCGTGCCGGCACTGGCCGGGCTGGGCGCCGTTCTGCTGTGCCTGGGCCTGACCGCCGGGGCGGACGGCCTCGTGCAGCGGCGCGCCCGGCTGGGCGGCGCGGACGCGGGCCCGATCCGCTGGCTCGACGTCCCGGGCGCCGGGTCCCGGCCGGTGTACACGGCTCCCCTGGCCCTGGTCATGCTCAGCCAGAACGACCTGCGTCGGGACGTGTACGTGCTGCCCCGGCGCACTAGCTGCTCGCAGCTGGCTCAGCGGGCCCGCCACAGCTGGGTCGTGGTCGAGCGGATCGCCACCAACGCCCTGCTGGGGCCGTCGAGCACCGACGTCTGTCTGGCCGGCTGGCGCCCCGTCTATCAGGATCAGGCGGCGCTGGTCTACGCCGGCAGCTCGGTCGCGCCCCGCACGGCCCTGCGCTGGCTGCCGCGCGCCACGCGCTGAGCCACCGCCACCAGCCCGGCCACGGACCCGAGCCAGAACAGGATCATCGGGACCGTGTAGAGCAGCCAGACCTCCCAGTGCGCCGTGCCGGTGGTGTAGCTGATCACGGTGGCCGGCAGGACGGCGAGCTGCAGCGCCAGCACCTGACGCAGGTAGCCGGCCATGATCAGGAACGGCAGGCCCCAGACCAGGTACTGCAGAAAGAACGTCACCCCGAACACCCACACGGTCAGCCACAGCAAGACGGCGGCCAGCACTGCCGGGGGGCGGTAGCGGGCCAGCCAGCCGGCCGCGCAGACCAGCGCGACACCGGTGATCCACCGCGCCTGGTCGAACACCGCCTGGGTCAGCCCGTGCACGGTCTCGTGCGCCCCGGCGAACGGGGTCAGGGGAAGCGCCGGGTCGGTGAGCAGGCTGATCCCGCCCAGCCCGGGACCGCCCCGGTAGGTCCAGACCAGCGATTTGCCCGGGCCGTCGAGGATCAGCCAGGGGGCAAACGTGGCCAGCGGGATCGCCACCGCAGGCACGATCAGGCGGACCGCCTCCCGCCAGGATCGCGCGGTGGGCAGCAGGGCCAGAACCATCAGGATCGGCACCGTCTTGATCGCGGCGCCGGCGCCGATCAGGGCGCCCGCCCAGTACCCGCGACGGTCGGATCCGCTCCGCATCCACACGTACGCCGCGGCCACTGCCGGCAGGATGGCCACCGAGTCGATCTGCCCGTGGTAGCCCGAGATGGCGGCGAACGACGGTCCCAGGGCCACCAGTGCCGCCGCGGCCAGGCGCGCCCGGTGGCTGTATCCGCGCCAGCCCAGGTAGTCCTGAACCAGCCAGGCGATACCGGCGTCGGCCAGGCTGGCCGGGACCCGGATTAGACCGGTGAAGGCCAGCCCGGTGGCCCGGGCCACCGAGGCCAGCGGCACGATGAACGCGAAGAAGCCAGGCGGGTACGGCCAGCGCCCGTACGGAGGCAGCGGGAAGTTGTCGAGCTGGTGGTAGACGCCGAACACGTGGGCGTGCAGAGCCGAGTCGACCAGCGCGAAGGACTGCAGGTCATAGGCCTGGCCGTGCGTGGTGAAGGCCAGGACCACCCGGATCACGATCCCCAGCCCGAGAACGAGCCATAACGCCGAAGCGAAAGCCGTTCCGCCGACCGGTTCAGCCGCCCGGCTCACGCTCAGGGTCTGCCCGTGGGACACCTCGCAGGGCGACGATACCAGTGGCGGCGAGCGACATAATCGCTCATCGTGCTGCAGTCGTCGTCTGCCGCGGCGCTGCAGATCGCGCTGCTCAGCCCGTGTTACTGGCCGGAGGTTCGCCGCGGTGGCGAGCGATTCGTCCGGGAGCTGGCCGACGGCGTGCTGGCCCGCGGCCACCACGCGACGCTGATCACCAGTCACCCCGGCCTTCCCACCCGGAAGACCGAGGACGGCCTGCGGGTGATCCGCCTGCCCCGACCCCCCCAGGGCCGGCTGCTCCGCCGCCACTACGAGCCCTACCTGACCCACATCCCGTTCAGCTACCTGGCGCTGCGGGCGGGCAGCTACGACCTGGCCCACGCCGTCCACCCGCCGGATGCGCTGGCGGCGATCGCCTGGAAGCAGCGGACTGGGCGTCCCGCGCTGCTCTCCTACATGGGCATCCCCGACCGCCGGGGCCTACGCGAATACCGCCGCCGGCTAGAGATCACGCTCCGTGCGGTGCGGGGCTGCGACGCCGTGGTGGCCCTGAGCCGACACGCCGCCCGGGCGTTCGAGCATTGGTTGGGCGTCGAGGCCCGGGTGATCCCACCCGGGGTAAACCTTGACGCTTTCGCCCCGGCGGGGCACCGTCACCCGGACCCGGTCATCGTGTGTAGCGCCGCGGCGGAGGTTCCCCGCAAGCAGGTGGGCCTGCTCGTATCGGCGCTGTCCCGCATCCGGCGCAGCCACCCCAAGGCCCGGCTCATCCTGTCCCGCCCCCGTGATCTGGAGGCGGCGCGGCGAGCGGGGGTCGAGGTGGACGCCGCGGGCGTCGAGTGGGTGGATCTGGACGACCGCCCGGCGCTGGCGCGGGCCTATGCCGAGGCCTGGGTGGCCGTGCTGCCGTCGGTGGATGAGGCGTTCGGACTCGTCCTGGTGGAGGCGCTGGCCTGCGGGACACCGGTGGTGGGCTACGCCCACGCCGCCATCCCCGAGGTGGTCGACGACCCGGAGGTGGGGCGGCTGTTCGACCGCCCCGAGCCCGACGCGCTGGCCCGCGCGGTGCTCGAGGCGATGGAGCTGCTGACCGATCCCCAGACACCGAGCCGCTGCCGTCAGCACGCCGAGCGGTTCTCCGCGCAACGGTTCACCGACCGGTACCTGGCGCTGTACGAGGAGCTGCGTTCGTCGGCCCGCTAGGGCGCTGAGACGGGCTGGCGGCACACTAGAACCACGTGCGTGTACGGCACGCGCGCCAGGTCGTGGTGCACGTGGCTCTCCACCGAGTGAAAGCCCGGGTGGGCCAGGGCGCGGTAGCCGTCGGCCGAGCGGATCGTGTCGCCGCGATCTCGGGCCAGCAGCCAGCTAGCCGTGCGGGGAGCCTCGGGGCTGTGCCCGGGATCAAGGGTCACGAGCCGGCCTCCCGGGGCCAGCAGCCCCGCCGCCGACGCGATCATCTGCGAAGCCTCCGGGTCGGACAGATGGTGGAGGACTCCGATCGCGATGATCACGTCGAACCGGCCCAGATCGTCTGCCGCCAGCGTGCGCACATCCGCTTGCCGGAACCGGCCCCGGGAGCCGTACCGGCGGCGGGCGGCGCGCACGTAGCCCGGGTTGAGATCGATCCCCAGGTAGTCCATGGGCGGCAACCAGGCCACGACGTCGCCGGGTCCGCAGCCCAGGTCGAGGATGCGTTCGCCGGGCTTTGGCCGGACGTATTCCGTCAGGAAATGCCGACGGACCGCGGTCGCCCCGAGCAGGTTCTGGACCAGCGAATACAGCGGTGCGATGTCGAGCCAGCCGCGGGGGCTCATGCGCCGGGCGGAATCGCGTAGAGCGCCAGCCGGTCGCTCCGGACCAGCTGGCGGAAGCCCAGGCTCCGAGCCCAGACATCTGTCTGCCCGGCGTAGGGCAGGCCGATCATCAGCAGGTCGTAGCGCCCGCTCTGCAGCTCGTGCAGGAACTGGATCTCGCGCCCCGGCACCTCCACGCTGTGCACGACCCGGGGGCCGACGTAGGTCACCACGTTGCCCAGGCGCGGCCCGAACGCCGGGAGCGTCGGAGCGAGGCCTGGTGTCGCCCCGGTCGAGCCAGTCAAGCCGATGCGATGACCGGACGGGGCGTATCGGTCGATGTACGCGAACACCGGGTCAGAGGAGGCGTAACCGTGGCTGTCCACGCGGTGCTGGTCAATACGTCCCAGGATGACCAGCCCGATCAGCGCGGCGGCGGCCAGCCCCGCCCCGCCGAGGGGCGAGACACGCCACCGGCGGCCGCGCGCCGCGATCAGCGCCGCGGCGAAAAGCGCGGTGAGGACCAGCCCGATGACCACGGCCGGGCCGCGCGGCACGGGCGGACCGTGATCCACCGCCCAGCCGAGCGCCACCAGCGCCGCGAGTTCCACCAGCAGGGTCCACTTGCCCAGCCAGCGCAACGAGGCAGCGGCCACGGCCGCGGCCAGAGCCACCGTCGGAGTCAGCCAGCGGATCGTGACGTGGGCCTCGATGGGCACGTTCTTCAGCCCGTATGCCGTCCCGGGCGTGACGGCGTAGATGACCAGGAGCCCGAGGACCGCGACCGCGCCGGCCCGGAGCGCGGCGCCGTTGGCCCGCCAGCCGCGACGCAACCATGAGGCCAGCCCGAACACCACCAGGACGAGCAGCAGGAGGCCGGCCAACCCCAGCTGCGTCTTGAAGCCGGGATAGATGTAGGTGCGCAGGATGTGCGGCTTGAACAGATAGTCGAAGATCGAGTAGCCGAAGCGATCGATGACGTCCCCCCGGGACCCGGAGAACACGGTCACTCCAGCCAGCGAGATGGCCTTGGGATACAACGGGTTGCCGGATTCGATCAGGTTGCGCAGCAACCACAGGCCCCCGCCGGCCAGGATCATGGCCAGCAGCCCCAGAGCGTCCCGAAACCAGCCCCGGCGGGTTTGCGGCGCCGGCAGGCGGCGGGCGATCCACACCACGACGATCACCGCCGTGGCGGTGAGGCCGAACCACTCGGCGCCCAGCGCCAGGCCCAGCGACAGGCCGGCCAGGACCAGCTCGCCGGGGCGGCGTGTGCGGCAGTGACGGACCAGGAACAAGCAGCCGATGGCCACCAGCGCCACCGCCGTGTCGTCGGGCAAGCCCTCCAGAGCAAAATTCGACAGCGGGGGAACGGCGAGCGCCAGCGCGGCGAACGTCGCCGCGGGGGCCCTTCGCGCACCCAGCTCCACGGCCAGCGCGTACACCGCCAGGCCAGCCACGACGAAGAACAGGATCGCCGGGACCCGGGCGAACGCCATCTCGTGCCACGGGAGCACGACGCCCAGAATCAGGAAATCGCCGTTGTGCGGGTACTGGGCGGTGGCGAAGCCGGGCAGGAACTGATCCACGTGCCACAGAGTCTGGGTCTGGATGAACCGCGCCACGCCGGGCAGGTGGAAGCCCAGCATGTCGATGTCGGTGACCGGCCGTCCGATCAGGTAGCGCGCGCGGGTCGCCTCATAGGTCATCAGCACGAGAATCCCCACCACCGCGACGGCCACCGACATCCGGCTGCCGATCTCCCGGGGTGGATCGGCGTCGGGCCGGGCCGGGGCGACCCCCCGGTTCAAGACCCAGGACGCGGCGAGACACAGGAACGCCGCGGCCAGCACCGTCCCGCGGCTGAGCACGCCCAGCACAGCCGGCAGCACGTAAGCCACCAGCACCGCCGCGGTGGCCATGACGCAGAAGGCCAGACCGCGTACCAGCCCGCTGAGATAGCCGTAGCGCCTGGTTACCACCACCGCCGCCGCCCCGAGGCAGGCCGCCAGCGTGG